>DASPSI010000066.1:0-45023 GCA_035624015.1 Methylocystis sp.
CCCTCGACGACGCAAGGCACGAGCGAGGCGAGGCTGCGCACGACGCCCTCCCGGCGTTTCGCCTCGGAAAGCGTGGACTCGAAGCAGGTCAGGATCAGCGAGAGCATGGAGCGGTCCCGAGGCGGGCGAAGATTTTGCGACAGGCTTAGCAAAATCCGCCGCCAGACGAAAAGCCGCGGGCAGGTCCATTGCGCTTCGCGGCGGCTTTTGCGACCATTGCGCCATGCCGCAGAGCCGCCCGCCGATCGAAATCCTGACCACGCCGCAGATGACGCGCGCCGACCAGCTGACCATCGCCGGCGGCGTGCCCGGCATGACGCTCATGGAGAACGCCGCCGCGGCCATCGCGCGCACGGTAACGCAAATGTTGCAGAAATACAGCGCGCGCCGCGTGCTGATCCTCTGCGGGCCCGGCAACAACGGCGGCGACGGCTATGTGGCGGCCCGCCTGCTGCGCTCCTCGCGCGTTAAGGTGAGGGTGGCGGCGCTGACGCCGCGCGCGGCGCTGCGCGGCGACGCGCGTCAGGCGGCCGCGGCCTGGGCCGGCCCGGTCGAGGACGCGACCGCCGCCTCGCTCGACGGGGTCGATCTCGTCGTCGACGCCTTGTTCGGCGCCGGACTCGCGCGCGACATCGAGGGCGCGGCGGCGGCGCTGATCGAGCGGCTGAACCGGTGGCGGCGCGAAAGCGGCCAGCACGTCGTCGCCGTCGATATTCCTTCGGGCGTCGACGGGTCGACCGGCGCCGTGCGCGGCGTCGCGGTCGAGGCCGACGCGACGGTGACGTTCTTCCGCTTCAAGGCCGGGCATCTGCTGCTGCCGGGACGCCTCCATTGTGGAGAACTCCAACTCGCCCACATCGGCATCCGGTCCGGCGTGCTCGACGAGATCGCGCCCGAGACCTTCATCAACGCGCCGCTATTATGGCTGAAGCGGCTTCCGCTCCCGCGCATCGACGGCAACAAGTTTTCTCGCGGCCACGCCGTGGTGCTGTCGGGCGGCGCCTCGCATACGGGCGCGGCGCGGCTCGCCGCCGTTGCGGCGCTGCGGGCCGGCGCCGGGCTCGTGACGGTCGCGAGCCCGAAGAACGCCATGGCCGTCAACGCCCCGGCGCTGACGAGCGTCATGCTTCGCGAGGCGGAAGGACCCGAGGGCTTGAAACGGCTGCTCGCTGACAAGCGCATGAACGCCGTGGCCCTGGGGCCGGGGCTCGGGGTCGGGGCCGCCACGCGGACGCTGGTCGAAACGGCGCTTGCGGCGGACCATGCGAGCCGCCGTTCCTTCGTGCTCGACGCCGACGCGCTTACGAGCTTTTCCGGCGACGCCGAATCCTTGTGGCGGCTGATCGCCAAGGCGCCGGGACCCGTGGTGCTGACGCCGCACGCCGGCGAGTTCTCGCGCTTGTTCGCGGTGCAGGAGGCGGCCTGGACAGCGAAGGTGCGCTCGAAGCTCGACGCCGCGCGCGCGGCGGCGCTGGAGAGCGGCGCCGTCGTGCTCTATAAGGGGCCGGACACGATCGTCGCCGCGCCGGACGGACGCGCGACGATGCTTTTCGACACTTCGCCCTGGCTCGCGACGGCAGGCTCCGGCGACACGTTGACCGGCGTCATCGCCGGCCTGATGGCGCAGGGCATGGAGGCGCTGGAGGCGGCCTCCAGCGGGGCCTGGATGCACGCGCGCGCGGCGGCGATATTCGGTCCCGGGCTCATCGCGGACGACATCAGCGCAACCCTGCCGGCGGTCTGGCGGGAATTGATCGAGGAGCGACGATAGCGCACTACTGGTCCGCTTCGTGGAATTCGCGTGTCACGATGCGAGCCTGGAGGCTGACGGTCCATCGCAGCGCCGTTGGTCCGCCGGCCTCCCGGCCCGCAATCCGAAAGGCTTCGGTTTGATTAAAGCAGACCGCTATAGCGCCTGCGGCAGCAGGCTCGCGGCGCCGAGCAGCGCCGGCGAGTCGTGCGTGATCACGAAGGTCGGAATTTCCGCAAGATAGGCTTTTAGCCGGCCCTTCGCCTCGAAGGCCGCGCGAAACTGCGACTTCACCAGATAGTCGCCGAGCTTCGGCGCAATGCCGCCGGCGATGTAGACGCCGCCGTGCGCCCCGATGACCAGCGCCAGATTGCCGGCGAAGCTCCCGAGCATCGCGCAGAACATCTCGAGCGCGTCGCGCGCGAGCTGGTCGGAGCCCTCCACGCCCGCGCGCGCGATCTGCGCGGGCACGAGATCCGCCGGGAAGACGCCGGACAGGGCGCACAGCGCCTCGTAAATATTTACAAGCCCCGGCCCGCAGAGCAGGCGCTCCGCCGAAACGTGATCATATTTGGCGCGCAGGCTCGCGAGCACAGCCGCCTCCTGCAGCGTGGCCGCGGCCATCGTGGCATGGCCGCCCTCGCCTTCGATGGCGACGGCGCCGCCCGGCCCCGGAATGAGCGCGCTGACGCCCAGTCCGCTGCCGGGGCCGAGGATCGCCATCGGCGCGCCCTCGCGCCGCGCGCCGCCGCCGATCTGCGTCAGATCGGTCGGCTTCAGGAACGGAATAGCGTAGGCGTTGGCGGTGAAATCATTGACGAGGCGCAGCGTTTTGAGCCGCAGGGCGCCGCGCAGCGCTTCGATCGAGAACGACCATGGGGGATGATTGAGCATACGGAACTCGTCGCCCATGATCGGCCCGGCGATGGCGAGCACCGCGTGCGTCGGCGCCGGGCCGCCTTCGTCATTGAGAAACCTGCCGATCGCTTCTGCGAGCGAAGGATGCTCGGCGACTTTATAGACGCGCGGCGAGCAGGGCGCGCCGCCCTCGCCGACCAACGCGAAGCGCGCGTTGGTCGCGCCGATGTCGGCGACAAGGCGCGTCTCTCGCTTGTCCATTCACGCCTCGACTATTTCGGCGGCGGCGGCCGCGAGCAGCCTCTCGCGCGCCTCGGCCGCCTCCCGCTGGCGGTTCCACATTGCGGCGTAGGATCCGCCAAGCTGCAGCAGCTCTTTATGCGTCCCGCGCTCGATCACGCGGCCGTGATCGAGGAAGATGATCTCGTCGGCGTCGACGACGGTCGAGAGCCGATGAGCGATGACGAGCGTCGTGCGCCCCTTGGCGACGCGGCGCAACGCCTCCTGAATCTCGTGCTCGGTGAAGCTGTCGAGCGCCGAGGTCGCTTCGTCGAGCAGCAGGATCGGCGGGCCTTTGAGGAGGGTGCGCGCGATGGCGACGCGTTGCTTTTCGCCGCCTGACAGCTTCAGGCCGCGCTCGCCGACCTGCGCCTCATAGCCGCCCGGAACGGCGGAGATGAAGGCGTCGATCTGCGCGAGCCGAGCGGCCTCGCGCACCTCCTGATCCGTCGCGTCCCAGCGGCCGTAGCGAATGTTGTAGCCGATGCTGTCGTTGAAGAGCACCGTGTCCTGCGGGACCATGCCGATCGCCTGCCGCAGCGACGCCTGGGTGACTGCGAGGATGTCCTGGCCGTCGATCGAGATGCGTCCGCCCTGCGGCTCGTAAAAGCGGAACAGCAAGCGCGAGATCGTCGACTTGCCTGCGCCCGAGGGGCCGACGATCGCGAGAGTCTTGCCGGGCTTGGCCTCGAAGCTGACTCCGCGCAGGATCGGGCGTTCGGGGTCATAGTGAAACTTCACGTCGTCGAAGACGACGCGGCCTTCGCGCACCGAAATCGCCGGGGCGCCGGGCCGGTCGGCGATCTCGGGGTCCTGCGCGAGGATATGGAACATGCGTTCTATGTCGACGACGGCCTGCCGCACCTCGCGATAGAAGGTGCCCATGAAGTTCAGGGGTTGATAGAGCTGGATCATCATGGCGTTGACGAGCACGAAATCGCCGACCGTGCTCTTGCCGGCGCGAATGTCGTATACGCACATGACCATCATGAGCGTGAGGCCCGCCGTGAAGATCGTCGCCTGGCCCGCGTTCAAGACGGCGAGCGAGGTGTAAGACTTGATGCTCGCGCGCCGGTAGCGCTCCATCGAATTCTCATAGCGCTCGGCCTCGCGCCTCTCGGCGCAGAAATATTTGACCGTCTCGAAGTTCAGGAGGCTGTCGATGGCCTTGACGTTGGCGTCGATGTCGCTGTCGTTCATGGCGCGACGGATGCCGATGCGCCAGTTGGTGGCGACGGTCGTGTAGACGAGATAGAGCGCGATGGTGAGCCCGGCGACAAGCGCGTAAAGAAGATTGAACTGGAGCGAAAAAATCGCCAGCACGAACAGGAATTCGATGACTGTCGGCGCGCCCGTGGACATCACGAGCCGCGACAGCGTCTCGATCGCGTCGCGTCCCCGCTCCAGGATGCGCGTGAGGCCGCCGGTCTTGCGCGAGAGATGAAAGCGCAGCGACAGCTCGTGCATATGCACGAATACGTCGCCCGCGAGCTGCTTGACCGCATGCATGGCGACCGTTGAAAACAGCGCGTCGCGCGCCTGCTGCAAGAACGCCTGCAGAACGCGAAGAAAGCCGTAAAGAATGGTGAAGGCCACCGCGCCGACGAGCAAGGGCTCGACGGCCGCCGCGCCTTTTTGGTCGATGGCGTCGGCGGCCCATTTAAAGGCGTAGGGCGTCGCTGCATTGATCAATTTGCCGACGACGAGAATAATGAGACAGACGAACGCCCGCCGCTCGAGATCGGGGCGGCCCTTCGGCCAGATGTAAGGCCAGAGGCGAGTAAGCGTCTGCAAGAGTCCGGCCTCGGCGGGAGAGCGCGCGCCTTGCGTTGCGCTTGGCCGATTGGCGATGTTGAGCATTCGTTCCCTGTTCTGAGGCGGCGCCGTGGCGCGGGCTTTGGCGTCATATAGGCGCTCCTTTCGGATTAAGCGACCGTGCGCGGCTTGCGCGGCGCGGACGATGGCGTAAAAGCTCCCGCGCATGAGCCTTTCGGCGGAAGAAATCGAACGTTACGCCCGTCATCTCGTCCTGCGCGAGGTCGGCGGGCCCGGGCAGCTCAAATTGCGGGCGGCGCGCGTGCTCGTCGTCGGCGCGGGCGGGCTCGGCGCGCCGCTGCTGCAATATCTGGCCGCCGGCGGCGTCGGGACGCTTGGAATCGTCGACGATGACGAGGTGTCGCTGTCGAACCTGCAGCGGCAGGTCATCCACGGTTCGACCGACGTCGGACGGCGCAAGACCGACAGCGCGCAGGACGCGATCAAGCGGCTGAACCCCAATGTGGCGGTAGAGCCGCATTTTCTGCGCCTCGACGAGAGCAACGCTCGCGCGCTCGTTGCCGGCTATGACGTGGTGGCCGACGGCTCGGATAATTTCGCGACGCGCTATCTCGTCTCCGACGCGTGCTTTTACGAGAAACGCCCGCTGGTGACGGCGGCGGTCGGCGGCTTCGACGCTTCGCTGACGACGCTGCGGCCGTTCGAGCAAGGCGCCGACGGCGCTCCGAACCCGAGCTACCGCTGTCTTTTCCCGGAAGCGCCGCCGCCGGGCGGCATCCCGGCTTGCGAGGAGGCGGGCGTGCTCGGCGCGCTGACGGGGATCGTCGGCGCGATGATGGCGCTGGAAGTCATACGCGAGATCGTGGGCTTCGGCGCCGGGCTGGTGGGGCGGCTGCTGCTCATCGACGCGCTCGCAATGCGGTTCGAGACAGTCAGCTATGGGTGGGACCCGGACAATCCTCTGAGCGGTAGCAGAATTTAGAGATTGATCGAGACCTGTTTTCAGCCGCCGCGCAGGACTTCTTGCGTAATATTGCGTCGTCCGTGGACGATCCGGATCACCGAAACTTGCTCCTTGCTCTCGAGGTAACGGTAAATCACAAGATAGGGAGTGACGACGCCAACGCGGATATTTGGACCAAGGCTCGGACGTGCCTGGCAACTCTCGGGAAACGCGGCGAGCATATCGTAAAAGGATTCGATTCGAGCACTATATTCCGCCGCGACGCGATATCCGGCTTCGCGCTTGATAATGCATTAGAATTCTGGCTGTGTCGGCGTCAGCGATTTCGGTGACGACGACGCGAGTCACTTTTCTCTCAGCGCCGCGAGACGGGCCGCGTTACGAACCTTATGCTCTTGGAGGGAGATGAACTCTCCGCGCTTCAGCGCGGCAAGCCCTTCTTCGACCAATGGCTTCGCCCAGGCCAAATCGTCTTTTTCGATCTCACGCTCGGCGATGCGTTCATCGAGCAGCTGGCGCGCAGCTTCTTCGACGGAAGCGAAATCGCCGCTCGACACGTGCGCCTGGAGCCAAGCTTCTTGGTCGGGAGTGAGTGTGATCGTCATGCTCTCCCTATACGCCATTTTCGTTGGGTTGTCGCGACCAGCGATCGGCAAGGCGGCCCCCTTCCGCCCTTGACCTGCCCTTCGCGGACAGCGCCAACAAATTTGCTCCAAACCCCAAAATCCCCCTTGGCAAACCCCGCGCCACTCGTTAAAGAAGCCCTTCCGGGGCCCGCTTTGCCGAGCGGCCCCTTTTTTAGGTTCTAAAGCTTCCGTTTCGCCACAAGCGAAACGGCGGATGGGCTGGCGGGCCGGAGCCTCAAAGCTTCGGGCCGGACCGGCCATATCCTGTCCGAGACTGCCGGCGCCGCTCTCGGGCGGCTCAATCGGCGAAGCGCCTTAAAGGGCGCGAAGCCGGCCTGCATAGACGGGGAAACCACCTATCGGGCTTGAACGGGCCGCTTCAAGGGGCGGTTCGGGCAGGTTCTTCGAATTTGGTCTGGCGCCCCTTTCGACCAAGGCGACATTTCGCTTCTGGGACAGGATCTACGGCGCCGCCTTGAAGCTTCGAGGCGGCATGTCGCAAACCGGCGGGGTCTTGTCCAAGATCCCGCTTTTGGAGAGAGACCGTGGACAGAGCGGAAAAAGCCGAAGCCGTCGCGGCGCTGAAGGGGGTCTTCGAAAAGGCCCCCGTCGTCGTCGTGGCGCATTACGCCGGCCTGACCGTCGCCCAGATGCAGAACCTGCGCAAGCAGGCTCGCGCGCAGGGCGCCGTCGTGCAGGTCGCCAAGAACCGCCTCGCCAAGATTGCTCTCGATGGCACGAGCGTCGCCGTCATCGGCCCCTTGCTCAAGGGGCCGACCCTGATCGCCTATTCGGACGATCCGGTGGCGGCGCCCAAAGTCGCGGCGGCCTTCGCCAAGGATCACGACAAGTTCGTCATCCTCGGCGGCGCGCTCGGTGCGACGCTGCTCAGCCCCGACGGCGTGAAGTCGCTTGCGACCATGCCGTCGCTCGACGAACTGCGCGCAAAGCTCATCGGCCTCATCCAAGCGCCGGCGACGAAGATCGCGCAGCTGTCGACCGCCCCCGCCGCCAAGCTCGCGCGGGTGTTCGGGGCGTACGCCAAACGAGACGCGGCCTGAGGCAGGCTTGCAAAACCCAAACCAGACAACCAAATTCGAAGGACCTGACAAATGGCCAATCTCGAAAAGATCGTCGAAGACCTCTCGGCCCTCACCGTGCTCGAGGCGGCCGAGCTCGCCAAGCTGCTCGAAGAGAAGTGGGGCGTCTCGGCTGCGGCGGCAGTCGCCGTCGCGGCGGCGCCGGGCGCGGGCGGCGGCGCAGCGGCTGCGGCTCCGGTTGAGGAGAAGACCGAGTTCAACGTGATCCTGGCCGCGGCCGGAGACAAGAAGATCGAGGTCATCAAGGAAGTGCGCGCGATCACCGGCCTCGGCCTTAAGGAAGCCAAAGACCTCGTCGAAGGCGCGCCGAAGCCGGTCAAGGAAGGCGTCGGCAAGGAAGAGGCCGACAAGATCAAGGCCGCCCTCGAGAAGGCCGGCGCGAAGGTCGAGCTCAAGTAAGGGCTCGGCAGTTCCTGGGTTCGTCATTGCGAGCGAAGCGAAGCAATCCAGGGGCCGCATCCGCAATCCAACAGGATCGGGCGCGCTTACGATCAGCGTTTCGCGTTCGACTCCTGGATTGCTTCGCTTCGCTCGCAATGACGGCGGTTCGTCCGCCAGGATCACGGTCCCGGCGCAAGCCGGGGCCGTTTCGCGGTTAGGTCGGCCGCAACAGCGAGAGCGGAATGGCGAGGATGGTTCGGGGAGGGGATATGGCACAGACGAGCGCGCAGAAATTTTCCGGGCGCAAGCGCATCCGCAAATTCTTCGGCCACATCGGCGAAGCGGCGGAAATGCCCAACCTCATCGAGGTTCAGAAGGCCTCCTACGACCAGTTCCTGATGGTCGACGAGCCCAAGGGCGGTCGCCCAGAGGAAGGTTTGCAGGGCGTCTTCAAATCCGTCTTCCCGATCTCCGACTTCTCGCAGGTGTCGCTGCTCGAGTTCGTGCGCTACGAGTTCGAGGCGCCGAAATATGACGTGGACGAATGCCGTCAGCGCGGCATGACCTTCGCTGCGCCGCTGAAGGTCACGCTGCGCCTCATCGTCTTCGACGTCGATCCTGACACCCAGGCTAAGTCCGTCAAGGACATCAAGGAGCAGGACGTCTACATGGGTGACATGCCGTTCATGACCTCGAACGGCACCTTCATCGTCAACGGCACCGAGCGCGTCATCGTCTCGCAGATGCATCGCTCGCCGGGCGTCTTCTTCGACCACGACAAGGGCAAGAGCCACTCCTCGGGCAAGCTCTTGTTCGCCGCCCGCATCATTCCTTATCGCGGCTCCTGGCTCGACATCGAGTTCGACGCCAAGGACATCGTCTATGCGCGTATCGACCGCCGCCGCAAGATTCCGGCGACGTCGCTGCTCTATGCGCTCGGCCTCGACGGCGAAGAGATTCTGTCGACCTTTTACAAGACGATCGCCTACAAGCTCGACGGCGACAATTGGCGCATGCCCTTCGACGCCGAGCGGCTTAAGGGCGTGAAGGCCTCCGCCGATCTCGTTGACGCCGACACCGGCGAGGTCATCCTCGAAGCTGGCAAGAAGCTCGCCGTGCGCGCCGCGCGCCAGCTTGCCGAGAAGGGCGTCAACGCGATCCGCGTGCCCTCGGAAGACCTCTACGGTCAGTATCTCGCGAGCGATCTCTATGACGCCGCGACCGGCGAAATCTTCGCCGAGGCTGGCGACGAGATCACGGCGAAGACGCTGCCGTTGCTCATCGACAAGGGCTTCGACGAGTTGCCCGTGCTCGACATCGATCACATCAATGTCGGCCCCTACATGCGCAACACGCTGGCGCTCGACAAGAACAGCAGGCGCGAGGAGGCGCTGTTCGACATTTACCGCGTCATGCGCCCCGGCGAGCCGCCGACGATCGAGACGGCTGAGGCGATGTTCCATTCGCTGTTCTTCGATCCCGAGCGCTACGATCTCTCGGCGGTCGGCCGCGTGAAGATGAACATGCGCCTCGACCTCGACGCGCCCGACACGACGCGTGTGCTACGCCGCGAGGACATCCTCGCGGTGGTGCGCGCGCTCGTCGACCTGCGCGATGGCCGCGGCGAGATCGACGACATCGACCATCTCGGCAACCGGCGCGTGCGCTCGGTCGGCGAGCTCATGGAGAACCAGTATCGCCTCGGGCTGCTGCGCATGGAGCGCGCGATCAAGGAGCGCATGTCGTCGGTCGACATCGACACGGTGATGCCGCAGGACTTGATCAACGCCAAGCCCGCAGCCGCGGCCGTGCGCGAGTTCTTCGGCTCGTCGCAGTTGTCGCAGTTCATGGACCAGACCAATCCGCTCTCCGAGATCACCCACAAGCGTCGCCTCTCGGCGCTAGGGCCGGGCGGCCTGACGCGCGAGCGCGCCGGCTTCGAGGTGCGCGACGTGCACCCGACGCATTACGGCCGCATCTGCCCGATCGAGACGCCCGAGGGTCCGAACATCGGTCTCATCAACTCGCTCGCGACCTTTGCGCGCGTGAACAAATACGGTTTCATCGAGGCCCCCTATCGCCGCGTGCGCGACGGCAACGTGACCGGCGAGGTCGTCTATCTCTCCGCGATGGAGGAGCAGAAGTTCCACGTCGCGCAAGCGAACGTGCCGGTCGATGAGAAAGGCGCGCTGACCGAGGACCTCGTCCTTTGTCGCCATGCAGGCGACGTCGTCATGGCGCCGCGCGAGAAGGTCGACGCGATGGATGTGTCGCCGAAGCAGCTCGTGTCCGTCGCCGCAGCGCTGATCCCGTTCCTGGAGAACGACGACGCCAACCGCGCGCTCATGGGCTCGAACATGCAGCGCCAGGCGGTGCCGCTCGTCAAGGCCGATGCGCCGCTCGTCGGCACCGGCATGGAGTCGATCGTCGCCGCCGACTCCGGCGCCGCGATCACGGCGCGCCGCACGGGCGTCGTCGACCAGATCGACGCCACCCGCATCGTCATCCGCGCGACGGAAGAGGACGATCCGGCGAAACCCGGGGTCGACATCTATCGCCTCATGAAGTTCCAGCGCTCGAACCAGTCGACCTGCATCAACCAGAAGCCGCTGGTGCGCGTCGGCGACGCCGTGCGTCAGGGCGACATCATCGCCGACGGTCCTTCGACCGATCTTGGCGATCTCGCGCTCGGCCGCAACGTGCTCGTCGCCTTCATGCCCTGGAACGGTTATAACTTCGAGGACTCGATCCTCCTCAACGAGCGCATTGTCAAGGACGATGTCTTCACCTCGATTCACATCGACGAATTCGAGGTCATGGCGCGCGACACCAAGCTCGGGCCGGAGGAGATCACGCGCGACATTCCGAACGTCTCGGAAGAGACGCTGAAGAATCTCGACGAGGCCGGCATCGTCTATATCGGCGCCGAAGTGCAAGCGGGGGATATTCTCGTCGGCAAGATCACGCCGAAGGGCGAGAGCCCGATGACGCCCGAAGAGAAGCTCCTGCGCGCCATTTTCGGCGAGAAGGCGTCGGACGTGCGGGACACGTCGCTCCGCGTGCCGCCTGGCGTGCAGGGCACGATCGTCGAGGTGCGCGTGTTCAACCGCCACGGCGTCGAGAAGGACGAGCGTGCGCAGGCGATCGAGCGGGAAGAGATCGAGCGCCTTGCCAAGGACCGCGACGACGAGCTCGCGATTCTCGACCGCAACACTTATGCGCGCCTCGCGCAGACGCTGATCGGCAAGACGGCCATCGCCGGCCCGAAATCCTTCAAGAAGGATCAGGAGCTCACGCAGGCGATCCTCGACGAATATCCGCGCTCGCAGTGGTGGACCTTCGCCGTCGACGACGATTCTCTGATGTCCTCGCTCGAGGCCGTCCGCAAGCAGTATGACGAGGCAAAGAAGCGGCTCGAGAACCGCTTCCTCGACAAGGTCGAGAAGCTGCAGCGCGGCGACGAGTTGCCGCCCGGCGTCATGAAGATGGTCAAGGTCTTCGTGGCGGTGAAGCGCAAGATCCAGCCTGGCGACAAGATGGCTGGGCGCCACGGCAACAAGGGCGTGGTCTCGCGCATCGTGCCGCAGGAGGACATGCCCTTCCTCGACGACGGAACGCCGGTGGACATCGTGCTGAACCCGCTCGGCGTGCCGAGCCGCATGAACGTCGGCCAGATTCTGGAGACGCATCTCGGCTGGGCTTGCGCCGGTCTCGGCAAGCAGGTCGGCGCCGCGGTTGACGCCTACTTGCGCAGCCAGGATGCGAGCCCGCTCGTCAAGAAGCTCGGCGAGGTCTACGGCGACGAGAAGGAGTTCGCCGCGCTCGACGAAGCGACGCTGCTTGAGGTCGGCGAAAACCTCCGCCGCGGGCTGCCGATCGCGACGCCGGTCTTCGATGGCGCGCGCGAGAAGGACATCGTCGAGATGCTGACGCGGGCGGGTCGCGATCCCTCGGGACAAGTCACGCTCTATGACGGACGCACCGGCGAGCCCTTCGACCGCAAGGTCACGGTGGGTTACATCTACATGCTGAAGCTCCATCACCTCGTCGACGACAAGATCCACGCCCGCTCGATCGGCCCCTATTCGCTGGTCACCCAGCAGCCGCTCGGCGGCAAGGCTCAGTTCGGCGGCCAACGCTTCGGCGAGATGGAGGTGTGGGCGCTCGAGGCCTATGGCGCGGCCTACACGCTGCAGGAGATGCTGACCGTGAAGTCGGACGACGTGGCTGGCCGCACCAAGGTCTATGAATCGATCGTGCGCGGCGACGACAACATCGAGTCCGGAATCCCTGAGAGCTTCAACGTGCTCATCAAGGAAATGCGCTCGCTCGCGCTAAACGTCGAGCTTGGCTCGACGCCGGTCGAAGGCGAGGAAGTCCCGCGGGCCGTCGAAGCCGCCGCCGAATGAGCTGGAGGGCCGGGCGGAGCGCCCGGCCGCTCGCTTCGACAAGCAATCTTTATAGACCTCGCGAAGCGAGCGAAGCTGCTCCCGACGCCCAGGTCTTCAGAGGAGAAGTCCATGAATCAGCAAGAGGTCATGAATCTCTTCAATCCGGTCGCGCCGGCGCAGGCGTTCGACCACATTCAAATCTCGATCGCGAGCCCAGAGAAGATCCTGTCCTGGTCGTTCGGCGAGATCAAGAAGCCGGAGACGATCAACTACCGCACGTTCAAGCCCGAGCGCGACGGCTTGTTCTGCGCGCGCATCTTCGGCCCGATCAAGGACTACGAGTGCTTGTGCGGCAAATACAAGCGCATGAAGTACAAGGGCGTCATTTGCGAGAAGTGCGGCGTCGAGGTGACGCTCGCGCGCGTGCGCCGCGACCGCATGGGCCATATCTCGCTCGCGGCGCCGGTCGCGCACATCTGGTTTCTGAAATCGCTGCCCTCGCGCATCGGCCTGCTGCTCGACATGACGCTCAAGGACCTGGAGCGCATTCTCTATTTCGAGTCTTACATCGTCATCGACGGCGGACTGACGCCGCTCAAGGACCGCCAGCTCCTCTCTGAGGACGAGTATCTGCGCGCGCAGGACGAATACGGCCAGGACACCTTCACGGCGATGATCGGCGCCGAGGCGATCCGCAAGATTCTCGAATCGATGGATCTCGAAGCCATCGCCGCGAGCCTGCGCCAGGAGATCGCCGAGGCGACGACGGAGCTCAAGCCGAAGAAGCTCGCCAAGCGTTTGAAGATCATCGAGGCCTTCATTCAGTCGGGCAATCGCCCGGAGTGGATGATCCTCAAGGAAGTGCCGGTGATCCCGCCGGACCTGCGCCCGCTCGTGCCGCTCGACGGCGGGCGCTTCGCGACCTCGGACCTGAACGACCTCTACCGCCGCGTCATCAACCGCAACAACCGTCTGAAGCGGCTGATCGAGCTGCGCGCGCCGGACATCATCATCCGCAACGAGAAGCGCATGCTGCAGGAGGCGGTGGATGCGCTGTTCGACAACGGCCGCCGCGGGCGCGTCATCACCGGCGCGAACAAGCGGCCGCTGAAGTCGCTGGCCGACATGCTCAAGGGCAAGCAGGGGCGGTTCCGCCAGAACCTGCTCGGCAAGCGCGTCGACTATTCGGGCCGCTCAGTCATCGTCGTCGGCCCCGAGCTCAAGCTGCATCAGTGCGGCCTGCCCAAGAAGATGGCGCTGGAGCTGTTCAAGCCCTTCATCTACTCGCGTCTCGACGCCAAGGGCTATTCGGCGACCGTCAAGCAGGCGAAGAAGCTGGTCGAGAAGGAGAAGCCCGAGGTCTGGGACATCCTCGACGAGGTGATCCGCGAGCATCCGGTGCTCTTGAACCGCGCGCCGACGCTGCATCGCCTCGGCATCCAGGCCTTCGAGCCGGTGCTGATCGAGGGCAAGGCGATCCAGCTGCATCCGCTCGTCTGCGCGGCCTTCAACGCCGACTTCGACGGCGACCAGATGGCCGTGCACGTGCCGCTGTCGCTCGAAGCGCAGCTCGAGGCGCGCGTGCTGATGATGTCGACGAACAACATCCTGCACCCGGCCAACGGGCAGCCGATCATCGTGCCGAGCCAAGACATCGTGCTCGGCCTTTACTACCTCACGCTCATGCGCGACGGAGAGCCGGGGCAGGGCATGGCCTTCGCCAATTTCGGCGAGCTTGAGCATGCGCTGGCGGCCAAGTCCATCACGCTGCACACGAAGATCAAGGGGCGCGCCTGGAGCTATGACGAGAACGGCAAGCGGGTGTCGAAGATTTTCGATACGACGCCCGGCCGCCTGATCCTCGGCCAGGTGCTGCCCGATCACGTCAAGATACCCTTCGACGTCGCCAACAAGCTGATGACGAAGAAGGAAATCTCCAACATGATCGACACCGTCTATCGCAACTGCGGTCAGAAGGAGACGGTGATCTTCTGCGACCGCATCATGGCGCTCGGCTTCCGCGAGGCGTTCAAGGCGGGCATCTCCTTCGGCAAGGACGACATGGTGGTGCCGGAGACCAAGACGCGCATCGTCGACGAGACGCGCGCCGCGGCCAAAGAATATGAGCAGCAATACAACGACGGCCTGATCACGCAGGGCGAAAAATACAACAAGGTCGTCGACGCCTGGTCGAAGTGCTCGGAGAAGCTCGCGGAAGAGATGATGACCCGCATCTCCGCCGTGCGCAAGGACGAGCACGGCCGCGATCTGCCAATCAACTCGATCTACATGATGTCGCACTCCGGGGCGCGCGGCTCGCCGGCGCAGATGCGCCAGCTGGCTGCAATGCGCGGCCTCATGGCCAAACCCTCGGGCGAGATCATCGAGAGCCCGATCATCTCCAACTTCAAGGAGGGGCTGACCGTTCTCGAATACTTCAACTCGACGCACGGCGCGCGCAAGGGCTTGGCCGACACCGCGCTTAAGACCGCGAATTCGGGCTATCTCACGCGTCGTCTCGTGGACGTGGCGCAGGACTCGATCATCTCGATGAAGGATTGCGGCGCGAAGGGCGGCATCCGCATGCGCGCCATCATCGACGCGGGCCAGGTCGTGGCCTCGCTCGCCTCGCGCATCCTCGGCCGCACCGCGGCGGAGGACCTCACCGCGCAGGACGGCTCGGTCATCGTGCGCGCCGGCGAGATGATTCAGGAGTGGCATCTCGACGCGATCAACGCCTCGGGCATCCAGGAGGTCAAGATCCGCTCGGTCTTGACCTGCGAAGCGAAGAATGGCGTCTGCGCCGCCTGCTACGGGCGCGATCTCGCGCGCGGCGTGCCGGTTAACATGGGTGAGGCGGTAGGCGTCATCGCCGCCCAGTCGATCGGCGAGCCGGGCACGCAGCTCACCATGCGCACGTTCCATATCGGCGGCGCGGCGCAGCTCGCGGACCAGTCCTTCATCGAGTCGAACTTCGACGGCGCGGTGCATGTCCGCAATCGCCACGTCGCGCGCAATTCCGACGGCGATCTGATGGTCATGGCGCGCAACGTCGCGGTGGTGATCCAGGGACCGGACGGCCAGGAGCGCGCGGTCAACCGCGTGCAATACGGCGCGCGGCTCAAGGTCGACGAAGGCGACAAGATCAAGCGCGGCGACCGCATTGCCGAGTGGGACCCCTACACGCGTCCGATCCTGTCGGAGGTCGACGGCACGGTCGGCTTCGAGGATCTCGTCGAAGGCCAGTCGATGGCGGAGACGACCGACGAGTCGACGGGCATCACCAAGCGCATGGTCATGGACTGGCGTCTCAACATGCGCTCGGCGGGTCTCAAGCCCTCGATCGTCATCAAGGGCGTGGACGGCAAGATCGCCAAGCTCGCGCGCGGCGGCGACGCCCGCTATCCGCTGCCGGTCGACTCGATCATCGCCGCGGAGCCGGGACAGAAGATCCAAGCCGGCGACATCATCGCCCGCATCTCGCTGGAAAGCGCGAAGACGCGCGACATCACCGGCGGTCTGCCCCGTGTCGCCGAGCTCTTCGAGGCGCGCCGTCCAAAGGACCACGCGATCATCGCCGAGATCTCGGGCACGGTGCAGTTCGGGCGCGACTACAAGAACAAGCAGCGCCTGAACATCATCCCGCACGAGGACGGCGGCGAGCCCGTCGAATATCTGATCCCGAAGGGCAAGCACATCCATCTGCAGGATGGCGACGTCGTGGAGAAAGGCGACTACATCGTCGACGGCAATCCGGCGCCGCACGACATTCTCGCGATCAAGGGCGTCGAGGAGCTGGCCGCGTATCTCGTCAACGAGATCCAGGAAGTCTACCGCCTGCAGGGCGTCAACATCAACGACAAGCACATCGAGGTGATCGTGCGGCAGATGCTGCAGAAGGTCGATATTGTCGATGCGGGCGACACGCCGTTCCTCGACGGCGAGCAGGTCGATCAGAGCGAGCTGGAAGAAGCGAACGCCAAGTGCCTCGAGGAGGGCAAGAAGCCTGCGACGGCGACGCCGGTGCTGCTCGGCATCACCAAGGCGTCGCTGCAGACGCGGTCGTTCTTCTCGGCGGCCTCGTTCCAGGAGACGACGCGCGTGCTGACCGAGGCTGCGGTCAACGGCAAGATCGATCCGCTGGTGGGCTTGAAGGAGAACGTCATCGTCGGACGCTTGATCCCGGCGGGCACGGGCGCGGCGATGGCGAAGTTCCGCCAGATCGCGACGACCCGCGACGACCTCATCATCACCCAGCGCGCCGAAGCCGCCGAGGCGAAGGCCGAGACGCCGCGGCTGCCGGCGGCGGAGTGAGGTTCGTCCACGCCTAGTGCATGAGGGCCGTCTCCGTTGTTGGAGGCGGCCTTCTTGTCTTCTTATCCTGCCTTCGCAGAGCAGCGAGGGTTAGGCTGAGAGTTCAAGAGTAGGCGATGAAATCCAAAGCCATCCACATCTCTGCTTTCGTCCTCGTCTTTTCGCTCGGCTTCTCCATGGCGTCCGCGCTCGACCGCGGCGAGCTGGCGGACATGATCGCGCAATGCGCGGCTTGTCACGGCGACGAGGGAATCGCCAAGGACGTCGAAATCCCCAATCTCGCCGGCCAGCACGACCGCTATCTCGTCCAGCAATTGCAGAACTTCCGCTCGGGCAAGCGGCCGCATAAGGAGATGCGCTACATGAGCCGGCACATCACCGACGAGGAGATCGAGGCGCTCGCGCAATATTATTCGAACCTGCCGCACTAGGGTGAAATGGCGCAAGCGCGCCGCGTGGCGCGCGCCTCACCGCTCCGAAGCAGGACTAACGCTTTGCGCTACGACCACCGGACCGTATGGCGTGCTCAGCATGCGGCCCTGCGCCTCGATGCTTTCGCCGGGCCTCAATAAGATTTCAGCGCGGTTCGTCGTTTGCGGCGCAAGACGCAGGAGCTCCCCATTCTGGAGAATGGCGCCGGTCACATCGCCGACAGGCCCGTACAGGGTGGTCCTGACCTTTTCCTTTAGCGTCGTGGCGCGCGTTTGCGTCTGCGGCGTCTCGGCCGACTGCGCCGTCTTCGGCGCCGCGGGGCCGCTCGGCGCAACGAGCGCTCGGTCGTTCGCGTCGCGGACCTCCAACGCGATGATGACCGGCGCCGCAGGCGAACGATAGCCTTTGACGATCACCGTGTCGCCCAGCCGCACGACGGCGCCCGCCACGCGCGCAAGATCGCTCAGCAGATAGACTTGTTGGCTGTCCGCGAAGAGAAAGCCGTCGATCTCGCCTTGCGGCGTGATCGTGAAGCGCTCAATTCTGCCGCGCGTCTCTTGCGTCAGGTCTCGCGCCGAGAGCCACGGTTGGGCAAAGGCGCAGGCGGCGCAAAGGACGGTCATCGCCGTAGCCGTGGGGAGCGAAAGGTGCGCCTTCATGCCGCGCTCCTGCTTCGAGAGCGATCGCGACGACGCAGGTAGCGGCGCGCCTCCCTCGATCAAGGCCGCCGCCGACAGCACCACCGGTGACCAGCCGCAAACTCATGTTCTCGCCAGAGCCTGCTCCAGCTCGCGGACTGCGCGAACGAACTCGGGAAAGGCCTTTCGCAGGCGCTCGACGTTTTCCTGCACCTTCGTCGGATCGAGATCGAAACCGTAGCGATGGCGCACGATGTGCCTGAACCCCTTCAATTCTCCGAGCATTTGAAGCAAGTTTTGATCGAGCAAAGCGGGTCTCTTTCCTTCGATCGCAACCGACATCTGATCGAGCAAGTCCTGATGCGAAGCGTCGCCGACGGGGACCGAGCCGTCGACGTCGAGCGCGAGGCTGAGCATCACGTCTTCGATGCCGTTGTACACATTGTGGATTCCGAGCGCCGTCGCCGATGTGCGCGCCCATCTGTCTGGCGCAGCCGCGAGGTTTTCGCAATCCGTGAGAAATTTGTTTATCTCCTCCAGCTCTCGCGCTGCTCGCGAGAGCTTGGGATCAAGCTTGGCGAATGTCGCGCGTTTCGACGAGATCATTCTCGAATTCCTCAAGCTGAGCAGGCGTCAGATCGCTGGCGTAAATCAAATCATAGGGGATGCCGGCGTCGCGCAGGGCGTTTGCGGCGATGCGTTCCACCTTGAGCCGCAGCGCCGGATCGACGGGCGAGCGCACGAGGATGTCGATGTCCGAATGGGCGCGAAAGGTTCCTTTGGCGAGCGAGCCAATGACCGCTGCGTCGACCCCCTCGGCCGCGAGCGCCGCCATGATCGTCGCGGTTCGTCGCTGTGCTTCTTCGAGCCGGCGCGCCGTGCGCTCCTCGATGATGCGGTCCAGCCGGCACTCGGCAGCCATCGCTTCACTCCGTCACGTCTTCAAGGGGGCTCCCGACAATTTGACGCAGCAGATTTAGCGTCTTCCCAGGATTTGGGCAATTTTCCCGGCGCGGTTCGGGGAAGAAACGGAAGCGCGCCCCCTTGCTTGCGCGCAAACTTCTCGAAAATGGAGGGAGGCCGTGCGTCAAACTGCAAAACTCATCTTCGCGATCGTCCTCGCCTGTGGCGCGCTCGCGCCCCTTGCGTTGGCTCAAACCAGGCCGAAGCTCGCCGTCTTCGATCTCGAGCTCGACGATTTTTCCGCCGGCGGCCCGCTCGCCGGCGAGAGCGCTGCGGAAACCGAGCGGCTCGCGCGCATGTCGAAGCTCGCGCGCGAGCTTTTGGCGCAGTCAGGCCTCTTCGAGGTCATCGATGCGAGCGCCTCCGAAAACCCCGAGGCGAAAGCGCATTGGCTGCGCAAGTGCAATGGCTGCGAGGCCGAGGCCGCGCGTGCGCTCGGCGCCGATCTCGTCTTCCTCGGCTTCTTTCGCAAGATCAGCGTCATGGAGCAGATGCTCGAGCTTCGCATCCGTGACGCCCGCACCGGCGAGCTCGTCAATCTTTCGCACACCGACTATCGCGGCGAAACCGACGAGTCCTGGCGTCGCGCGCTGACCTGGCTCATCCGTCACCGCCTGGTCGAGCCTGAACGCGCCCGGCGCGAGCGCGAAGGGGCGCGCTGAGCCAATCGCATCACCGCGCCTGCTTCGTCCGCATCGCCGCGATCAGCGCGTCGCCGAGCGCGCCGCCCGTCGGTGACGGCTTGCCCGCAAACTCGCGCCGCGGGCTTGCGCCGCGAGTGTCGCGCTGCGCTGAGGCGCCGCGGGACGCAATCTCGTCGTCGAGGCGCATCGTCAGCCCGATGCGGTTCCTCTGCGCATCGACCTCGAGCACCTTCACGCGCACGATGTCGCCGGGTTTCGCAACGCTGCGCGGGTCCTTCACGAAGCTCTTCGACATCGCCGAGATGTGCACGAGCCCGTCCTGATGCACGCCGATGTCGACGAAGGCCCCGAAGGCCGCGACATTGGTCACGACGCCCTCCATAATCATGCCGGGCCTCAGATCGCCGATCTTCTCGACGCCCTCATGGAAAGTCGCGGTCTTGAACGCCGGACGCGGATCGCGCCCCGGCTTCTCCAATTCCGCCAGCACGTCGGTCACCGTCGGCACGCCGAAAGCCTCGTCCGCGAATTGCGAAGGCTTCAGCGTGCGGATCGCCGCCGAATCCCCGATCAGCGACTTGATGTCCTTCTGCGCAGCGGCGAGAATCCGCCGCACCAGCGGATAGGCTTCCGGGTGCACGCCGGAGCGGTCGAGCGGATCGTCGCCGTCGAGAATCCGCAGGAAGCCCGCGCTCTGCTCGAAGGCCTTGGGGCCGAGCCGCGGCACTTCTTTCAGCGCCGCGCGGCTCTTAAACGGCCCCTTGGCGTCGCGATGCGTGACGATGTTCACGGCGAGCGTCTCGGAGAGTCCCGACACGCGCGCGAGCAGGGGCGCCGAGGCCGTGTTGAGATCGACGCCGACGGCGTTCACGCAATCTTCCACCACCGCGTCGAGCGAGCGCGACAGCTTCGTCTCGGACACGTCGTGCTGGTACTGGCCGACGCCGATCGACTTCGGATCGATCTTCACGAGCTCGGCCAGCGGATCTTGCAGGCGGCGCGCGATCGAAGCCGCGCCGCGCAGCGTCACGTCGAGGTCGGGCAGCTCCTTCGAAGCGTATTCCGAGGCCGAAAAGACCGAGGCGCCGGCTTCCGACACCATGACCTTGGTGAGCTTCAGTTCCGGATTCTTGGCGACGAGCTCCGCTGCAAGCTTGTCGGTCTCGCGCGAGGCCGTGCCGTTGCCGATGGCGATGAGCTCGACTCTGTGCTCGCGCGCGAGCTTGCCCAAGGTCGTAAGCGCTTCGTCCCAGCGGCGCTGCGGCTCATGCGGATAGATCGCCGTCGTCGCCACGATCTTGCCGGTCTTGTCCACCACCGCGACCTTGACGCCGGTGCGAAAGCCGGGATCGAGCCCCAGCGTCGCGCGCGCGCCGGCGGGCGCAGCGAGCAGCAGATCGCGCAGGTTTCCGGCGAAGACCCTGATCGCCTCGTCCTCGGCTAGCCGAAAGAGCTTCGCGCGCGCGTCGACGCTTAGATGCAGCTCGATCTTGGTGCGCCAGGCCCAGCGCACGACGTCGACGAGCCATTTGTCGCCCGGCCGGCCGCGGTCCTCGATGTTGTAGCGGCCCGCGATGCGGCTCTCGTAGCCGGCGATTCCCGGCTCCTTCTCCGGGATAATCTCGAGATCGAGCGCCTCCTCCTTCTCGCCGCGAAACATCGCGAGGATGCGATGCGAGGGGAGCTTCATCAGCGGCTCGGAAAAATCGAAATAGTCGGAGAATTTCGCGCCTGCCGTCTGCTTGCCGTCGCGCATCTTCGATTTCAGCGCGCCGTTCGTCCAATAGACCTCGCGCAAGGCGCCGATGAGATCGGCGTCCTCCGCGAAGCGCTCGACGAGTATCGCGCGCGCGCCTTCCAACGCCGCCTCGACCGTGGCGACGTTCTTCTCAAACTGGACGAAGCGCTCGGCCTGCGCCTTGGGGTCTTTTTGCGGGTCGCTCAGCAGCAGGTCGGCGAGCGGCGCGAGGCCGGCCTCGATCGCGATCTGCGCCTTGGTGCGGCGCTTGGGTTTGTAAGGCAGATAGATGTCCTCGAGCCGCGCCTTGTTGTCGGCCTCATTGATCGTGGCGCGCAGCGCGTCGGTGAGCTTGCCCTGGGCTTCGATCGACTCGAGAATGGCTTTGCGCCGCTCCTCCAGCTCGCGCAGGTAGCGCAGGCGCTCCTCGAGCTTGCGCAATTGCGCGTCGTCGAGCTGGCCGGTCGCCTCCTTGCGATAGCGGGCGATGAAGGGCACGGTCGAGCCGCCGTCGAGCAGCTCCACCGCGGCCTGCACCTGCCAGGGCTTAGCGGCGAGCTCGGCGCTGATGCGCTCGACGATGCTGGTCATGGCGTCTCCTGGGAATCGTGAACGAGCGCGCTTTTTAGCTCGCAGCGGCGGGTGTGGGAAGAGTGTGGTCCCGCTCCTCAGCGATTCAGGAACGCCTCCTGCGCCTCACGGGCAAGGAGATCGCCCTGTCCTCTGTAACGGGGAGAATAGTGCAGCGTCACGAGCCGCTTGGCTCCGGCGAGACGCGCAAGCGTCCCGGCTTGACGAGCCGTCAAATGTCGCCGCTCTTTAGCCACCATCGCGTCGGCGTCGAGAAATGTCGCTTCGATGAAAAGGATGTCGGCGTCTTGGGCGAGGCGGACTATCTTTTCGCGGTTGTCTTCGCTGAACGAGCAGTCGACGACATAGACAATCTTCCGCCCTGAAGTGACTTGCATGATCTCCCGCTTGAGCGCGCCGAGGGGGAGAGCCATAGGCTGGTCTCGTTGACCCGAGCTCCATGCGACTTCAATGGGCGCGTCGTCGGCGGCGCCGCGCAATATCGCCTCTTTGAACTTCCGCAACCACGGGCCGACGTCGAGCCCCAAGGCTTCAACTTTGTTCCGCCACACATTGATCTGAGCCCGCTCTTCGAGCGCAAAAGCCAGGACGGGAATTCCATGGTCAAGAGTCGCCGCGCGAACCTGGAAGCCAGCTTCCTGTGCAAGAACGCCACTATCCTTGAAATGCTGGGCTTCCTCCTCGCGGCGTGCGAAATGGGCGCGGCCGGAAAATTTTGCTGACTTCCGGCGCTCAGCAGCATCCACTTCCGTCACGCGACAAACGAGCTCACCCTCATATCCGCCGACCAAATTCCAAGTGTAGGCTTTGAGTTTGTGCTCGACGGCCTCGATCATGCCGGCGGGGCCATAGAGATTTAAGATTTTTTCCCGGCCAAGAAGCCGGCGCAACAACCGGTCGAAACCGGCAAAATGATCCATGTGGCGGTGCGTGACGAAGACGTCGCTGACGCGCAAAAGCTTGCGAGGCGGCAATCGACCAAGGTCGCCAAGATCGAACAGCAACGCGCGGCGTTCGAAAACCAAGTCAACATATAAACCCGGATCGTCAAAGGGGTCGTTGACGAGAGCTGGATCAAAATGGCGGGGCATGGCGTCTGGGCCCTGACAAAATTGTGCGGTGGGCGTTCGCCAGGACGACAGGATCTTTCCGCCGCCTTAAGCCAAGGCGCCTCTCTACCGGTTCGTCGCCGCGTTCAA
This sequence comes from Methylocystis sp., assembly GCA_035624015.1. GTDB lineage: Bacteria > Pseudomonadota > Alphaproteobacteria > Rhizobiales > Beijerinckiaceae > Methylocystis. The sequence continues at coordinate 22,645 of DASPSI010000066.1, forward strand.
CTCTCCCCCTCGTAATAATCGCGCACCAGCCGATCCAGCAGCTGCACCCCAAGGCCCGAGCTCCGGCTCCCGGCTGATGTCGTCTGCGGGCGATCCCATGCCCGTGCCGGCGATGTCGAGATGCGCCCAAAGCATCTTGTCGACGAAGCGCTTGTCGTAGATGCGATGGCGGCAGCACGGCGGGGAGAGCGGCAGTGCAACGCGCCGCCCGCGGCGAAAGGATTTCGGGAGACGGCCGCGCCGCCGGGGCTCCGTTGAAAAAACCTCTGATTGGGATAAAATATCCGGCAACGGAGATTGCGACATGCAGACCCGCGTCACGGCGAGCGAGTTTCAACAGGCCTTCGGGGCCTTGAGTGACAAGGCGCGCGACGAGCCGGTCATCATCACCCAGCACGGTCATGACTCTCTCGTCGTCATGTCGACCGAAGAATGGGAGCGTCTCAAGCGACGCGACCGGCGGGTAGGTCTCACCACGGAACTACCGGAGGAGTGGGTCGAAGCCGCGCAGCGAGCCACAGTGCCGGATGAATTTGCGGCGCTCGACGCGGAATTGAACTGAGGCGGCGTGGTCCTTCCCAAGCCCGTCCCAGGCCTCGTCATCCGCTACAGCTATCTTTGTCGTCGGGAGCACCTCGAGGGCCAAGAAGACGGCCGCAAGGATCGCTCCTGCGCGATCGTCGCCGCAGTGCTGACGGATGAAAGCGGCGACACGCGCGTGCTGGTCTTGCCGATCACGCATACGCCGCCTGATGATGCGAACCTTGCGGTCGAAATCCCGGCGAAGGTGAAAGCGCGACTGAGGCTCGACGAAAAGCAGTCCTGGGTTGTGCTGTCGGAGTGGAACGAGTTCATGTGGCCCGGCCCCGATTTGCGACGGTCGCCGAACGCCGATGACGCCTCGGTCGCCCACGGTATGTTGCCGCCAAGCCTGTTCTCGACGATCCGCGACCGCTTTGTGGCGCTCCCGAGGTCGGGCGCCACAAAGCAAGTGCGCCGGACCTGACGGGCAAAGCTTGTGGACTGCGCCCGCTCGCCGCCCCGTGCTCACTTCTCCCCCTCGTAATAATCTCGCACCAGCCGATCCAAGAGCCGCACCCCAAAACCCGAGCCCCAGCTCTGGTTGATGTCGCCCGCGGGCGAGCCCATGCCCGTGCCGGCGATGTCGAGATGCGCCCAAGGGGTTTTATCGACGAAGCGCTGTAAAAACTGCGCCGCCGTGATCGAGCCGGCGTGGCGCCCGCCCGTGTTCTTCATGTCGGCGAAGCGCGAGTCGATGAGTTTGTCGTAGACCGGCCCCATCGGGAAGCGCCACAGCTTCTCGCCCGTCGCCTCGCCAGCTTTCGCCAGCCGCTCGGCGAGCTCGTCGTCGTTGGAGAAGAGCCCCGCATATTCCTGACCCAAGGCCACGAGGATCGCGCCGGTCAGCGTCGCGAGGTCGATGATGAAGGCGGGCTTGTATTTCTCCTTGACGTGCCAGAGCGCGTCGGCGAGCACGAGCCGGCCTTCGGCGTCGGTGTTGATGATCTCGATCGTCTGGCCCGACAGCGACTTCACGATGTCGCCGGGGCGCTGCGCCTTGCCGTCGGGCATGTTCTCGACGAGGCCGAGTACGCCGATGACGTTCGCCTTCGCCTTGCGGGCGGCGAGCGCGCGCATGAGGCCGGTCACGGCGGCGGCGCCCGCCATATCGCCCTTCATGTCCTCCATCGAGGCGGCGGGCTTGATCGAGACGCCGCCGCTGTCGAACACCACCCCCTTGCCGACGAAGGCGAGCGGCGCCGCGTCCTTCGCCCCGCCGTTCCAGCGCATGACGACGAGGAGGCTGTCCCGCTCCGAGCCCTGTCCGACGGCGAGCAGCGCGCGCATGCCGAGGTCGGTCATCGCTTGCTCGTCGAGGATCTCAATCTCGACGCCGAGCGCCGAGAGCTCCGAAGCGCGCTGCGCGAATTCCTGCGGCCCCAGCACATTGGCGGGCTCATTGACCAGCGTGCGCGCCAAGGTGACGCTCTCCGCGAGCTGCTGCTGCTCGGCGACCGCCGCGCGGGCGGGATCTGGTTCCGCCACGGCGAGCGTGATCTCGCTCGCGCCTTCGCGTTCCGTCTCGTCCTTCTTTTTCTTGGTCTTGTAGGGCTCGAACTTATACGCGCGCAGATAGGCGCCGAGCGCGAACTGCCCCGCGGCGTGGGCCGCGTCCTTCGGCGCCTGCGCGAAGTCGAACAGCGTCAGCGCCGAAGCGCCCGCGCCGATCCTGCCCATTGTCTGTCCGCCAAGCGCCAGATAGTCATCGAAAGGCTTCGCCGGCGCCGTGTCGCCGTTGGCGGGCTTCGGCCCCACGCCTAAGACGAGGAGCCGCGACACGGCTTTGAGCCCGGCGGGCGCGAGAATTTCCAGGCAGGAGCCCGACTTGCCGCTGAATTTGGCGAAACCCGCGGCGCGCTTGACCTCGGCCTCGGCCTCGCCGAGCACGGCCCTGGTCGCGGACCCGAAGGCGAGCTCCGCGCCGGCGAAAACGATCAGCGTGCGGGGCTTCGCTTGGTCTTCCGGGGCGCCGACGCGGGCGGCGGCCTCGCCGATTGGCGCAAGTTCAACCGAAACTTCAAGGGACATATTGACCTCTTATGCGCCGATGGGCGCCAAATAAGGTAGCGCCAATCGGCGCAGTGGAAACGCGCATAGCACATCCGCCCCGCGGCCGGTCAATCGGAGTCCAAGCAAAAACCCTTAGGAGCGGGAGAAGAGCGCGCGGGCGGCCGTCCGCCGGCGCGCTCCGTGCGAGGAGGCGCAGCCGGACGGCGGCTAATGCTTCATGCCGCCCATTCCGCCGCCTTCGCCCATTCCGCCCATCATACCGCCCATCATGCCGCCGCCCATGCCGCCCATGAGCCCCAGGACATGCATCGCCGAATGGTCGAGGAACTTCTTTTGCTCGTCGTTCAGCGCGGCGTAAAGCGGCTCGAGCGCGGCCTTGACGGCGCGGACCTCGTCCAGGTGGTCCGCCATATGATGCTCCATCATCGTCAGATGACCGAGGACGCCGTGGTGGGCTTGATGGTCGCCGCTGGCGCTCATCATTCCGGCGCAGGTCGCAGCGGTCTTCTGCATCGCCGCGCGGTAGGCGTCGGCGAAGCTGTTCCAGGCCGCCTGCTGCTGATCGCTAAGCTTTAGCTCGGTTTTGAGATAGGCGAGCTTGCCTTCGACATGCTCCGTCGGACCGCACAGCATTTGGTTCATCATGCTGGCCATTCCGCCCATGGCGCCCATGCCGGGGCCCCTCATCGTCCCGCCGGGCGCCGGGGCGTCCTGCGCGACCGCAAAAGCGCCGCTCAGGGCCGCACAAATGGCCGCGGCCGCGGCAGCGCGGGCGATGAGTCGGGTGGCGCTTGGCGTGCGGCTCAGCTCTTTCATGTCCGTTCTCCCCTTTAGATGGCGCGCTTTCCGTTCGCCAAGATATCGCGCGAACGATAAGAAATCGCGCCAGATCAAGATGCTGGAGCGAATTCCGATCGCAAAAGCCTATCAACTTTTGCGGAATTCGCTCTAGCGCGTCGGCGACGCGTGCTTTTGTCGCAACCCGGCGATTTTAGCCCTGACTGGCGGAAAAATCTAAAGTGATGTCGTCACTTGGCGCTTGCCGCCGATTGGCTTTCGCCCAGAAGTCTCCGAGCTCGCCCGAAAGCTGTCGCCTGACAAAAGCGTTGCCATATCGACCTGAAAGCCTAGATTGACGATTGTCGCGATGTTGCGACGCATAGGAGAAGACGATGGATCGACGCGCATTTTTAGCGGCTGCGCTGCTGTCCGCCGCCGCCGTGGCGGCTTCTGTCGGGGCGGCGGAAGCCATGCCCGCCTTGCCTCTGGCTGGCGAGATCGGGCCGGAAGGCAATGTCGAGGAGGTCTGGTGGTATCGCCGCTGGCGCTGGCATCGGTGGCATCGTTGGCATCGCTGGCACTATTGGCATCGCTGGCATCACTGGCATCGCTGGCATCGCTGGCATCGCTGGCATCACTGGCATCGGTGGCATCGTCACTGGTGGTGACATCCCTCCATCGGCCGGAATGCGCGAACGCCGTCCGCGGGGCGCCGCGGGCGGCCCGCGGCGGGAGAAAGGCGTTTGCCAAACAAGCCGCGCTTTGGCTAATTAGGCCTCAAGGAGCGTCGGCGCGGGCCGCAGCGCTCGTAACGCCGCGCGGGGACCCAGATGTCCAAGGCCAGATCTTCTTTCTTGCGACTATTTGCGCTGATTCTGCTCTCTGTTCTCGCGGCGCCAGCGTCCGCGGCCGCCGGGATGTCGTTCGAACTCGTCACGCTCGGCGGCGGACATTGCCGTGATCACTGCCCGCAGGTCATTGTCGCTCAGGGCGAGATCGACAACGGCAGCGCGCAGAACTTCCTGGACTTCGTGCGGGCGAGCCTCCCCGGTGGCGAGCTGCACGGAATTGTGCTTCTCGATTCGCCCGGTGGCCATGTCGTCGCAGCGATGGAGCTCGGGGAGACCATCCGTCGGCTCGGCATGGCGATCATCGTGGCGCGTCCCGGCGGCAGGGGCCTGGCGCAGCTCTATGCGGGCCGCTGCTACTCGGCCTGCGTCTATGCCCTGATGGGCGGCAAGAAGCGCTGGGTGCCGCCGCAAAGCCGGGTCGGCGTGCATCGTATGTTCACCTACTCTACGAACTTCAGCCTAGTCGACGGCTTCGTCAGCGAGCGCAACCTCGACGACGGCGAGATGCGCCTGCGCCTGTCGCGCTATAGCCGGGCGATGGGCGTGAGCCCGGCCGTCATCGATCTTGCCGAGCACACGTCGCCCGATTATCTGCGCCTGCTCACCCCCGGCGAAATCGCGCGCTGGCGCCTCGCCGCGCAAAAGTTCTAGAACTTTCCCCAAAAACCCAAGGCGAACGAGACATGAAGCATATCCTCGAAGGACTGGAGCGGCGCCGCGACCGCGCGCGGCTGGGCGGCGGCCACAAGCGCATCGAGGCGCAGCACGGCCGCGGCAAGCTCACGGCGCGCGAGCGCATCGAGCTGCTGCTCGATCATGACTCCTTCGAGGAATTCGACATGTTCGTGCAGCATCGCTGCACGGATTTCGGCATGGACCAGGGCGAGAAGATCCCTGGCGACGGCGTCGTAACCGGCTGGGGCACGGTCAACGGCCGGGCGGTCTTCGTCTTCGCCAAGGATTTCACGGTCTTCGGCGGCTCGCTGTCCGAGACGCATGCGCTAAAGATCACCAAGCTCCAGGACATGGCGCTCAAGAACCGCGCGCCGATCATCGGCATCTTCGACGCCGGCGGCGCGCGCATCCAGGAGGGCGTCGCCGCGCTCGGCGGCTATGGCGAGGTGTTCCAACGCAATGTGCTGGCCTCGGGCGTCATCCCGCAGATCTCCGTCATCATGGGGCCCTGCGCCGGCGGCGACGTCTATTCGCCGGCGATGACCGACTTCATTTTCATGGTGCGCGACACGAGCTACATGTTCGTGACCGGCCCGGATGTCGTGAAGACCGTGACCAACGAGACCGTGACGGCGGAAGAGCTCGGCGGCGCCTCGGTGCACACGACGAAGAGCTCGATCGCCGACAAGGCCTATGACAACGACGTCGAGGCGCTGCTGCAGATGCGTCGCCTCATCGACTTCCTGCCGTCCTCGAACACCGACGAGTTGCCGGAGTGGCCGAGCTTCGACGATTGCGACCGGCTCGACCATTCGCTCGACACGCTGATTCCAGACAATCCCAACAAGCCTTACGACATCAAGGAGCTGATCCTGAAGGTCGTGGACGAGGGCGACTTCTTCGAGATCCAGGAGGCGCACGCGAAGAATATCGTCATCGGCTTCGGGCGCATCGAGGGCCGAACGGTCGGCTTCGTCGCCAATCAGCCGATGGTGCTCGCGGGGGTGCTCGACATCGACGCCTCGAAGAAGGCCGCGCGCTTCGTGCGCTTTTGCGACTGCTTCAATATCCCGATCGTGACCTTCGTCGACGTGCCGGGCTTCCTGCCGGGCACGGCGCAGGAATATGGCGGTCTCATCAAGCATGGGGCGAAGCTCTTGTTCGCCTATGCGGAGACGACGTCGCCTAAGGTGACGATCATCACGCGCAAGGCTTTCGGCGGCGCCTATGACGTCATGGCCTCAAAGCATCTGCGCGGCGACGTGAACTACGCCTGGCCTTCGGCGCAAATCGCGGTCATGGGCGCGAAGGGGGCGGTCGAGATCATCTTCCGCGCCGACCTCGGCGATCCGGAGAAGATCGCGCAGCGCACGAAGGAGTACGAGGACCGGTTCCTCTCGCCTTTCGTCGCCGCCGAGCGCGGATACATTGACGAGGTGATCATGCCGCACGCGACGCGCAAGCGGATCGCGCGGGCGCTCGCGCTGCTGCGGAAGAAGAAGCTCGAGAATCCATGGAAGAAGCACGACAACATTCCGCTGTAAGTCGGACCGCTTGGCGCCCGGTTGGCCGGAGGCCGCGAAAGCGTCCGTTTCAAGGAGCGTTTTATGAGCGATGGCGCAACTCGCATAGCGCAAAGCCGGGTGGAGGACATCTACACTCCTAACCAGACGAGCGCGCGGCTGCTGATCAAATACGCGCGCTTGGAAGCGGAAGCGGAGAAGGATCCCGAAAAGAAGCGGGGCGCAGAGCGGCGCTACCTTTTGCTTTACGACCTCTACATCAAGGCGCGCAGCTATGCGCTGCTCAACAAGTTCTTCTTCTTGCTTTCGCTCGTGTTCTCGATCCTCGTATTGCTGTGGCCCTCCTTCGCGGTGGTTCTCGGCGGTCGGCTCGAAAATTCGGAATGGTTCAAATCCGTGGTCGTCCAGACCACGGTGACGGGACTTGCAGCGCTAAACTACGCTTTCTACAGCCAGTACAAGAACAAGCAGACTTACACGGAAAATCTGATGCGACACACGTTGTTCTCCAAGGAGGACATAGACGCGCTGTCACTCAAGGTCAGCGAGGAGATCTCCCGTATCGACAAGGGGTTCAGCTTCGGATCCCTATCAAAGAGAGACGAAAAGCAGCAATAGTGCTCTTTGGGCTGATTTACTTAGCGGCGGACAGCGCCGCCGCCGCCTTCAGGAACCGCGCCGGATCGATCGCCTCGCCGTCTTCCCGCACCTCGTAGTGCAGATGCGGGCCGGTGGAGCGCCCGCTTGACCCGACCCTGCCGACGATTGCGCCTGCGGCCACCGGCTGGCCCGTCGTGACGCCGATTTGCGAAAGATGGCCGTAGCGCGTCGAAAGGCCGCCGCCGTGATCGATCTCGACCATGTTGCCGTAGCCGCCCGTGGCCCCGGCGACCGTCACCACGCCGCCCGCGGTGGCGCGGACCGGCTCTCCATACTCCTCGCGCAGGTCGACGCCGCTGTGCAGCGCCGGACGGCCGAGGAACGGATCGATGCGGTAGCCGAAGGTCGAGGTGATCTGGAGTTCGCCGGCCAAGGGCTTGCGCAACGGCACGCTGGGCAGCGCGCGACGCAGGCCGTCGAGCGTCGCGACGGCGTTCTGCGCGGCGGCGAGATCGCGCTCGAAGGCGCCGCCTCGCAAATCCGAGGCGACGAAAGGCCCCCCGACCGCAGGCGCGGATTTGATCTTGGCCTTGGCGACATAGCGCTCGATCGGCAGCCCAGCGTCGTCGAAGGCGCGACGCAGCTTTCCTGCGGCCGCCACCGCCGGCTTGACGATGCGCTCCACGCGCGCCGCCTGGTCGCGCTCGACGCGATCGAGCGACAACGCGAGGCTGTCGAGCCTGGTCTGCATCGGTACGCCGGGGTCCGCCGCATTGGCGAGGATCGGGCTGGATTGGGCGAATTGCGTCTCGTTGGCGTAGCCGAGCGCGGCGTGATCGGCGCTCTTGCGCCCGAGCGGAAATTGCGTGGTCGCGCCCGTCGACGGAGCGCCGCCCCCGAGCCGCAAGTCGAGGTTTTCCGGATGCGGCTTGCGGTCCGCCGGCTGAAGGACGTCCTCTATCGCGCTCTGCGCGGTCTTCGGCGCCGTAGCGGGCGCCGACGCCGAACGAGGAATCGTTGTCGCGCCGCCCGTTTTCGCAGATCGCCGCTCTTCCGATAGCGCGATGTCATCTCCGACCGTATGCTCGACGAGCTGCGCCACGACGGCGGCGCGCGTTTCCAGCATCGCTTGGCGTATCACCAGATTCTGCACCTTGCCTTCGACGCCGTCCTGATCGATGAACTGGCGGCTTGCGAGCTGATCGAGGCGCAGGCGCGCCGCGGCGAGGCGGTCCTCATAGGCGTATTGCATCTGCGCCTGCCGCTCGAGCAGCCCCGCCAGCAGGTCGTCATGAAAAAACAGGTAGCTTGCGGCGCCGACGAGCGCCGAGGCGAAGAGCGTGATCGACGCTGCGCCGCAATAGAGGCCGAGGCGCGAAACCGTGAAGCTTCGCCGGCTGTTCCCCCTCGCGACATGCACGACATAGTCCGCGGACGCATCGACATAGGTGTAGGACTGACGGGGAACCATGGGGCTTTCCTGGCGCGCAGAGACCGCTCGCAGGAAAAAGTATTAAGGTTAATGATTCGCCAACTTTGCGGCGACGGAAGCGCCTCGGGCGAAAAAAATCATTGCGCTCCTAAAGCCTGCGCGGCTTCACCTCGCGTTGACGCCGCTCCCGCGCGTCGCGGCGATTCTGCTCGCGCTTCGCTCGATCCTTAAAGCCGGCGGCTCTAGCCTGTGAGAGCCGAGGCGTCAGCTGCCGGCGCCGACCACGTCCCGGCTTTGAGCACGAAGCACGCGCGCACGCCTTGCGGGGCAAACTCGACCTGCACCTGGCCGCCGATCTGCGGCGGAAGAATGTTTTGCAAGAGATTCAAGCCGAGCCCGCAGCGTGTCGGCTCATGCACGACGGGCCCGCCGCGCTCCTCCCAGTCGATGCGCAGGCCATGCTCGTCGCAGCTCCAGCGCAAGTCCACGCTTCCCTCAGGAACGGAAAGCGCGCCGAAGCGTTCGGCGTTGATCTTGAGCTCATGCACAGCGAGCGCGAGCGCGAGCGCGACTTCGGAGGGAACGGCCGCGGCGGCGCCGCGAAGCGCTACGCGGCTAAGGTCATGATCCACCGCTGTCGCTAAAACCTCCAGCAGGGGAATTTGCTCCCAGGAGCTCCGGCACAGCAGAACCTGCGTTCTACCGAGCAGGCATACGCGCCCGGAGAAGGTCTCGTTGAAGGTCGCCGGATCGCGCAGCGTGCGCGCGCTGAGATTGGCGATCGACAGAATCATGGCCAGCGCGTTGTTGACGCGATGATGCAGCTCGCGGCTCATGTGGAAATACTGCATCTGCGCGGCCTTCAAGGCGTCGATGTCCGTGATCGACGCGATCGCGCCCGCCACGTCTCCGGCCTCGTTACGCAGCGGCACGCCAGCGACCTTGACCCAGAGCAGCGAGCCGTCGGCGCGGCGGCAGCGGCATTCGAGCTCCGGGCGCTCTTCGCCCGCAAGCACGCGAGCGAGCGGATATTCGTCGCTCTTCAGCTGATCCCCGTTCTCATGAAAGGCGACCCATTCCTCATAGGAGTGCTTGTCCTTCGAATAGATGACGGGATGTCCGAGCATTCTTTCGATCGCCGAATTGCCATAAACGATCCGCCCGTTTGGAGCTTCCGCAAGAACGACGCCGGTCGGCAGCGCCTCCAGGATCGACTTCAATCGTCTGCTGTATTCGGCGACCCCGATCGGGGGACCGTCGGGATGAAGGAGCGCGGAGAGGGGCACGCCTCGACTCCTTTGCGTTTCTTGGTTTTGTGGGATGGACCGCGAACTACGTCAACCTATCCTGATGTCAGACGTGGATCGGCCTTCACGGGGGCTGCAATGGACGATCGTCGCGGATGTCGGCGGTCAAGAGATCGTTTCGTCTTCTGCGCCTCGCGTGTCTCCTTCGACCTGCATGTTGTCGCTGCGCGTGACGGCGCCGAGGCCCCGCATGAGATTTCCGACAGCCTCGCTCGCAAGTCCTTTTGTCCTGTTCATTGCAGTGGGCATCTTGCTGCTCCGTCTGTCTTCCCTCATGCGGCGAGCAATCGCCACACGAGGCTTAACTGTCTCCTGGGAGGCGTTGTTCCCAAGCTGCTGCTTTTTTTGGAAGGACCCGAGCAGGGGCGCGCCTCGTAGCCTGCGTCGACGAAATCGAGGGCCATTTAACCCCTCCCGTATCCTCTCCCGCGATCCTCGGACTTGATCCGGGGAGGGGAGGGTTAGGGAGGAGGCTTCAGTTGACTTGAAGCGGGCCACTAATAGCTTGCGTCACCCAATTTGTGGCGCCGAGATGCGAGCCTCCAGGCTCGCCGGAAACCCGTAGATTTGTCCGACGTAGCCCACTAAGGCGTCGTCGAGCCCGTGGGCGAGGGATTCGTTCTCGTGGCCTTGCGATCGAAGAACAGGCTCTGGCTGATCGTCGCCTTCACGGCGTCGACACGATACGGCTTGCTGATCAGGAATGTCGGCTCCGGGCGCTCGCCTGTCAGCAAGCGCTCGGGGTACGCCGTGATGAAAATGATCGGGACTTCGAGATCGGAAAGAATGTCGTTTGCGGCGTCGATGCCAGAGCTGCCGTCCGCAAGCTGGATGTCCGCGAGCACGAGGCCGGGCTTCCGTTCCCTGACGATCGCACGCGCCTCGTCGCGCGTGCGGGCGACGCCGATGACGCTATGTCCCAAATCCTGCGCGATCATGACGAGGTCTGCCGAGATGACGACTTCGTCCTCGATGATGAGAACGTCGGTGGAGACGCATCTGGCCATCTCTCGTCCGCACTGCGCGATCAGATCGTCCACCTGGTCGATCGGGATGTTCAGGATCGAGGCGATGTCCCCGTCGGTGAAGCCTTCGACGGTCTTGAGCAGAAAGGCTTGGCGGGAGCGGGGAGTGAGTGCGGCGAGGTTGCGCGCGACGGAAGAGGGCGCGTGCAGCGGCGCCTCGTCGGCGGCGCTTTCGGTGCGGTTGATCGCGAGCGAAGACCAAAGCTGCGAGAACACCTTATAGAGCCCGGCGCGGACGCCGTGATCGGCGGGAAACGCCTTCGGGTCCTCGATGATGGCCTCCAGCGTCGAGACCACATAGGCGTCGCCGCTGGCCTGCGACCCCGTGAGCGCACGGGCGTAGCGGCGCAAGTAAGGCAGATGCGGCGCAATATCCTTGGAGAGCGGCATTAGGCGATTTCCTCGATGGGCGCGACTTTAGCGCCGCCTGACCGAAGGCGCGACAAAATGTCCCCCGCGTCGACGGCGACGCCGTATTCCGCAAAAACCTAAATTAATGATAGCGCACAGCCGCCGCCAGGGGGAGGGGTTGAGATGCGCGCCGCGGCTCCCATTCTGGAGTTTACTGGAGAGCGAGGGCGGACCGATGTCAGGCGACGATAACGGCGAGCTGGAGAAGCGGAAATTAAACCCGGCGGCGGACGAGCCGGCGCTCGATGCGAGCACGCAATTGCAGCTGGGGCGGATTTTGAGCCAATACAGCCAGGATCTCATCAATCAGCCGGTCCCGGACATTTTTCTCGCCCTCCTCGCGAAGCTGGAGGCGCGCGAGCGGGAAGCGCCATGAGCAAGGAAGGCTTTGGCGGCCTCGTCGTCAAGGAGATTCCCTATCTTCGCGCTTTCGCCATCGCGATGACGGGCAATCACGCCTCGGCCGACGATCTCGTGCAGGAGACTCTGGTCAAAGCCTGGTCGCACCACGCCTCGTTCGCGGAAGGCACGAATCTGCGCGGTTGGCTCGTCACGATTCTGCGCAACACCTATTTCACCGAATATCGCAGGCGCCAGCGCGAGGTGCAGGACAGCGAGGGAACGCTTGCAGGCCGCATCGTCATCGAGGGGGGGCAGCAAGGCAAGGTCGAGATGAACGACGTGCAGACGGCGATCGACAGGCTGCCGGAAGACCAGCGCGAGATCGTGCTGATGATCGGCGTCTTGGAGCTTTCCTACGAGGAAGCGAGCGCCATTTTGAAGGTCAATATCGGGACGGTGAAGAGCCGCCTCAACCGCGCCAGAGCGAGGTTGGCGCAGCTGTTGGGGCTGACGAGCGGAAAACCCGCATGACGTGACGCGTCAGCCCTCTTCGTCGGTCTCGATGTCGCCGTCGATGAGGTCCGCCACGTCGTCGTCCTCCCCCTCTTCCTCTTCCAGGAAAGTGTCGTCTTCATTTTCGGTGTCGTCGATTTCGACGTCCTCGTCGATCTCGATCGAGGCGCCCTTGTTCTCGTTCTCCTCGACGTCCGCGAGCGACACGACTTCCGCATCGTCCTTGTTCTCTTCGGTCTCCTCCACGGCGGCGCGGGCGACGCTGCGGACGAGAGGTTCGAGGTGGAAGATCGTTCCGCATTTCGGACAAACGATAGGATCGCGATGGAGATCATAAAATCTGGTCGCGCAGGCCTGACATTGGTGCTTGGCGCCGAGTTGGGGTTTGGCCACAGTCCTGAGATCCTTGGTCTGTCGCCGGGCGGCTCGTCCCGGCGTTAGGGAGGTTCGTCGGGCGCTTGCGTTAGTTGGCTCCATGGCCGCTGTCAAATAGGAAATTCCACTGGGGCGCAAAAAGCGTCTGTGCTAAGCTCGCTTAAGATCGAGGCTCCTTTTCCAGTTCCAGACGCATGACCGAGCGGCGAGCACCCATGAAGCCAGTTTCTTGCGCCCTGCGCGCGTTGGTTCTCGCGGCGACGTGCTTCTGGGCGGCTTCTCCGCCGCGGGCCGAGCCCGCGGCCGCAGCAATCGCTTTCGGGGAGGTCGCGGCCGCGGAGGGCGGCTCGGCGATTTTCGCCGCGCCGGCCGCCGGGCGCTACAGCTTCACGGCCAAGTCTCCTGTGGCGGCCCGGATCGAGCTTGTCGACATGATCGCGGGACCGATCGGCTTCGGGAGCTCGGCTTTGTCCCGCGACGCGCGCGTCGACGCGCTGCTCGACAAGGGCGCCTATAAGCTGCGCCTCGCCAAGGCTGAGAAAGCGAGCGGCAAGGCGCGCCTCGTCGCGACGCCCTTCGTGGAGCTCAACCAGAAGCCGCCGGCGCTTGTGCTCGGACGGCCGCAAAGCGGCGAGCTCGGCGATCTGCGCCAGCGCTCCTACGCGCTCGAGGTCGGCCCCGACGGCCGGGTCTCGATCGAGGCGCTGGGCCGCGCCCTCTCCGATCTGCGGCTTTGGCGCGAGAACGGCGAGCTCGTCGATCTTTCGCGCGAAAGGAGCAGCCTGGAGACGAAGCCCGGGCGCGCGATGACGAGGCTGCGGCTCGAGGGCCTGGCGTCCCCGGGCCATTACCTCGTCACAGCCTATGGCGGCGAGGCGGCGGTTTGGCCCGAGGGCGACGCGGCGCAGCCGTTCATGCTGCGCATCGCCCCGTCGACGCCGCTCGACGCCGGCCTCTTCGAGGGCGTGATCGGACCCTTCGGCTCCGCGCGATTCACCGCCCCGGCAATTTATGACGCTTTCCGGCTCGAACTGCCGCAGCCGGCGCCCGCGCGGCTCTTCGTCAAGCGCGCCGCCGCCGCGGCGCAGGCGGCCATCGGCAGAGCTTCCCGCGAGGCCTACGCCCTCGCGTCGCGCGCGAGCGACGGGAAGACTCCGGCCGAGATCGAAATTTCAGGCTTCGAGGGCCAGAGCTTTTCGCTGCGCGCGGCGCGGCGGGAGGCTCGTTTCACCTTCGAAGGCTCGGGACCGCATCTCGTCGCAATCGATCTCGCCGGCGAAGGCGGCGACGAAATCCCGGCGAGCGCTTTGCTCGCGCGCGTTGATCGGGACGGCAAGGCGCAGGTGCTGGCCGCCGACGCGCCGCGGCTCGCCAATGGCAGGCCTTGGCGGGGCAAGTTCAACCTGCGCGGGCCGAGCTCTCTGCTGTTCGAGATGACCGAGGCCGGGCCGGTCGCGATCGACGCCAAGGGCGTCACGCTGCGGGCGACGATCGAGCCGGCGCTCGGCGCGCTCGCGGCGCGCGCCGACGGCGAAACGCCCAACCGCTACGACCTGGCGCCCGGATTTTACAAGCTCGTGCTGGAGCCCTCAGGCGACGCCGCGGGCGTGGTCGACGTGACGCTCGGGGCCCCCGGCCTCGCCGCGCCGGAGCCGGAGCGAAGGCCCGCGCGCGCCTCCGCCTCCTTCGGCGTTCAAACGCTTGACCAGAACGGGTCCTATCTAATTCTCGGCAATGTCGCGCCGCAGATGCTGTTCGGGCCGCGCGTCGTCGCTCTGCCCGCCGATCTGGCGAAAGGCCCGCTGCCGCTTTGGCAAGGAGCGAGCGAGACCATCGCGGTTCCGCTGCGCATCCCGAAGGGCGGGGCCGTCGTCGCCAAGGATAGCCGCGGCGCCGAGGTTCTTTATGCTTTAGGCGCTGAGACGACAAAAGACGGCGCGGCCGTCGCCACCGCGACGATCTTGCCCAGCGGCCATGCGCGGGCCATCGGCTTCTCCTTCGTTCCGGAGCCGACTTGGCCCGATCTGATTCGGCCCGAGTCGGCGGGCGAGACGGCTGAAGCGGGCGCGGGCCCCGAGAAGAAAGCAGCGAAGCCGCGCGGCCGCGCGCTGCTTTCCGCCGTCGGGGAGCGCCCGATCTTTTTCGATCTCGGCAAGGATGAGACGCAAGAGCTGCGGCTCGATCTTCCGGAAGCCGGGCTTTATCGGGTCGAAAGCCTCGGTCGGCTGAAGACTTCGGTCAGGCTCGGCGCGCGCGTCGTCGTCAATCTCGGCTCGGGCGAGGACAACGGGCCCGGCCACAACGGGCAGGTGACGGGCTTCTTGCGCGCCGGCGCCTATCGCGCGAGCGTGACGGCGAAAGACTCTTCCGGCCGCGCGGGCTTTGCGGTCGCCAAAGCGGCGCTCGAGGAAACGCCTGTGCTTCGGCCAGGCGGGCGGGCGCATGCGCGGCTCGGTCCCGGCGTCGGCGCGGCGATCCCGATTGAGATCGCGGAAGACGGGCTTTATGCGCTGGACCTCATCGGCGTGGGCCGCACGCTTCGGGCGCGGCTCGAAGATTCCGAGGGCTGGCCGCTCGCGGCGCCCGGCCCCATGAGAGACTACACGAGCCGCCTTGCGAAAGGGACCTATCGCCTCGTCGTCATGCCGGAGGACGTCGACGCGCGCGCGCTCGCGCGGCTGCGCCTGTCCAAGACCGCCGAGCCGCTCTCCGGCCACGGCCCGCACGCGCTGCCCTTCGACGAGCCGCAGAAGCTCGAATGGCGCGAGCCGCAGGCGCAAGGCGCGCCGCGCGATCCCGACGTCTGGCGTTTTTCGCTCTTCGGCGACGCCGACGTCGCGCTCTCGATCGGCGAGGGTATGATCGCCGAGTTGTTCCGGGAGAAGGAGAGCGTCGGCAAGCTCGCCGCGGGCCGAGACTTCAAGAAGCGGCTCGGCGCGGGCGACTATCGCGTCGAGGCGCGGGCGCTCGCCGGCGACGATCGGCTCGATTACGAGATTTCGCTCGCCTCCAAGGAGCTGCAGCCCGGCAAGGCGCGCAGGATCGCGCTGCCTGCGCGCATTGACTTCGCGCTGGCGCAGGACCGCGTCGTCGATCTCGCGAGCTTCGGCGGCAAGGAAATTCTCGCGACGCTCAAGGACGCGAGCGGCGCCGTCGTCGAGCAAGCGGCCGGCGGCGAACGGGATTGGAATCTCGCGCTTTCGCGGCGTCTGCCCGCGGGGGCGTTCACGCTGGAGCTCGCAGCGCTCGGCGCGCGGCCTCCCCAGAGCGTCGAATCGAAGGACGACCAGGGCGAGGAAGGCGAGGGGGAAGCGGAAAAAGACGTCGAAGTGGCGCTGGCCTTGCCGCCCCAGGCGGACGACGGCGCGCTCGCTGCGGAGGGAACGCGACGGTTTTCCGGCGCGAGCGCGCATATGCTGGCCCCGCCGAAGACGCCGCAAGACGCGCTTGCGCTCGTCGCCGCGCGATCGTCAAAGGAGATCGCGCTGGCGCTGGAGAAGCGCGGGGCCGACGGCGTCTGGCGCGAAGCGGCGCTGCGCCGCGGTCTTGCGCCTTTCCTCGCCTGGCCGGCGCCGGCGGATGACGGCGAAGCCTTTCGGATCCTCGCTTGGCCGGTCGGGGGCGGCGATGCGGAGATCGAGATCGGCGCGCGCGCGGTGGCGCGGGGCGGCCAGAGCGGCGCCAAGATCGGGCTTGAGCCGGCGGAAGGTCTGCCGTCGCAACTATGCGTCGGGCTCGCCGCGCTTGCCGGAGCTTCGGTCGTCGACATCAGCGCGCCGCCGGAGGGGTTGGCGCTCGGCTCGTTGCCCGGGCGGGCGCTGGAAGCGGCGCATGAGGGGGCGACCGCTCCGCAGTCGGAGCGCTTGTGGCTGGTCGCGCCGGGCGATTGCAAACGATCGCTGGAGGTCAAGGGTTTCGCCTGGAGCGGCGAGGAGATCTCGCTCGATCTCGCCGCGCGTGAGACAGCGCAATTGCCGAAGCTGCTGGCGCCCGGCGGGAAGACGCGCCTGTGGCTCGCGCGCTCCGAGCAGGCCCGCGTCGGTCTCGACGCCGGGGCGGGGATGGCCTTTGCGGACGACGCCACGCTGGCGCTCGCGGGCGCGAAGCCGCTGCGCGTCTGGAACGCTTCGGGCGAGGGCGCGATGCGCGTCGCGCTGAAGGCGATCGATGTCGACCTTGCGCAGAAGGCGCGTGCGGACTCCGGGCTGCGCGCCACCCTGCCAAAGCTCTCGGCGCTGCCCGTGGCGCTCGCGCAGGGAGGCGCGCCGTTGAGCTTCGAGCTTCCGGCGCATACGGCGGTCTTCGCGCCTCCTGTGGCCTTCTATGCGGGATCGCGGCCGCTCTCCGCGACCTGGAGCGGGGTCCGGCCCGCCGACGCGCAACTGCTGCTGGTCAATCTGTCCGATGCGGAGGCGCCCGTCGCCTTCAGCGAGGCTCGCAATGAAGGCGGAGCGGTTTCCGCCAGCCGCATGGTGAAACGCTTCTTCGACGCCCGCGGCGAAATTGCGTTGCCCGTCGAAGCGACGAAAGGCGACAGGCTTTATGCGCTCGGGGGCGACGCGCATTTCATCGCGCAGGACGGCCGCGTTTCGCGCCAGGCGCATTGGGGGCGCAAGCAGAGTGACGACGTCGGGATTCCGATCGATGGACCGGGCCTCGTCATCTTCGATCATCCGCCTGGGCTCGCGGCGCTGTGGCTCGAAGCCCAAGAGAAGTCGCCCTGGACGATCCCTGCCGCAAGAGCCGTCGCGCCGCCGCAGCAAATCGCGCTTTCGGGCGGGGCGCAGAGCTTCACGATGCGTCTCGATGCGCCCGCCCTCCTGACCCTGCACGGCGGCGCGCCGGCCTTCGTCGCCGTCACGCAGAACGGGCGGCGCGAGGCGCAGGCTTTTCCCGAGGGCGTCGATTTGCGGCGCTATCTCGGCGCAGGCGAAGCGACGATCGATGTCCACGGCGCTGGTCACGGCGCGTTGAGCGGCGCGCTCGACGTTGCGCTCGATCCCATCGCCGTCGCGCACGAAGGCGTCAACGATCCCCTGACGCTGGCGCCGGGCGGGGCGGCGCTGTTCAGCTTCGAGGTTAAAAGCGAGACCGACATCGGCCTCGGTCTGCGCGCCGAGCCGGACGTCGCGTCGATGCGGGTCTTCGCGGCGGACGGGAAGGTCGTCGGCGAGGGTCTTGCGCAGCTGCGCCGGCTGGCCAAGGGGCGCTACGTCGTCGAGGCGCGCGCGCCGCACGACGCGCCGCTTTGCGTGGTGCGGCTGACCCTGCGCGGCCTCGGTCCGCCGCCGGCGACGCCGCCGGACGACGTCGTCGCCGACATGCTGCAGAAGGCCGGCCTCAAGAAAACGAAGACGCGCTAGATCGCGAAAGGGATGCTTCGATGAAACGGGCGCTGCTCCTTCTGTTTTCGACGCTCATGCTCTTCGCTGTCGCCCCGAGCCTTTCGGCGCAGGAATTCGACGCGCCGAGGCGCGCCGACGGCGCGCGGGTCACGCCCGAGAAGTTTTTGCGCGAATGGGACCCGATCACGATCTTTTTCCCCGCCGACGCGGGCCCGAAGAACGGCGGCGCCGCCGACGCTCCCGAGAAGTTCGCGGGCATTTCCCCGCAGCCCGCGGGGGAGTGGCGTTGGCTGGGACCGCGCGCGCTGCAATTCAGGCCCGCAGAGCCGTGGACGCCGCTCGCGCGCTTTTCCGTTAGGGCTATGGGGGCGGGCGAGACGCGCCTCGTCGCGCTGCTCGCGCCGCCGAGCTCGACCGTCCCCGCCCAAGGCGCAGACCCCGTCGCAGAGCTTGCCCAAATTGCGCTCGCTTTCCCCGCGCCCGTCGACGCCAAGGCGCTGGCGAGGCTGATCTCGATCGAGGTTCGTCCCTCGCCTGGGTTTTCGGCGGAGGGCTACAAGCTTTCGCCGAACGACTACGAACTGTTGCCGCTGGAGCGCGCGGCGCGCGCGGCGGCGCAAAGCTATGTCGTGAAATTCCGCACGCCGATCGGCGGCGGCAAGGTCGTCGTGCTGCGTCTAAAGCTCGCCGACGAGCCGGGCCTCAACGAAGAAATTTTCGAGCTGCGCGCGCTGACCTCGCCGCCCTTCGCCGTGACCGACGCGACCTGCGGGCGCGGCTGGGACGACGACAAGAGCGCCGGCGTTCTGCGTTGCGCAACCAATGGCGCGGGTGAGCCTGCCCCCGAAAGCGGCGGCGAGGAGGGCGGCGAGGTCGCCAAGGCCTACACGCTCGCCGCGAAGCGCCGGCTCACGCTGACCTTCACCGCGGAGCCCGCGCCGCTCGACATCCTGCAGGCGCGCGAGGCGCTGCGCTTCACGCCGCCCGTGGACGATCTTTCCGTCGAGGCTGACAAGAACCGGCTCAAGATCGCGGGCAAGTTCCTCTCTGACCAGCTCTATCGGCTCGACGTCGCGCCAGGCGCGCTGCATGACGCGAAAGGCCGCGCGTTCGAGAGCGCTTATGCGCTGCGTTTCGCCTTCTCGCGCGACCAGCCGACGCTGCGCTTTGACGCGGGCTTCGGGATCGTGGAGCGCAACGGCCCGCAATTCGCGCCGCTGCGCGGGCGCGGCTACGAGCGCGCCGACATCCGTATCCATGCAATCGATCCGCTCTCGCGCGATTTTTGGCCGTTTCCCTCGGAAGGCGTCGAGACGAGCGACAAGGAGCCGCCGTCGTTGCCGGGCGCAGAGCCCAAGCATTGGAGCGAGGCTTCAGACATCGAGGCGGCGGCGATCAAGGAGAGGCTGAAGTCTTTGGGCTCGCCGGCCGTCTCGCGGCTCGTGGACCTGCCGCTGCGCCGTGGAGGCGGCGACGCCAAGTTCGGCCTCGACCTGTCCGACGACTTCGCGCGCATCAACGGGCGTGGGCAGCCTGGAGCCTATCTCGTGGGCTTGCGCGCGCCGAACGAGGACGCGCGCCGCTGGCTGCGCGTCCTCGTCACGGATTTGAGCTTGTCTGCGATCGAGGAGCCGGGCCGCGTGCGCTTCGCCGTGACGCAGCTCTCCGACGCGCGGCCGGTCGCCGGCGCGCAAGTGCGCGTCGAAGGCGTCAAGGACGACAAATTCGTCATGCTCGCACAAGGGACGACCGACGCGTCTGGCTTCTGGAGCTGGACGCCGTCGTTCAAGCCTCCCGCGAACAAGGGTGACGACGCCGAAGAGGCGAAGGAGCCGACATTGCGGCGCGTCGTGGTCGTGAAGGGGCAGGACGTGCTCGTCGTCGATCCCGACAGCGCGCCTTCCGAATATGCGAAGGAGAACTGGTCGAAGCCGGAAGAATCCTGGCTCTCCTGGACGACGGAAAGCGATCCCGGCCGCGTCGAAGGCGCGCGCACGCTGTGCCATCTCTTCAGCGAGCGCCCGATCTATCGGCCCGAGGAGCCTGTGCACATCAAGGGTTATGTGCGCGTCTATCGCGGCGGCGCGCTCAGCCTGCCGAAGCTGGGCGGCGCGCTCGTCGTCGCGAGCCCGAGCGGACATGAATGGCGCATCCCCGTTAAGCCCGACGCGGCGGGCGGCTTCTATCACAAATTCGACGCCAAGACCGCAGCTACCGGGGATTTCAAGGTCAAATACGAGCCGGATGGCGTCAAGCCGAAAGCCAAAAAAGAGAAGAAGAGCGAGGCCGAGCCGGCGCAGGAAGGCCAAGAAAACGCGGAAGGGCAGGAGGACGAGACCGCGCAGAACGACACCGCGGAAGACGCTTCTTGCGGCAGCTTCACCTTCAAGAAGGAAGCCTATCGCCTGCCCACATTCGAGGTCGTGCTCAACGCGCCGCAGATGGTCGCTCTCGACAGCGCGTTCAATGTCGATCTCTTGGCGCGCTATTTCGCCGGCGGGCTCGCCACCGACAGGCCGGTGAAATGGCGCGCGGCGCAGTTCCCCTATGCCTTCGCGCCGCCGGGGCGGGAAGGCTTTTTGTTCTCGACCGACTCACGATTTTCTGGCGAAGGCAAGTTCAAATCCAACGCAGTGCTGGAGCGCGACGCGCGCACAGACGCGGGAGGCGCTGCGCGGCTTGCTTTCGACATGAGCGTCGAGCCGACCGCGCAGCCGCGGCGCTACTCGATCGAGGCGACGGTGACCGGCGACGACGGCCTGGAGGTGCGCAATGTGCAGAACGTCATCGCCGCGCCGTCTTTCGTGCTCGGCGTCAAGACGCCGCGCTATGTCGAGCGCCCCGGCGCCGTGACGCCGGAGCTCGTGGCCATCAACGGCAAGGGCGAAGCGGTCGAGGGAGTGGAGATGACGCTGCGCCTCGTCAAGCGCAACTGGATCTCGACGCTGCAGGCCTCCGACTTCGCGCAAGGCGCGGCCAAATATGTGACGCAGACGCAAGACGAGACGCTCGTCGAGCGCAGGGTTGCAAGCGGCAAGGAGGCGCAGAAGGTCGAACTGCCGCTCAAGGACGCGGGCGTCTATCTCGTTCAGCTCGAAGCTTACGACAGGCTGCATCGGCGTCAGCAGGTCAGCGTCGATTTCTTTGTCGGCGGCAATACGCCCGTGACCTTTGCGCGCGCGCCGGCGTCGACCGCGACGGTGACGCCCGACAAGGACAAATATGCGCCGGTCGAGACGGCGACGCTGCTCGTTCAGTCGCCGTTCCAGAGCGCGCGCGCGCTCGCGATCGTCGAGCAGCCGGGCGGCGTCTACGACTATCAGTTCTTCGACATCGTGAATGGCTACGGCAAGTTCGCGCTCGCGCTCAAGAAAGAGCAGACGCCGAAGCTCCCCGTGCATTTCCTGATCATGCGCGGCCGCCAGAACAACACGACGTCGAACGGCGGCGGCGTCGATCTCGGCAAGCCGGTGACGATCGCGGCGACGAAATGGATCGAGGTCACCCCGGTCAAAAACATCGTCACGGTGAAGCTCGAAGCTCCCGCGAAGGCGCGGCCCGGCCAGGAGGTCGAGGTTGCGCTGCGCCTCTCCGACGACGCCGGCAAGCCGCTTTCGGGCGAAGCGACCTTCTGGATGGTCGACCAGGCCGTGCTGTCGCTGGCGAAGGAGCTGCCGCTCGACCCGCTCGCGAATTTCGTCCTCGCGCGCGAAAGCACCATGGCCGCGCGCGACACCCGCAACCTGGCCTTCGGCGTCATTCCGCTGGAAGAGATCGCCGGCGGCGACGTGGGGCTCGAGGAATGGGGCGCGGAGAACAATATTTCCGTGCGCAAGAATTTTACGCCCGTGCCGATCTATCTGCCGAGTGTGAAGGTCGGCGCCGACGGGCTGGCGAAGATCAGGGTGAGGCTGCCCGACACGCTGACCGTGTTCAAGCTGCGCGCCAAGGCCGTGAGCGGGCCGGATCGCTTCGGCTACGCCGGGGCTGAGATGCTGATCCGGCAGGAGCTCGTTGCGCAGCCGGCGCCGCCGCGCTTTCTGCGCCCCGGCGACAGGCTCGACCTCGATCTCGTGGCGCGCGTCGTCGAGGGGCCGGGCGGCGGCGGCGCGGCCAGCGTCGCGGCGACCGGGCTCGAGCTCGCGGCGCCCGCCGCACAACGGATCGACTTCGCGCAGAACAAGCCTGCGCGCATCGTCGTGGGCGCGCGCCTGCCGCCGGAGACTGGCGCCGAGAGTGTGAAGCTCGCCTTCAAAGTCGAGCGCGACGCCGACCATGCGCGCGACGCGGTGGAGATCGATCTGCCGATCAAGCCCGATCGCGAGCCGACGCGGCGCTATGACATCGTCGAGATCGGCGCAAAGGAGAGCAGGACCCTCCCCCCGGTCTCCGAAACGCCGCGGCCCGGAACTTTCGCGCGCAAAATCGTGCTGGCGAGCGACCCCGCCGTCGTGAAGCTCGTCGCGGGCCTCAACGCGCTCGTCGAATACCCCTACGGCTGCACGGAGCAACGGCTGTCGCTCGCGCGCGCGGGGCTGGAGCTCAAATCCTTCGCGCCGGTCCTCGCCGCGTCGTCGTTCGAAAATCGCGTCGGCGCCAATGTGAAAT
>DASPSI010000067.1:0-4039 GCA_035624015.1 Methylocystis sp.
TCGAGGTGACGAGGGTGAGCGCCGGCGCCACATGTGGAATGCGCAGCTCCGCCTCGCCAAAGAGCACCTGCGGAATGAGGGCGAAGCCGCGCTTGACCATGAGCGGATCGCCGAAAGCCCGGCTTTCGATGGCGAAGAACATGAAGATGTTGACGAGCATCAACGTCGCGGTCGCGGCATAGGCGCGCCGCCGCATGGGGGCGGCGTCGTCCATGAGATGGGTCAGGGCGTCGAGCGGTTCCGGCTCGTCGTTCATCAGAAAAGGCTCCGAGGGCGCTGCCGCTAAGATATTCTTCTACTGCGCAACGCCAACGGCATTGGCTCGCATTCCGCTCGCGCAGGTCGCGCGAACAACAGGAACCGCGCCGATAAAAGAGTTGGAGCGAATTCTCATCTATCGACCCTTTCGGGCGATCGCGAGAAGAGGGCCGTCATTGCGAGCGAAGCGAAGCAATCCAGGGGGCGCATCGGCACATCTTATAGTATGAGCGCGGGCGGAAGCACGCTTTCCGATATGCTCTTGTGATTCCTGGATTGCTTCGCTTCGCTCGCAATGACGCTCCGCTTTTTTGGCCCTTATGACGCAGTAGAGCTAGTGCGCGAGCGCCTTGACGATCGACTCGACGGTTTTCTTCGCGTCGCCGAACAGCATCATTGTGTTCGGGCGGAAGAACAGCTCGTTCTCGACGCCGGCGTAGCCCGAGCCCATGCCGCGCTTGAGGAACAGCACGGTCTTCGCCTTCTCCACGTCGAGGATCGGCATGCCGTAGATCGCCGAGGACGGGTCAGTCTTCGCCGCGGGATTGGTCACGTCGTTCGCGCCGATCACGAAGGCGACATCCGCTTGCGCAAACTCCGAGTTGATGTCCTCGAGCTCGAAGACTTCATCGTAGGGCACGTTGGCTTCGGCGAGCAGCACGTTCATGTGGCCGGGCATGCGGCCCGCCACAGGGTGGATCGCATAGGAGATATCGACGCCCTCTTTCTTGAGGACGTCGGCCATCTCGCGCAGCGCGTGCTGCGCCTGCGCGACCGCCATGCCGTAGCCCGGCACGACGATGACTTTGCCGGCGTTCTTCATGATGTAGGCGGCGTCGTCCGCCGAGCCCTGCTTGACCGAGCGCTGCTCCTTGCCCCCCGCGGCGACGACCGACTCGCCGCCAAAGCCGCCGAGGATGACCGAGATGAAGGAGCGGTTCATGCCCTTGCACATGATGTAGGACAGGATCGCGCCCGAGGAGCCGACCAGTGCGCCGGTGATGATCAGCGCGAGATTGCCGAGCGTGAAGCCGATGCCCGCCGCCGCCCAGCCGGAATAGGAGTTCAGCATCGAGACGACGACCGGCATGTCCGCGCCGCCGATCGGAATGATCAGCGTCACGCCGAGCACGAAGGACAAGATGATGAGGAGGAACAGCCAGAACCCGCTTTCCGTGCCGATGAACAGCGCGACGCAGGTCAGCATGCCGAGGCCGATCAGGATGTTGATGGTGTGACGCTCGGGCAGCAGGATCGGCTTGCCGCTCATGCGCTCGGAGAGCTTGAGGAAGGCGATGACCGAGCCGGTGAAGGTCATCGCGCCGATCGCCGCGCCGAGCGACATTTCGAACAGGCTGCCGCCCTCGATGTGGCCCGGCTGGCCGATGCCGAAGGCCTGCGGCGCATAAAACGCGCTGCCGGCGACGAGCACGGCGGCGAAGCCGACGAGCGAGTGGAAGAAGGCGACGAGCTCGGGCATCGCCGTCATCGGCACGCGCCGCGCCACCACGGCCCCGAGTCCGCCGCCGGCGCCGACCGCGACGACGATGAGAACGAGGCTCCCGAAGCTGGGGAAATGCAGCAGCAGCGTGGTCGCTACGGCGATCGCCATGCCGATCATGCCGAACTGGTTGCCCTGGCGCGAGGACGCGGGCGACGACAGCCCGCGCAGCGCCAGGATGAACAATATCCCGGACCCGAGATAGAGAAGGGCGGTAAGATTGGCGCTCATGACCCGTTAGCCCTTCTTCTTGTACATCGCGAGCATGCGCTCGGTGACGAGGAAGCCGCCGAAGATGTTCACGCTCGCGAGCGCGAGCGCGACAAAGCCGAACCAGGTCGCAAGGCTCGAGGAGCCGCTCGCGTCGACCGCGACCGACAGCAGCGCGCCGACGACGATGACGGAGGAGATCGCGTTCGTGACCGACATCAGGGGCGTGTGCAGCGCCGGCGTGACCGACCACACCACGTAATAGCCGACGAAGACCGCCATGACGAAGATCGCTAGGCGGAAGACCACTGGGTCGATACCGCCTATGCCATGCGCGGAGGCCGTCGCGGCGAGCTGCGAGAGCTGATCGGAATAGGCCTGCGCCTGTTCGGCGAGATGACGCGCGGCCTCGGCCGCGGCCTGCGCTTTTTCCAGCATTTGCTGTGTCGAGTCGGCCATCGCTTAGCCCCTTCGTTTTAGAGTTTGCGTGGATTGGGAGTTCAGGCTTTGGCCTGGAAGCGCGGATCGATGACGGCCCCGTCGCGCGTGAGGCATGTGGCCTTGACGAGCTCGTCGTCCCAATTGATCGCGAGCTGCTTCGTCTCCTTGTTGATGAGCGTCTCGACGAAGGCGAGCAGGTTCTTGGCGTAGAGGCTCGACGAGGTCGAGGGCAGGCGTCCGGCGAGATTGAGCGCGCCGACGATCTTCACACCGCCTTGGACCACGGTCTCGCCGGGTTTCGTCAACTCGCAGTTGCCGCCGCGCTCCGCCGCGAGATCGATGATGACCGAGCCCGCGCGCATCGACTTCACCTGCGCCGCCGAGATCAGCTTCGGCGCGGGGCGGCCCGGAATGAGAGCGGTGGTGATGACGATGTCCTGCTTTGCGATGTGCGAGCTGATGAGCTCGGCCTGCGCGGCCTGATACTCCGCCGACATTTCCTTGGCGTAGCCGCCCGAGGTTTCGGCCTGCTTGAACTCCTCGTTCTCGACCGCAACGAACTTGGCGCCGAGCGATTCGACTTGTTCTTTCGTGGCAGGCCGCACGTCGGTGGCCGAGACGATGGCGCCGAGGCGCCGCGCCGTGGCGATGGCTTGCAGCCCCGCGACGCCGACGCCCATGATGAACGCGCGCGCCGCCGGCACCGTGCCGGCGGGCGTCATCATCATCGGGAGCGCGCGGCCATATTCGGCGGCGGCGTCGATGACGGCGCGGTAGCCGGCGATATTGGCCTGCGAGGAGAGCACGTCCATGACCTGCGCGCGCGTGATGCGCGGCATGAGCTCCATGGCGAAGGCGGCGACATTGGCCTTGGCGAGATCGGCGACGGCCGCTTCATGGCCGAAGGGATCGAGGATCGAGATGACCGCGGCGTTGGGCTTGGCGCCGGCGACCTCGGCGCCCGAGGGACGGCGCACGCGCAGGATCACATCGGCGGCGGCGGCGGTCTCGCGCGTGGTCTTTGCGACCTTGGCGCCCGCGGCGGCGAAGTCTTCGTCCGCTATTCCGGAGCCGGCGCCGGCGCCGGATTGGACGGCGACCTCGGCTCCGAGGCCGATGTATTTTTTTACGGTTTCGGGCGTCGCGGCGACGCGGGATTCGGACTTGTCGCTTTCGGCGAGGACGGCAATGCGCATAGGTGGGCTCCGCAAGCGCGTAACAAGCCCGCGTCGCCGCGGGCTCCCGCGGCGCTTGCGAGCCGGGGATGGATCGCGCTTAGCGCGCCAGGAAGAAATACATCAGCAGCAGGGTGACTGCTGTGGAGGCCCCGAGGATGACGAGGAAGCGTATGAACGCGTGGTATGTCTTGAGGTGCTCTTCGAAGTCGCCGCTCATTGTCTCGCTCTGTTCGATTATGCCGGCCATATTTCTCTCCTCCTCGCGGCGCAGTCCGCCGGCTGCGGCCTAGCAATATCGTAAACGAGCTTACACGAGACTGCAACAGGCTCAAGCCCGGCGATTTGTCGCGGCGCACGCGTCTGGCAGCGATCTTTGCAGCGTCGCCTATCCGGCCACAGGCCTTCGCCGGCACGGCCGCAACGGCGCAACGGCGCTCGACGGCCTCAGGGG
>DASPSI010000114.1:0-7766 GCA_035624015.1 Methylocystis sp.
AGGGTCCAGGACGCAACGGAAAACGTCGCGCCGCAGAGGCGTGAACATGCCGCGACGTGCGCTGGTGAGGCCCTGGATTGCTTCGCTTCGCTCGCAATGACGGCTTCCATCCTTTTCGGGGCTTTTGACGCAGTAGGATTAGGGCGCGTTTTTTTGCGCGTGCCTTGGGCTTCGGCCGGGTCGGCCGTGGCGAACCGGAAAGCGAGTGCAGTTTCCCTACTGCGAGCAACAAGCGTAGCTCACTGAAAAGCTGGGCGGATTTTTGTGCAAAAGCTTGTTGCGAAAGCGTGGCCCTAGCTCGACCACGGCCATGGGAACGTCCGCTTAGGGTCAAAAATGTCCCTTCGCTGGCTCCAGCCCCTTCACCCCCTTGCCATCGCCGCCGACCGTATCCCCGCCAAGCTCGCCGTCGGCGTGATCCGATCCGGGTCGATCTTCAGATGCAGGATCGCCGGCAGCTTCGACTCCCGCGCCGCCGCGAAGGCTGCAGGAAAATCCGCCGTCCGCTCGACCGTCGCGCCGAAGCCCCCATGGGCGCGGGCATAGGCGGCGAAGTCGGGGTTTCGCAAATCCGTCCCGATCACCCGGCCAGGATATTGCCGCTCCTGGTGCATGCGGATCGTGCCGTAGCTCGCATTGTCGCAAACGATGGCCACGATCGGCAGCCCATACTGGACCGCCGTCGCGAACTCCTGTCCGTTCATGAGAAAATCGCCGTCGCCGGCGATCGAGAGCACGAGCCGGTCGGGATAGAGCTGCTGCATCGCCACCGCCGCCGGCACGCCATAGCCCATGGTGGCGGAGGTCGGCGCGACATGGGTCGAGAGGCCGCAGAAACGATAGTAGCGGTGTATCCACGAAGCGTAATTGCCCGCGCCGTTGCAGATGATCGTGTCCTTCGGCAGCCTGTCCGAAAGCCACATCATGACCCGCGCGAGATCGACTTGGCCCGAGGGCTCCGCCGTCGACGAGAACTCAAGATATTCCGCGTGGGCGAGCCGCGTCTCCTCACGCCAGGGGATGTCGTCGGGCGGCGGGAGAGCCGCGAGCGCCTCCGCGAAGGGGCGGGGCGAGGCGTGGATCGCGAGATCCGGCGCATAAACCCGCCCGAGCTCCGCGGCCTCGGGATAGGCGTGCACGAAGGTCATGCGCGGCTTCGGAATGTCGAGCAGGCGGTAGGACTGCGACGGAATCTCGCCGAGCCGCCCGCCGACGACGATCAAGAGATCGCTCGCCTGCACCCGCTTCACCAGCGCAGGATTGGCGTTGAGGCCGAGGTCGCCGGCGTAACGCGGATCGAGCGCGTCGAATAGCGGCAGGCGCCGGTAGCTCGTCGCGACCGGCATGTCGAAGCGCGCCGCGAAGTCGTGCAGCGCCGTTCGTGCGGAAATGTCCCAGCGCGAGCCGCCGACGACGAGCATCGGCCGCTCCGCCCCGCTGATGAGGCGCCGCAGCTCTCCCATCTGGGCCGGGCCCGGCCCAGTCTCGACGACCCGATGGGCCGGATGCGGGCGCATTGTCACCCGCTCCTCGAGCATGTCCTTGGGGAGCGAGACCACGACTGGCCCGGGCCGTCCGGCGCAGGCCATGGCGAAGGCGCGCGTGACCAACTCGCCGACCCGCGCGGCCTCGCTGATCTCGACGACCCATTTCGCCTGGCCGCCGAACATCGCGCGAAAGTCGACCTCCTGGAACGCCCCGCGCTCGCGCAACGAACGCTCGACCTGGCCGATGAACAGCACGAGCGGCGTCGAGTCGTGCTGCGCCACGTGAACGCCGGCGAAGGCGTTGGCGGCGCCCGGGCCGCGCGTCACGAAGCATACGCCGGCGCGGCCCGTGGCCTTGCCATAGGCGTCGGCCATCATCGCCGCGCCGGCCTCGTTG
The DNA here is from genome assembly GCA_035624015.1 of Methylocystis sp. Lineage (GTDB taxonomy): Bacteria > Pseudomonadota > Alphaproteobacteria > Rhizobiales > Beijerinckiaceae > Methylocystis. The sequence goes on from DASPSI010000114.1 coordinate 1,885, forward strand.
CGGCAGACGGTGAGCGGCAGTCCGCGCTCGAAGCAGGCGTCCAGCACGGGGAGGTAGCTTTCGCCCGGCACGCAAAAGATGCGATCCACGCCGCAGACCAAAAGCTGCTCGACGAGCGCGCGTCCGGCGGTCATCTGGGGGGAGGGAAGCGTCATCGGCAAGCTTCAAAACCCGAACAGAACGAATTCGCAGAAGGCGAGATCTCCGAGGCGCGGGCGGTCCGGCCCCTTGAAATATTTGGGGCCGCGGTTGGCGCGAAAGACGCCGAGGAGGCCCGGGATCGCATTATCGCAGTCGAGCAGGACGAGCGGGCGCCCCCGTCGCGCCAGCGCTCGCCCCAGCGGGCCCGAAAACCGGGCGAAATCCGCCTGGTCGCGGCAATAGACGAGTTGCGCGACCGGCAGCCTTCCCCCGAACGCCCGTCGCGTCGCGAAAATGAACGGATGGACGCCGCCCTCGTCCCTGACGACGAGCGCGAGACAGCCGTAGGACTGGTGCGCGGCGAGGAGATTGCGCTCAAAGCCGCTCAGCGACGCGCCGTAATCTGCGGCGGGGTCGAAGACCGAAACCTTCGTCTTCGAGAACAGGTCTTTGAGCGCTGGAACGCAGATCATCTGGCCCTCGCAAAACCGCCTGAAGCCCTGCGCCTCGATGGTGCGCCAAGTGTGCGGGGCGGGCGAGATGTTGACGTAGGTCACGTTCCTGTAGCGCAGCGCCGCAGCGATCAGCGCCGAGGCGTAGCCGCCGGCGCGCCAGTCGGGATCGACATACCAGCTCGAAATATTGCAGCGCATGCGCTCCCCGGCGCCGGGCACGCGTGTGTAGATCGTGAGCAAGGTCCCGACGGGGCGGCCCTCGCGCTCCAAGAGGAAGCCGAAGCGCGGGTAGCTTTCCGGCGCGTCACGCCGCGCCAGCGCGTCGAGCGCCGCCGTCCAAAAGGACAGGGGTCGCGGGAACCCCTTGGCGAGCAGCTCGGCGAGCGCCGGCAGATCCGCTGGCGCAATCTCCCTGCACCGCAGGCCGCAACTGGCGGCGTTGGTCATCTTCATTCACCATCCATCGCGCAAAGTCTTGCGCTGCGAGGATATAAGTTGAATTCTGCAAAAATCAGAAACATCAGGGGCCACGACGTGTCGGCAAGGTTAACAATAGTTTCGCAAATCGAGACCATAGCCGCAGAGCAGCAGAAAAAGCTCGCTCCGCTGCGCGACGATCTCGCGCTCGCCGATTGCGGGCTCGACTCCCTGTGCTTCGCGATCCTCGTCGCCCGCCTCGAGGACGCGCTCGCCCTCGACCCGTTCGCAGCCTCCGAGGAAGTGTTCTTTCCGACGACCCTGGGAGAGTTCATTGCCCTTTACGAGCGACAGGCCGCCTGAGCCCGCGTCGCTGCGCACGCTCCTCGCCGCGCGCGAGGGCCTGCGCCTCGAAGCTCCGGCAGTGCGCCTTGACACGCGCGAGCTGTTGTCGACGACAATCTTTGGGGGGCGGCGCCGGGACTTCTCACGAAAGTCCGCGCTCATCGCGGTCAAGGCGCAGATCGATTGCGCGCGGGCGCTGATCGAGCTCGACGGGATCGCCGCCCGCCTCGTGATCTCCCCGCCCGATTTTTCGAAAGAAAAGCTCGAGAGCGCGCTCGCGCAGGCCGAGGTCGACGTCGTCATCGCCGACGACCCCGAGCCGACGCATCTGCGTCCGGTCATCATCCCGGGCGCGCCGATCCCGTCGCCCGTCGACACGGCCCCGAGCCTCAAAACGCAGTGGGTGATGCCGACCTCCGGCACAACCGGCGCGCCGAAGCTCGTCGCCCACAGCCTGGCGACTCTGCTCGGTCCCGCGACCGCCGCCCCGCTTGGTCCTGCGCCGGTCTGGGCGACCTTTTACGACATCCGCCGCTATGGCGGGCTGCAGATATTTCTTCGCGCCTGCGCCTGCGGCGCCCCGCTCGTCCTCTCGGACCCGGACGAAGCGCAGGGCGATTTCCTTGCCCGGGCCCAGGCGGCGGGCGTCACGCATATTTCGGGCACACCCTCGCACTGGCGCCGGCTGCTCATGAGCCCCGAGGCGCGCCTCATCGACCCCGCCTATATCCGGCTTTCGGGCGAGATCGCCGATCGCGCGATCCTCTCGGCGCTGCGCGGCGCGTTTCCCCGGGCCAAGATCGTGCACGCCTACGCCTCGACGGAAGCCGGCGTCGGCTTCGAGGTTCATGACGAGCGCGAGGGCTTCCCCGCCGCGCTGCTCGACGGCTCTGGGCCTGTCGAGATGCGCCTGCAGGACGGCTCCTTGCGCATCCGCTCGCCGCGAACGGCGAGGCGTTATGTCGGCCGCCCCGAGCTTGCGCTGTGCGACGCCGAGGGCTTCGTCGACACCGGCGACATCGTGGAGAAGATCGGCGACCGCTGCTTCTTCCGCGGCCGGCGCGCCGGGATCATCAATGTCGGCGGCCTCAAGGCGCACCCGGAAGAGATCGAGGAGGTCATCAACGCGCACCCGCAGGTGCGCATGTGCCGGGTGTCGGGGCGGCGCAACCCGATCACGGGCGGTCTCGTGATCGCCGAGGTCGTGCTCGACGACGCTGGCGCAGGGCGGGAGAAGGAGGCGCTGCAGGGCGAGATCATGCAGCTCTGCCGCGACCGGCTGGCGCGGCACAAGACGCCCGCGACGATCCGATTCGTGCCGCAGCTCGACATGCTCGCGAGCGGCAAGATGGCGCGCCGTCATGCGTAACGTCGTCGTCACTGGCGCGAGCCGCGGGCTTGGTCTCGCCATGGCGAAGCGCCTCGCTTCCGACGGCTTTCGCGTCGTTGCGGTCGCGCGCGCCGAGAGCGACGCTCTCAAGGCGGCCATTGCCGACGCCCCGCAAAACCTGGTCTTCGCGGCTTGCGATCTCGGCGACGTCGACGCGCTCGCGTCTTTCGCCGCCGGCCTCAAGCAGCAGTTCGGCGCTCCTTGGGGCCTCGTCAACAACGCCGGGCAGAGCGTCGAAGCGTTGCTCGCCAACACTTACAACTCGCAAATCGAATCGCTGTTGCGCATAAACGTCACGTCGCCGATCGTGCTGACCAAATATCTCGCGCGGCAGATGATGGCGGCCGGCAAAGGCGGGCGCATCGTCAACGTCTCCTCGATCATCGCCGCGACAGGTTACAACGGCCTCAGCGTCTATGGCGCCAGCAAGTCGGCGCTCAACGGCTTCACCAAGTCGCTCGCGCGCGAGCTGGGCAAGCTCGACATCACCGTCAACGCCGTCGCGCCGGGGTTCGTCGCCACTGAGATGACGGCAGGCTTGAGCGAGGAAGATCGCGCCAGGATCGCCCGACGCGCAGCGCTCCACCGCCTGGCCGAGCCCGCTGATGTGGCGGCGGCGGTGAGCTTCTTGATGTCGGACGCCGCCCGCAATGTGACCGGCACGGTCGTTACGGTTGACGCCGGCGCGACGGCTTAGGGTAGGCCGCGCCGGCGACGATTTCTCAAAGAACTCTTAACCCGTCGAATTGCGAGCCTCCAGGCTCGCACGAAAGCCCATCAATTTGGACGACGCAACCCGCTACGCCTTGGCCGGCTGCTTGCGCGGGATGCCTTCCTTGTCGAAGAGCGCCGTCAGCTCGCCGGACTGGAACATTTCGCGGGTGATGTCGCAGCCGCCGATGAATTCATTCTTCACATAGAGCTGCGGAATCGTCGGCCAGTTCGAATAGGCCTTGATCCCTTCGCGGATCTCGCCGTCGGCGAGCACGTTGATCGCCTTGTAGGGCGCACCGACGTGATTGAGGATCTGCACCACCTGCATCGAGAAGCCGCATTGCGGCTGCTGCGGCGTGCCCTTCATGAACAGCACGACGTCGGCGCTTTCGATCTCGTTCTTGATACGCGTATTGATGTCCGTCATCTCTTGTCCTTTCGTGCGGAGGTCAAGGCTCCGCCGTGTGGCGTCATTGCGAGCGAAGCAATCCAGGGGCCGCACCAGCAACAATGACGATTTAGCTTGCGCCCTCGACTCCTGGATTGCTTCGCTTCGCTCGCAATGACGCGCGGGTTCAGGTTACGGCGTTTGCGTCGTCAGCGCCAGCGCGTGCAGCTCGGTGCCGAGCCGTGCGCCGAAGGCCGCGTTGACGAGCTGGTGCTGGCGCACGCGCGAGAGCCCTGCGAAGGCCGCGGATGTGACGGTCGCCGCCCAATGGTCGTCGTCGTCGGCGAGCGCGGTCAGCTCGACCCTGGCGTCGGGCAGCGCCGCCTTGATCAGGCGTTCGATTTCGTCGGCGGGCATCGGCATTGTTCAGGTCCTGTCAGAAAACGCGCAATCGTCGCCGTCCATATAGGCCGGCAATGGCTCCTCATGGGCTCGGCCGAGCTCGCTCAGCAATATCGGCGCCTCGCCAGGCAAAATCAACGCGTCGCCGCCGGCGGCGCCGAGCTTCATGATCGTGACGCCGGCTTCGGCGGCTTCGGCGGCCACAGCCTGCGTGGCGCTCCTGGCGACCACGACCAGATAACGCGCCTGATCCTCGCCGAAGAGAGCCGCATGGGCGGGGCCGGCCGGCAGCGCGTCAATTGTCGCGCCGACGCCGGCATGAAGCGCCATCTCGGCGAGGGCGACGGCGAGGCCGCCGTCCGAGAGATCGTGCGCGCCCTCGCAGCACGACTGGGCGATGAGCCTGCGCACAAAATCGCCGTTGCGGCGCTCGGCGGAAAGATCGACCGGGGGCGGCGCGCCGGCGACGCCGCCGCAAAGTTCCTTTTGGTACATCGACTGGCCGAGCCAGCCCTTCGTCTCGCCAACCAGCAGAACGGCGTCGCCCGCGCGCGTAAAGCCTGCGCGAGCGGCTTTCGCCACGTCGGCGATCACGCCCACGCCGCCAATGGCCGGAGTCGGCATGATTCCCGACCCTTGCGTCTCGTTGTAGAGCGAGACGTTGCCCGACACGATGGGGAAGTCGAGCGCCCGCGCCGCCTCGCCTATGCCGTTCAGGCAGCCGACGAGCTGGCCCATGATCTCGGGCCGCTCGGGATTGCCGAAATTGAGATTGTCGGTCAGCGCCAGCGGCGTCGCCCCGGTCACGGCGATGTTGCGCCAGCACTCGGCCACGGCCTGCTTACCGCCCTCGTAAGGGTCGGCGGCGCAGTAGCGCGCGGTCACGTCCGTCGAAAGCGCGAGGCCCTTCGGTCCGTCGCCGACGCGAATCACCGCTGCATCGCCGCCGGGGGGCCGAACCGAATTGCCGAGAATCAGATGGTCATACTGCTCCCAGACCCAGCGCTTCGAGCAAAGGTTGGGGGTCGCCAACAGCTTCAGCAGAGCCTCGCGATTGGAGAGCGGCGCTGTGATCGACGCCGGGTCGAGCACGGGGAGCCTTGGCGTCTTGACATGCGGGCGGTCATAGACCGGCGCCTCGTCGCCAAGCTCCTTGATCGGGAGATCGACCTTGACCTCGCCCTTATGCTTGACCACGAACCTCAGCGTGTCGGTGGTCTTGCCGACAATGGCGAAGTCGAGCCCCCACTTCTTGAAGATCGCCTCGGCTTCGCGCTCCTTCTCCGGGCGGAGCACCATGAGCATGCGCTCCTGGCTTTCGGAGAGCATCATCTCATAGGCCGTCATGCCCTCCTCGCGGCAAGGGACGGCGTCGAGGTCGAGCTCGACGCCGAGATTGCCCTTGGCGCCCATTTCCACGGCGGAGGAGGTTAGACCGGCGGCGCCCATGTCCTGGATGGCGATGACGGCCCCCGAGGCCATGAGCTCGAGGCACGCCTCGAGCAGGAGCTTTTCGGAGAACGGGTCGCCGACCTGCACGGTCGGGCGCTTTTCCTCGGCGTCGGCCTCGAAGGAGGCCGAGGCCATGGTCGCGCCATGGATGCCGTCGCGGCCGGTCTTGGAGCCGAGA
>DASPSI010000108.1:0-63092 GCA_035624015.1 Methylocystis sp.
ACTCCGCTCGCAACGAGCTGACCGGATAGACGAGGCTTGTCCCATCGACGTCAATATCGATAGGGATTACGGCAAGCGGGGCCACCGCCGCGGTCAGGCGGTCGCGGCTTTCAGGCGGAGTAATGACAATGAAGAACCCGCCGCCTCCGGCCCCGCAAAGTTTCGCGCCATAGGCGCCCGCAGCCATGACGGCCTCGTAGGTCCGATCTATGGAGTCGTTGGTGATTGATTTGGCCAGCTGGCGCTTGATGAGCCATGATTCCGAGAGCATGCGGCCGATCTCGACAAGAAAATCCTCCCTGTCGGATTCCAGCGCGGCTACGCATTCGTTGACGAGCTGGAGCAGATCTTGCAGATCCGAGTCGATGTTTTTTTGTTTAATCTCCGCCACTTGAATGCTGGCGAGGTCGGTGGCGCGGCGTCCGATTCCCGTGTGAACCAAGACGACGCTCTGGCGCAACAGGGAGAACGCCCGACTCGACACTTGCAGCGGCGTGACGCGAATGCGGTCGCCATCGAACTCGAACTTATTGATGCCTCCAAACGACGTGTGCAGCTGATCCTGCACGCCGACGTTCTCATGCAAAATTTCGCGTTCGATGCGAATGGCGGCGCGCGCCAGATCGATCTTCGTGACAAGAGCGTTGGAGATCGAATAAGCGAGCTTCAGAAACCCGACGGTAAATGCGGAGGAAGAACCTAGACCGCTGCCCGAGGCCGGAAGGTCCGACATCACGCTGATGTCCAGGCGCTCCTCGATCTCCAGATCTTTCAGCACCTCGCGCACGACCGGGTGCTGGATCTGCTCGACGCGCTCACAATTTTCCACGCGGGAATAGGCCACGCGGTAATTGTATCCCAAAAACGGGTTCAGACGCAGCGCCGCGATATGGATATACTGGTTGATGGCGAATCCGATCACGGCGCCGGGACGGCGATGAAAATATTCCGGGTAGTCGGTGCCGCCGCCAAACAAGCTCACACGAAGCGGAGTTCGAGTCATCCACAACATGAGTCGTCCCTTGTCTTTTGACTGACTGCTGCGGAAATCCGTTCCTGTAGCCGCTCCGGCCACAATCCCTCCGCCATGAAAAAGGCGGCGAGGTCGTCGCCCTCGAAGCGCCTGCCCGCTATGCCTGCCGCGGCGGCGGCCGCCAGATCCGTTTCCTTGTCTCCCACCATGAAGGACCGTTGCCGGATCACCGGCCATTCCTCCATGGCGCGCAGCAACATTCCGGGCCGCGGTTTGCGATCAGGATGATCGAGCCGGTAGGCTTCTATGGCGGCGTCCGGATGATAGGGACAATAGTAAAAAGCATCCACATGCGCGCCCCGTGCTGCAAGCCAGTCCCGGATCTGGTCGTGGAGAACCGCGATCGCGCCCTCGTCGTATAAGCCGCGCGCGACGCCGGCTTGATTGGTGACGACGAAAACAAACCAGCCGGCGTCATTGAAGGCGGCGATCGTCTCGGCTACGCCCGTGACCATTTGCAGGCTCTCCCAGCGATGGACGTAGCCGTGATCGAGGTTGATGACGCCGTCGCGATCGAGAAACAGCGCGGGCCGCCTAAGAATCGACGGCAATTCGTAGCGGGCTTGGAATAAGGTCTGCGGCAGTCCGATGTCGATGAAATAGCCTTCGCAAGCCGTCCCCAGCAGGCGACCCTGCGCCGCCAGCTTCGGGAAGACCTCGGTTTCAAGCGAGACTTGACCGTCGCCGATAGCTTCGACCGCCTTTCGCAGCATCAGATAAACGCCCGCGTTAATCCGGCCCGGCGCGGGCGCGGCGGTTGCAACTTTCTCGCAAAAGCGGACGATGCGCGTCCCCTCCAAGGTCACGGAGCCATAGCGTGCGGCATCCTCGACGTCGCGCAGGGCCATGGCTGCGATTGCGGCTGGGTCGCGATTTAGCGCCGCCTCCAGCCTGCGATAGGGCATATCGAAATAGGTGTCGCCATTGACGACGAGGAAAGTCGAATCAAGCTTCTCTCGCGACCACCAGAGAGCGCCGCCGGTGCCTTTGGGCTCGGGTTCGATGGCTACGCTGACACAGGCCCCGCGTATCGAGCGTCCTTCGTAGCGTTCAAGCAGCTGTCCACCCAAGTGCCCGGCAAGAAGCAGGATTTTGTCGAATCCCTGGCGCGCGAGGTTGTCGATGAGCAAATCCAAGAACACGCGATCGTCGCCAATGGCCATAAGCGCTTTCGGCGTCGTCCGCGCCAATTCCTTGAGGCGCGTGCCCTTGCCGCCGACCAACAACACAGCCTGACGCGCCCGCGCGGGCGGCATAGGCGCGGAGGAAAAGTTTGCGCAAGGAGCCTTTGAAGTCGCCGAGCGGGGCTTGGATTTGACGTATCGAACAAGTTCGGAGATCGCACAAATGATATGGTAAAGCGAGCTTGCAAGCGCCCCCTCGTCAACAAAGACGCCGTTCTCGCGCCGCTTGTCCCAAAAAAGACCTGGCGTCTCTGGAGTGATAAAAAGCTTCATCCCACGCCATGCGTCTACGGCGGCCTCCTCATGGATTTCCCGTTCGTCAGGCCACATTCGAGCCATAGCCAGGGCTGCCTTCATCCGCTCCGTTTGTGGCCACATTCGCGCGCCGGCGTCCTTCACCCCGCCATCGATCCACAGCTCGCCAAGCGCTAAGCTCTGCGCGCGATCGAGGCCATGGCGATCCGCAGTTTCATAAAGGCCGCGAATGACGGAAGGATCGACGGCGCCGCCACGGCGGCGCCAACGCGCCAGCAACCAGGCCCATTCGAACTGGTGGCCTGGCTCGACGGTCCGCCCGCTCTCCCCGTTTGCGGGCGCCCAATCGGCCGCAAAATATTCGCGGAGCGCTAATCTTTTGGGGTCGATGAAGCGCGAAACGCATAGATGGGCGATCTCCTCCGCGAGTTCCCGCCAGACCGGTTGCGGATCGACGTCCAGCCAAGCGAGCGCTGCTTCGAACAAATGCATGTGAGGATTCGCTAGCAATGGATCGTCGACCGTCGCCGTTTCGTAGAAACCGCCCAACGGGTGCTTGCGCTCGTGACGAAGCGCAGAAAGCACGCCCAGCGCAGCCTGCCGGTATCTATCCGCCGGCTCGACGAAATAAGCGTGCGCCAGCGCGAACATCGCGAAGGCCTGATCGTAGTTGTCGACGCTATCGTCGCAACGTGAACCGTCTATATGGACCCTGAATCGCATGAAGCCGTCGGGGCGCGCGTGATGCGCCAGCATGAAGCTTATGCCGCTTGTGGCGCGCTCCCGCCATGGACCGGGCCAGCCAAGCCGCCCCGCCTCGATGAAAACGTAAGCCTGCCGGGCCTGAACGCGACATCGCTTCGGGATCGCGATCGCCGTTCCGTCAAACGCAATTCGTTCGAAGAATCCGCCATGAGCGGCGTCATGCCCCGCGCTTGACCACAAAGGCAAAACGTCTTCGAAGAGCCAATGAGCGGCTGCCTCCGCCGCTTGATCAAGGTCTCGCGGGCCGCGAGACGGCGAGAGGGCCGGGTGGGCTCGAGCCGAAGCGCCGCTCATGCCCTAAAGTCCTTTCAAGGCGCAAAAAGCCAAGCGTTTACACATTCGAGTAGATCTCGTTGCGCAGCATCCGATATCCCTTGATTAGCTCTCTGATCCCCGCATCGAGACTGTGCCGCGGCGCCCAACCGACCGCCTCGAGCTTGGCGTTCGATACGACATAATCGCGCTTGTCGGGATCGTCTCCGACAGGGGCTTCGAGATAGGTGAAGTTCGGCAGCTGTCTCTTGATCGCTTCTGCGAGCTCAATCTTCGACAAGTTGGCGTCGCTGAGGCCCATGTTGTAAACCTCGTTCTTCATCTCCTCGAAATTCTTCATTCCAAAAAGGAAGCCCTGCGCGACGTCGCGGACGTGAATAAAATTGCGCTTGAAATGCCCCTCGAAAATGATCAAAGCGCGATCACGAACAGCCCGATAAGTGAAGTCATTCACCAAAAGGTCGATGCGCATGCGCGGCGCCATGCCGAACACGGTGGCGAGACGGAACGATATGGCGTTGCCGCGCTCCATCACGGCCGCCTCGGCCTCGACCTTCGTGCGCCCATAGATTGAGATTGGGCGCAGCGGACTGTTTTCGTCGCAGAACTTGCCGGCCTCGCCGACGCCATAGCCGCTGTTGGTCACGGGGAACAGCACCCTCTGGTCGGGCGACGACAGACCGAGAAGCATTTTCACCGCGTCACGATTGATCGATGTGGCGGCCAGCGGATCGCGATCGCATAGCGGCGCCCCGACCAAGGCCGCAAGCGGAATGATCCAGTCGGCCTTGGCCACTAGCGGACGCAACCTGGTCTCGTCGCGCGCGTCGATGCGGTGGACGTCAAATCCCGGATTGCTGCAGCTGGAAGCCAAAGTGTTGACGCCATGGGCGAAGGTGTCGACCACCGTCACCTCATAGTCCGCGTCTAGCAAAGCTGGAACCAGCAGACCGCCGATATAGCCCCCTCCACCGGTGATCAGAACCCGTCTACCCATCTCGGCATCTCCGAATTGTCGCCTTCGAGTCCCGCCTCCCGCTCAAAGCCTGAACTCTCCAAAATCGCTTTGAGCCGCCCCGCCAATCGAGTCTTGCTCATCCCTTCTCGCCGGGCGCGTTGCTCCTGGCGCGGTCACAGGCGCAAGCGTCGAGCAGTCGCTGCGGCCCGCCTCGCGGGATCTTTGCAGAACGTCGGGATAGCGTCCCTTCCCCGATTGGCCGCCGCTCGTGTCTTAACAGCTTCCCGCAAGGCTTTGCAAACCGCTGCGCCATTCGTCCGGAGCGCCGCTTGACTCGGGTCGCCATCGGTGCTGTGTGAAAAAACGGCTTGGAAGCGCAGCCTCTTTGAGATTGCTTCTGGCCCCCGCCGCCCTCTTGCTTCGTCGACGCCTTGGAACGCCCATGGGAAAGCAGCTTGATATGCGTTGCAGAATTTGCGGTCAGGAGCGCGTGGAAGAATTTCTCGACCTTGGCGATCAACCTCATTGCAATCGGTTGGTGCCTCCATCCTTGGCGGCTCAGCAGGAGCCGCGCTATCCGTTACGGGTGGGCTTTTGCCATAGCTGCACCCTGGTGCAGATCGACCACACCATTCCCAAGGAAAACATGTTTTCGGATTACCCCTATGTTTCGGGAACGACGAAAACCCTTGTCGAGCATTTCCGCCAAACGGCGGAAAGGCTCGTGAAGGCCTACGGCCTGAGCTCTTCGGATCTCGTCGTCGATATTGGCTCAAACGACGGCACATGGCTGAAGCAATATCGCCCCTTCGGTTTGCGCGTTGTGGGCGTTGAACCCGCCGCCAACGTCGCGGCGCTTGCGGCCGCGGCGGGCGTCGACACCGCGGTTCGCTTCTTCAACGAGGACACGGCCGATTACTTGCTTCGCAATTATGGTCAGGCCAGTCTTGTAACCGCGGCCGGCGTCTTCTTTCACCTCGAGGAGCTTCACAGCGTCGTCGAAGGCGTGCGAAAGCTTTTGAAGCGCGACGGCGTGTTTTGCGTCCAGGCGATCTATCTCGGCGGAATGATTGAAAACACCGCGTTCGATCAAATTTATCATGAACACCTTTGCTATTATACTTTGAAGTCGCTCGAGGCGCTCTTCGCCCTGCACGGGCTTGAAATTTTCAACGTAAGCTTGGTCTCGGTGCATGGCGGCTCACTCGAAGCGCATGTCGGCCATGTCGGCGCCCACGTCATTGACCCCAACGTCACGGCCCTGAGACAGAAGGAAATCGAGCGCGGTTACGGCGAGTTTGCGACTTATGCAAGGTTTGCAGAGAATGTTCGCAAGTTGCAACGCGAACTGCTCACGCTTTTGCGGGAATATGCCGCCGCAGGCAAAACCGTTCACGCCTACGGCGCGCCGGCCAAGGGCGCGACCTTGCTCAATTCCTTTGGGATTGATGCAACGTTAGTGCAGCTCGCGGCTGAAAAAAATCCACTCAAATTCGGAATGATGATCCCGGGAGCGCGTATTCCGATCGTGGATGAATCCGCGGTGAAGCGTCCGGACGCCTACCTCTTGCTCGCCTGGAACTTTCTCGATGAAATATTGGAGAAGGAGCGCGCGTATCTCGAAGCCGGCGGCGCTTTCGTCGTGCCGGTGCCTGAGCTTCGCGTGCTGACGCGCGCGGATCTGAAAGAGACGTCCGGACATGGTTGAGGCGGTCGTCATTTTCGGCGCTACGGGCTTCATTGGGCGCAATCTTGCGGCTTGGCTTTCGGGTAAAATCCCGCGCATCGTCGCCGTGAGCCCTGGCGGCGCACTCGTGAACGGCGCCACTGAGTGGGTGGCGATGGACAGGCTTGACGACATTCGCCCTCTGCCGGCCGAGGCGGTTGTCATCAATCTTGCCGCGCAGCGCTACGACGCGAGCCGCTTCGAGATGGCGCAGTCTGACGTACTGACGACGAACGTCGAAATCGCCAACGCCGTCTATCGTTTTTGCATCAATCGAGGATTGCGCGAGGTCCGAGCGGCGTCGAGCGTCGCGGTATACGAAGCCGGGCTCGCCGTCATGGACGATCGTCGCCCCGTCGATCTAAACCTCGCTCCAAATCGAAACGAAGCTTTCTATGGGTGGTCGAAAAGATGGGGCGAAATCCTCGCAGACCTGCATCAAGACCGCTTTGGCGTCTCAACGATATCTTTTCGTTTGTCCAATCCCTACGGCCCGCGCGACAGCCTGGACCCCGCTCACGCGCATGTGCTGCCGGCCTTCGTCATGCGTGCGCTCGCGCCCTCGGACGCCTTCGTCATCAAGGGCTCGCCGAAAATCGAGCGAGACTTCATCTTCATTGACGACGTCTGCGAGATTTTTGAAATTTCGCTCGGCTGGGTCGGCAAAACGGCCGCAATGAACTTGTGCGCCGGACGCACGAACACTTTGCATGAGCTTGCGGAGACCATACTGTCGATTTTGGGCGAGGAGCGGCCGATTATCGCCAATGAAGAATCGTTGCAAGGCGTCGCTGCGCGTCGCTCGACCAACGCCTCGGTGATCGAGGCCACGGGCAAATCGAGTTTTGCCTCTCTCCGTGAAGGCCTCACCCCAACACTCGCGTGGTATCGTGATGCCCTCGCTTCCCGCAACTGACTTGATCGTCGGCGCCGACGGGTTTCTCGGCCGCAATCTGGTCAACTATCTTACGGCTCGTGGTCGCTCTGTCGCGTCGATCGGGCGCGCCGACGGCGATCTTGCCGATTGGGCGACCGTGGAGCGCCTCTTCAGCGCTTGGCCCAAGGGGACGCGCATCTTCCATCTCGTAACCCGACAACGAACGGGCTCAATTCAGCACCGCATTCAAGGCGAGCTTCTTGCGATCAACGCGCGCATACATCTCAATGTTCTCGAGGCCTGGCGCCTGCATCAGCCGCAAGCGAAACTGGTCTCGACCGGGAGTTCTTGCGCTTATCCAGAATCGGACCAGCCCCTTTCGGAAGGGGCGTATGGAACGGGGCCGCTGCACCCTTCCGTCAAAGGCTACGGCCTCGCCAAGCAGCTGCTCGCGACCGGAGCGCAGGCCTATGCAGACCAATACGGTCTGCGCCATCTCCATTGTGTTCTCGCGACGCTTTACGGCCCTGGCGACCATCGCGAACCCGATCGTAGCCATTTTCTCGGGGCGATGCTTGATCGCGCCGTTCGGGAAAAGCGCCAGGGGAGGACCGAATTTTCTGTTTGGGGCGACCCAAACGCCGTCCGGGAAGCGCTCTATGTCGATGACCAGATTTCCGCGATCCTCGCCGCCGACGAGCATTTCGAAAACCAAATCGTCAATTGCGCGGCCAATACGCCAATCACGATAGGCGAGGCGGCGCGTGCGATATGCGATGTGCTCGACTGGCGGGCGCCGATCGTTTCTCCGGCGAACTCGTTCCAAGGCGCCCAATACAAGGTCTTAGATTCGTCGTTATTCCTTGAACGGACGGGCTGGCGACCGCGGTATGGTCTCGCCGAGGGTCTGCGACGTCTTTATGCGATAGAGTATAAGAACGCGGATGGAGGCGACGCATGAACACCGCTCCCCTCGCGTCGAGGGGTGCGATGATGGAGAGAGTCGAAGTCGATAATTTGGTCGTGGGCGCCGGAGTCATCGGCTTGGCGATAGGAGCCGAGTTCGCGCGGCGCGGCCGAAGCATTTTCGTAATCGAGGCGGGCCCGAATTTTGGCCAGGGCATTTCATCACGCAACAGCGAGGTGATCCACAGCGGGATCTATTACCCCACCGGCAGCCTGAAGCATCTATTCTGCGTGGAGGGACGCCGCCGTCTCTATGCCTATTGCCAGAATCACGGCGTCGCCTATCGCAAATGCGGGAAGTTGGTAGCGGCGTTCGACGACGCTGAGAGCGAAGGACTCGCCACGCTGGCCGGCCGAGCTGAGCAGAACCATGTCGAGAACGTCGAAATCGTGGATGGCGCCACAGCAAGGCGTATGGAGCCCGCGCTGCGCGCCGCTAGCGCTCTGCACGTCAAGGAGACCGGCATTATCGATTCACATGGCCTGATGCTGTCGCTCTTGGGAGAAATCGAGGACGGCGGCGGCGCTCTCCTGCCAAACCATCGGGCCGTGGGAGGCCGGCTCGCGGGGGGAAGTCGGTATGAGGTCAGGGTCGAAAGCCCGTCCGGGTTGTTGGCGATCACGACCGCTAACCTGATCATAGCGGCCGGCATGTGGACAAACGCCTTAGCTGCAAGGTTCGAGGGCATGAGCTCACTCGGCGCGCCCCCGCTTTTTCTGGCGAAAGGCTCATATTTCGCGCTCTCGGGGCCCTCGCCGTTCACCCGCTTGATCTATCCTCTGCCTATGCGAGGAGGGCTAGGCGTGCACCTCACGCTGACACTCGATGGCCGAGCTCGATTCGGCCCCGACGTCGAATGGCTTGTCTCCAATAATCCCGAACAGACCGATTTCGGGGTCGATCCCGCTCGGGCCCAGGATTTTTACGCTAGCGTGCGGCGTTATTGGCCCGAATTGCCCGACGGAGCATTGATCCCGGATTACGCCGGCGTACGCCCAAAGCTGGCAGGGCCGAACGCCCCCGCTGCAGATTTCCGGCTGTCGGGACCGCAGGAGCACGGCTTTTCGGGACTCCTGGTCCTTTACGGCATGGAGAGTCCCGGATTGACGTCAGCTCTGGCCGTTGGCGCGCGGGTAGCCGACATGCTGGCGACTTAACGCCTAATTCTGCTGCGTCAAAAGCCCCGAAAAGGATGGAAGCGTCATTGCGAGCGAAGCGAAGCAAACCAGGGTCCAAGACGCAACGGAAAACGTCGCGCCGCAGAGGCGTGAACATGCCGCGACGTGCGCTGGTGAGGCCCTGGATTGCTTCGCTTCGCTCGCAATGACGCGGCTTCTGCGTCACGGATCAACTTGTGACGCAGTTGAACTAAGCGGGAATTCATCTTTTCTCGCCTTGGGAGAGTGGGGGCTGTCAGCATTCGCCCGGCGAAGTCTAAAAGAGACGCGAAGATGAAACGGAAGTTGGTGATCGCGGACCATAACGCCACCTCGGCAGAAGGCCACTTTCAAACGTACACGTCGTCCATAGCCTCTGCAGCGCACCAGGCCGGACACGACGTGACCGTTTTGTGGAACAAGCGTTTTCCGCTTGATTCGATCGCGGCTCCCTATCGCATGCTCTTAGCCTTCACTCGCACGGAAGGAACGGCCGGCGCGCAGGGAATTTTGCCTTTCGGCCAGGGCAACTTCGGCTACGAACTCGATGCGGCGATTCGTCCATTGGAGCTCGGCTCCGACGACATCGTGTTCATCCACACCTGTCACTATGTGGAGTTGGTGGAACTGCTTGAATATCTCGCCGGCGGCTTGGCGGATGCAAGCATGCCGAGCTTCCACATTGTCGTTCGCTACGATCCCGAGCTCTTCAAATACAGATTTGCGCGACTGCGCACCGCGCTCGATACGGTGATGCGGTCCAAATTATTGCGTGAAAAAATCCGCTTTCATTCCGACACGCGACTGCTCGCCGAAGAACATCAGAAGCTGTTTGAAGCGCCGTTTGGCGTTTGCCCTATCCCCCTCGATCTCGCGCGTCTACTTCCAGCGCTCGAGGCGGCCCCACCGCAACCCGAGCCCGACCTGCTAACGGTGACGTATCTGGGAACAGCGCGCACCGAGAAAGGATACAGGGAAATTCTTGGCGCTCTGCAATACCTGCGCACCGGCTATGTCGCCAACCGCCGCGCGCAGTTTGTTCTGCAATGCAGCCAAAGCAGCCTCCTAAGCGAACCAGGGCTGCTCGATTACCAACGGGAACTGGAGCGTTATATCAAGGAACAGCGCCTCGGGCCGAGCGTTCAGCTGATCAAGGAGCCTCTGAAGCCCGACGCCTATTATTCGCTGCTGGCGCGCAGCGATATTGTGCTCATAGGGTACTCGCCGGCGGCCTATCGCTACCGCAGCTCCGGCGTGCTGCTGGAGACGATGGCCGCTGGAAAAGTCGTTGTGACCACAAGCGGTTCATGGATGGCGAGCCAGGCGCCGCCAGACAGCGCAGTACTTTACGACCATGCCTCGCCCGCCGGCTTGGGCCCGGCCATTGCCGAGGCGCTGGACCGCCATGCGGAGCTTCGTGCAGCCGCGCTGGCCCGCCGCAACAAGGTGATCGCGGAGTGCAGTCCGGCGGCGATGGTCGACTATTTGGTGAGGGCCACCAGGAGCGGCGCCAGTCAGAGCGTCGGCCGAAATGCTTCCCTTTTGCTCGCCGTAGTCGAAGGCGACGCAATTTTTCAGCGCAGCGGCGCTTGGAGCCGATTCCTGGACAGGCTGCGCTATTTCGACTTGGCTGGCTATCGTGTCGCTATTCTTTTCACCCGCGCCGACTTCTCCATGAGCGCCTCAGACTGGCGCCGAAGGCTGTCAGCGGCCTTAAGCTCTTATGAATTCCAGCGCATCTTCGTGACTTGCGCCCACTCTGAGGCTGCGAGTCGAGCGGGGGCCTTCAGCTTCGATGGCGATGTCCCCGCGTTTTTGCGCAAGGAGCCGCCCCAATGCGTGTATCTAGACGGCGCCGCTTGCTTGCCAGTCCTTCAAGCCCTCGAGCTGGGGAGCGCCGCCGTTGTTTGCGAAGCCGACAGCCTCCTCATGAGTGAGAATGAGCAGGAGCACAATCCGGAAATCTCGCCGTCAAAATTAGCAATGGCGCCTATGGCCGGACAGCGCTTCCACCTGATCGCTTCCTGCCGAAGCGAAGCCGATCATGTGCGTGAGCGCGCACCGAACTCGATTATCGTCGAATGCGGGGTCCCAGTGGATCTCAAGCCGCCCACTTTGTGCGACCTTGCCGGCCCTGTCGATTGCCTCGAACTCGTGGCCAGCGCAAAACCGCAATTGAACGGCTTTCGGCTCGACGCCGCTTCGACGCTGGGGAATGCCGACGAGGCGGTGAAACTGTCAAAGCTGCGGACAATCGACCTACTCTTTTTTTGCAGCGCGGCCGATAGCGACGCCGCAGCAAGCCTTCGATGGTTTCTGCAACAGGTTTATGCGCCGTTTCTTGCTGAGCACAGAGTCTCACTGCTTGTGGGCGGCAGCATTGCAAATTCGGAGCTATTTCCACAGTTCGACACGGTAGTTTGGATTGGCCCATGTGATTGCCTAGCGCCGCTTTATGCCGCGACCAAAGTCGTGATCGCTTCGGATAACGGCAGATTAGGCGGCTCGTTGGAGCTTTGGGACGCCGTTGCGCGATGCAAGCCGATCGTGGCGACCGCCAAGGCTGCGAGCGGCCTGGAGCGTTTGCAGCTTGGCATAGAAGCGCACGACAATCCGGCTAGCTTCGCAGGCGCCGTATTGGAATTACTGAAATCGAAGGAGAAAAGATTCCTTCTCGCACGGCGCACTTTCGACGCAGTCAAATCTCTCGAAAGCGCTGGCAGAGATTATCGCCAACGAATGAACTGGATTTTTCATTCGGCTCTCGGCGCTCGGGCGTTGGCGATTCACAAAAGTCTCGCAGCTGTCGCGATGGGGCAATTTCAAGAATGGACGCCCGAGATTCAAATCATAAACCGGATTTTGCGAGATTATCTTCTCAGTCAGCCGCTGGAAAGCGTGGAGGAAACATCTTCGTTGGGAGACCAAGGTTTGGTTCTGGCGAAAGAAATTGCCGATTGTCTGTTAAAAGGAGGTTGCGCGCCATTCCTTCAAATCGATGCGATGACGCCGCGCCGAGTCGCCCACGCTGCCAAGGCCGTGAGCGCAAACAATATTGTCGAAGTCATCAGGACAGTGGGAGGCGCTTCGCATGGTCTATTGGCGGAAAAGACGACGAATGCAGTCCTCATCAATCGACGTTTGCCTGCAATCGTATCAATTTGCGCTTTGAAATGCGACACCCAGGGTCTCGCCGAATGGTCGCGAAACGCAGGTCTGGTACGCAAACAGACATCCGACTACGGCGAACCGTTGGCCTGGTCGTTGCCAGCTGGCGCGCGCGGTCCCGAGCTGTTTTCCTTAGCGCTTCCTTCTCTCGACGAACAGATCGAATGGATCGTCTATCAGGATATTCCTATCGCCAAGGAGACCGTCATTCTTGGTCGTCACGCCTTCGCAGGTTTCCGCTTCGGTGAGCGACTCGAGGAGGGAAAGCCTGTTGTCACGTTATGCGTCGAGACGCCAAGGGCGACACGCGAGAGGCTGAGAGCGTCGACTGCGCGAAGGTCGCGCCTGTTCGACGTTTTCTCCTCGAAGCGACGATCGCGGTTTCACAAGTGGGCCCCGTGGGCCAAAGCGAACCCCCTGTTTGACGAAAAGTTCTATCTTGAACGTTACCCCGACGTCGCCGAAAAAAAGATGCATCCTTTCAAGCATTACGAGCGCTACGGCGCCAAAGAGGGACGCAACCCAAATGGTTTTTTCGACACGGCCTGGTATTTGAGTTGCTATCCCGACGTCCAAAAGAGCAAGCAAGGTCCGCTCGATCATTATTTGGAGCTCGGTTGGCTAGAAGGATATGATCCAAGCCCATGCTTTTCAACGACCGGCTATTTCGAAGCAAATCCCGATGCTCGGGATTGGAATATGAATCCCTTGTGGCATTATCTGAAGTATGGCCGCTCCGAGAAGCGCGAGATCCGCCCCGCAGAGCCGCTTAGAGCGCCACAGACAATTATTTTACCGACAATACTGAGCGGCGGTGGAACAAGGTGGCTAGAAATCAAGCTATCGCGCGCAGAAGAGGAGTGCGCCCCCCTGTCGCACATCGAGATTTTCTGCAACGAACGAAAGCTGGATCTTGAGATCGAGCGCCAGCCCCGCGGCGCCGTTGTGAAATCTGTCCTCCCTTTGTCCGAAAAAGACCGATCAGGCACGTTTTCTTTACTCATAGCCTTTGCCGAGCATGGCGGCGCCTGCCGCGCGCTCGAAATCGAGAACATAAGAGTGGGGTGCCGGAGCGCGTCCTGTCTGAGTGGGTAGCAAGGAGCTGGCGCCAGACAGCATCTCGCAACGGAAGGGCGCGTTGCGCGTGGGAGAGAATCCCCAAAGAGAATCGCACGCAGCGCAATTCTTGAAGCCATCAATGCGCGGATGGCGACGTTTTAACGTTACGCGGTGCCGCCCGCGAAGGTCGGGCGCGTCGGTCTCTCGCTGCTCGAGAGCGTCTCGCGCGGCCGCGACCTGCTCGTTCCGAGCAGCGAGCGCTTCGCGGTCGTCAAGATGGTCTCCTGGAGGCCCGAGCGGCGCCGCTACGGGCCTCCTTTCATCTCCCGGCGCGCCTCTTGAATCACAACCCGCTCCGCCTCGTCGAGGCTCGTGTCGTCGCGGAAACTGTCCCCGGTCGCGGGGGCGGCCCTAGGGGGATTTCCCGAGTTTTCGACAGCGTTTCGAGCTGATACCCGGATGTAGCGTTTGCCGCGCTCCCGAGTTCGAGGCTGGAATGATCACACTCAGACGATGCGCCAGTTTGGCAGGGCTTAATCTTGACGAGCTCGTCATCGGCGTTGCGCCGGCGGCGCGGCACGAGACGCTGCTGCAGAGCTACCTCCTCAACATGCATCGCGGCCGGGTGGCCGTGCGCAAGATGATCGTCTGCGACCTGCTGGGCTATCTCGATATCGGCGCGCATCGTTTGGCGGCCGATCTGCTCGTCGTTTTGCGCCTCTTCTTGTCGGACGAGAACCAAATCGCCGCCCCTCGCCCCGACAGGCGTCCGGCCGGCGAGCCGTCGGGCTTGGCTGGGCGCGCGCGCGCGCCCCGTCATGCCGCACCTGCGCCATTTCACCGGAAGCGCGCCGCAGCGCCGCTCGCCGGCGCCATGCGCTGAGCTCCTTCTCGAGGAAACTTCGACGCAGAGGCGCGCAGCGAAATTCGACTCCGGACTCAACCGGAGCGGACGCCCCAAGTCAGGGGGAGGAGAAAGGCGGAGGCGCTCAGCGCCTCCGCCTTTTTGCTACTTGGAAACCAGTTTGCGGGCTTCGACGCCAAAGTCTTTTGCGCACCGGCTCAGCTACCCGACCCCGACCCGGCACGAGCACGCGTCGAGCCGACGCGTCACGGCGGCGAGCTCCTCGTCGTGGATGCCTTGCCGCAGCAGATGCTCATAGGTGTTGCGCACGTAGGCGGGGTTGTCGCCCGAAGCCCCGCGCGCCGTCGAGACCAGCCGCGCCACCTCGTCGATCGGCAGCCGCCCCGCATATTGCCGATGCGCGCGGTCGACGACATAAGCGATCGCCGGAACCCTCGACCCTTCCGCGAGCTCCACCGCGAGCGTCCGCTCCCGATAGACCGAGGTCACGAGCTCGCGCTCGCGTAAGTATGCAAGCGTCTCGGCCTTTTTCGTCCCGCAGACCCGAAAGGCCACGCCCTGGCAAGAGCCGCCGCGGTCGAGGCCGAGCACGAGGCCGGGCCGCTCCGGCGTGCCGCGATGCACATAGGAGAAGATGCAGAGCGACCGGCGCCAGCCATAGACCCTGACCAGCGCGCTTTCGAGAAATTCGAAGCCCGGCCGCCACATCAGCGAGCCATAGGCGAAAACCCAAAAGTCATCCTGGGTCTCACGGATATCGCTGCCTGACGCCATTCCCTGCGACTTCCTCCGCGCGGCACCATAGGGCATTATAAACTCTCACGCAGCACCCTTGACCAAAGGTTAACGCCGCAGTCCGGCGCTCCGAGCATGGGACGGGACTATTAGATGTAACGCCTTGTCTGACAGTTTTCTGGGTCCTCGCGGCTTGCAGTGGGCGACCAACCACTCCTGCCCATCGATCCTATGGCGGCGCGAAATGTCTAGGGCCAGCCCTTTGTCAAGGCCGAAGCCGCCAAAGGCGGCAGCCGAAGGCTGCCTTTACAAGGGGCTGGCCATGGACAATGATTGATCGCCAGGGTTGTGGGCTGACCGCGCGAACCTTTCGGATTACGGGATCGTGTCCCTGCAACCCATCCTCGCCTTCGAGGCGGCGCGAACTGTGCAAAATCAGCAAATCACATCTAAATCTCGGGGCGTGGCGACTTTGACAGAACGAAGCCATTTTTGCCGGAATTCCGGGACTTTCGCCCACGAAAGCCCTATAAAGCGCCCCCTGCATGCGCCAAATCTCGCGCCAAATCCCCTGATCTCCTCAAGGAAGCCCAAATGATCGGGCGCCTCAATCACGTCGCCGCCACGGTCGCCGATTCAGTTTTCTAATGGGCTCGGGACGTCAGATTAAATTTATAAATTTTATCCCCTCATATCGCCCGCTACGTTTTTTGGCGAAACGAACTCATTCCTAGATCCCTTCTGGTCGCGGGCGCCCGCGTTTTCGGGCGATCGCCCACAACATATTGATATAGACGTCTTGCATTCGCCGCCCTTTTGTGGCGCTCATGGTCTCCATGAAGTTTCAGCGCCTGCGCCTGCACGGCTTCAAGAGCTTTTGCGAGTCGACCGACTTCCTGATCGAGCCGGGGCTGACCGGCGTCGTCGGGCCGAACGGCTGCGGCAAGTCCAATCTCGTCGAGGCCATGCGCTGGGTCATGGGCGAGAATTCCTACAAGAGCCTGCGCGGCTCGGGCATGGACGACGTCATCTTCTCGGGCGGCGGCTCGCGGCCCGCGCGCAACATCGCCGAGGTCGGCCTGACCCTCGACAATTCCGCGCGCACGGCTCCCGCGGGCTTCAACGACGCCGAGACCATCGAGATCACGCGCCGGATCGAGCGCGAGCAGGGCTCGACCTATCGCATCAACGGCAAGGAGGTGCGCGCCAAGGACGTGCAGCTCCTGTTTGCGGACGCCGCGACTGGCGCGCGCTCCCCCGCCCTCGTGCGGCAGGGGCAGATCGGCGAGATGATCGCCGCCAAGCCCCAGCAACGCCGCCGCGTGCTGGAGGACGCCGCCGGCGTCGCCGGCCTGCATTCGCGCCGGCACGAGGCCGAGCTTCGGCTTACCGCGGCCTCCGAGAACCTGACCCGGCTCGAGGACGTCCTGAAGCAGGTCGACAGCCAAGCGGACAGCCTGCGCCGGCAGGCGCGCCAGGCCGCCCGCTATCGCGAGGTGGCGGGCCGGATTCGTCAGCACGAAGCGCTGCTGGCGCTGATCCACTATCGTGGCGCGGCGACGCAGCTCGCCGCCGCCGAGTCCAAGCTCGAACAGGACGCCGCGCTTGTCAGGGAGCGCACGCTGGGGCAGGCCGAGGCCGCGCGCGAGCAGGCGATCGCCGCCCACGAGCTGCCGCCCCTGCGCGACAGAGAGGCCGAAACCGGCGCCGCGCTGCACCGGCTCGTTGTCGCGCGCGACGCGCTGGAGGGCGAAGAGAAGCGCGCTCAGGAGCGCATCGCCGAGCTTACGCGCCACATCGAGCAGTTCGCGCGCGATCTGGAGCGCGAGCGGGCGCTGATCGATGACGCCGCCGGGGTCGCGGAACGGCTGGAGGAGGAGCGCGCCGAGCTTCTGGAGGCCGACGGCGAGACGGAAGAGCGCGCGCACGAGGCGCGGGCCGAGATGGAGCTGCTGGAGGCGACGCTCGCCCAGACAGAGCATGAGCTTGGCGAAGCGCAAGAGAGCCTCGCCGGCGTCAACGCCAGGAAGGCCGCGCTCGAAGCGGCGCTCGCCGAAGAGAATGGGCGCGTCGCCCGTTTCGAGGCGGAGCTGACGCGGCTTTCGACCGAATTTTCGCTGATCGCCGGCGAAGGCGGCGGCGCGCTGGAGCTCGCGCGACTGGAAGAGATGCTGAGTCTCGCCGTCGCGAGCGCGCAGGAAGCCGAAGAAGCCGCGGCGCAGAGCCAGGAGGAGCACGCGCGGGCGCGCGGGCGCGAGACGTCTTTGCAGGCGCCGCTGGAGGCCGCGGAGCGTAGGGCGCAGCGGCTGGAGACGGAGACGCGCACGCTTTCGAGCCTGCTGCTCTCGGGTTCTGGCGGGCTTTGGGCGCCGGTGCTGGAGCAGATTTCGGTCGAGAAGGGCTATGAGACGGCGCTCGGCGCGGCGCTGGGCGACGATCTCGACGCTTCGGCGGAGACCTCGGCTCCGGCGCATTGGGCGCAGAGCGACGCCGCCGGCGATTCCGCTTTGCCGCGGGGCGTGCGGCCTTTGAGCGAGGTCGTCAAGGCGCCCGCGGTGATGGCCCGGCGCCTCGCGCAGATCGGCGTCGTGCTGCGAGCCGAAGGCGCTAGCCTGCGCAAGCTCCTGAAGCCGGGGCAGCGGCTCGTCTCCAAGGAGGGGGATCTGTGGCGTTGGGACGGTTTCACCCAGGCCGCCGAAGCGCCGACCGCCGCCGCGCGAAGGCTCGCCGAAAAGAACCGGCTCGAAGACCTGCGCAAGGAGGCGGCGCTTTCGCGCGCTGAAGCCGACGAGGCCGCCGAGCAGGCCCAGGCGGCGCGCGAACAGGCGCGCGAGGCCGCGATGGGCGACGCTGCGGCGCGCGAGGCCTTGCGCCAGGCGCGCGGCAAGCTCGACGAGAACCGCGACCGCTTCTCCGCCGCCGAGCGCCGCTACGCTCAGATCGCACAGCGGCTCTCCGCGCTCGAGGAGGCCAAGGCGCAGACGCTCGCCAATCGCGACGAGGCGGCGCAAAAGCGCGAGGCCGCGCTGAAGGCGATCGACGACCTTGACGAGCCGGCCTTTCTTGCCGGCGCGCTCGAAAGCGTGCGCGCGAAGGCCGCAACCGAGCGCGCGCGCGTCGGCGAGGCGCGCGCCCGCCTCGCGGCGCTCTCGCATGAGGGGAGCGTCCGCGCTCAGCGCCGGGCGGCGATCACACGCGAGCTCGCCTCCTGGGTCGACCGCCGCGACAAGGCGCAGGACCGCATCGGCGAAATGGAGGAGCGGCTCGACGCCGCAAAGCTCGAGCAGGAAGAGCTCGCCGAGGCGCCGGAGACCTTCGTGCTGCAGCGCCGCCAGCTGGTCTCGGCGATCGAGGCGGCGGAGGCGGCGCGACGCGAGGCCTCCGACGCCCGCGCGCTCGGCGAGACTCGTTTGGCCGAAGCCGACCGCGCCGCGCGCGCCGCGCTCGACGCCATGAGCTCGGCGCGCGAGGAGAACGCCCGCAGCGAGGCGCAACTGGAGGCTGCGCGGCGTCGCGCCGCTGACGTCTCTCACGCGATCCAGCACGAGCTGGAGACGACGCCTGCGGCGCTCGTAGAGCTCGCCGGCGTGGCGATCGACGCCGAGCCGCCCGAGAGCACAGAAGTCGAGCGCCGGCTCGAAGGCCTGCGCGCCGACCGCGAGCGCATCGGCGCCGTGAACCTGCGCGCCGAGGACGAGCTCGCCGAGATCGAGACGCAGCAGGGCAGGATGTTCGCCGAGCGCGACGATCTCGCAGAGGCGATCAAGAAGCTGCGCGCCGCCATCGCCAATCTCAACAGGGAAGGCCGCGAGCGCCTGCTCGCCGCCTTCGACCAGGTCAACACGCATTTCAAGGAGCTGTTCACGCTGCTCTTCGACGGCGGCACCGCGGAGCTGCAACTCATCGAGAGCGACGACCCGCTGGAGGCCGGCCTCGACATTCTCGCGCGCCCGCCGGGCAAGAAGCCGGCGACCATGACGCTGCTTTCGGGCGGCGAGCAGGCGCTCACCGCCATGTCGCTGATCTTCGCGGTGTTTCTGACCAACCCGTCGCCGATCTGCGTGCTCGACGAGGTGGACGCGCCGCTCGACGACTACAACGTCGAGCGTTTCTGCGACCTTTTGGACGCGATGCGCGCCAAGACCGACACGCGCTTCGTGACGATCACGCATAATCCGATCACCATGGCGCGCATGGACCGGCTGTTCGGGGTCACGCAGGCCGAGCGCGGCGTCTCCCAGCTCGTCTCGGTCGATCTCGCGCAGGCCGAGCGGTTCCTGCTCGCGAGCTGAGACTTGCGGGCGGGACGCCCGCGCTCCCAGGAGGGCGCGCGTCTCGCGCGCCGCGGCAAGAGGCGGCTACCTCACCAAAATGTTCTTGAACTGCCACGGATCCTCGAGATCGAGGTCCTCGGGGAAGAAGCCGGGGCGGTTCGCAAGCGGCGTCCAGTCGGTGTAGACGCCGACGACCGGTCCGAGGTAGGGCAGCTGCACTTCGAGGCAGCGCCTGTAGTCGATCTCGTCCGCCTCGACGATCCCGGCCTGCGGATTCTCCAGCGCCCATACCATGCCGGCGAGCGCCGCCGAGCTTACCTGCAAACCGGTCGCGTTCTGATAGGGCGCAAGCTCGCGCGTCTCCTCGATCGAGAGCTGCGAGCCGTACCAATAGGCGTTCTTGGCGTGGCCATAGAGCAGCACGCCCAATTCGTCGATGCCGTCGACGATCTCGTGCTCGTCGAGAATGTGCTCTGTGGGTTGGCGCTGGCCGGCGGCGCCGAACATCTCGTGCAGCGAGAGGACCGCGTCGTCGGCCGGGTGATAGGCGTAATGGCAGGTCGGGCGATAGACCGCGCGGCCGGCAGCGTCGCGCACAGTGAAATAATCGGCGATCGAGATGGACTCGTTGTGCGTCACGAGGAAGCCATATTGCGGGCCCGGCGTCGGCGTCCATGAGCGCACGCGCGTGTTGGCGCCGGGCTGGTTTAGATAGATCGCCGCGCCGCAGCCTGTCTCGTGCGTTCCGGCGATGTCGGGCAGGGTCTTCTCATGCGTCCCCCAGCCGAGCTCAGCTGGCTGCATGCCCTCGGAGACGAAGCCCTCGACGGACCAAGTGTTGACGAAGACGCCGCGCGGCTTCGGGCTGCGCGCGCGCTGGGTGTCGCGCTCGGCGATGTGGACGCCCTTGACGCTTAAGATTTGCGCGAGCGCTCCCCATTCCGCGCGGGTCTCGGGCTCTTTCGCAAAGACGCCCGTGTCCCTGGCGATGTTGACGAGCGCCTGCTTGACGAACCAGGACACCATGCCGGGATTCGCGCCGCAGCAGGAGACCGCCGTCGAGCCGCCGGGATTTCTGCGCCGCTCCTCGAGCACCGTCTCGCGCAGGGCGTAATTGGTGCGCGCCTCGCTGCCGCGCGAGGGGTCGAAATAGAAGCCAGGCCAGGGCTCGACGACGGTGTCGACATAGAGGACCTTGAGCTCCTGGGCGAGCTTGATGATGTCGAGCGAGCAGACCTCGACCGAAAGATTGACGATGAAGCCCTGCCCCTCGCCCTTGGTGAGCAGCGGGACGAGCACATCGCGGTAGTTCTTTTCGGTCAGCGCGGTCTGGATGAAGGCGACGCCGCGGTCGTCGAGCAGGCGGCGATGCGCGTCGGAGGGGTCGATGACGGTGAAGCGGCTCTTGTCGAACTCGAAATGCCGCTCGATGAGCGGCAGAATCCCGCGCCCGATGGAGCCGAAGCCGATGAGAACGATCGGACCGGTGATCTTGCCGTGAACGGGCCATAGCGACGACATTTGGGGCTCCCTCCAGCTGCGTGTTGCGGCGCGATAAAGCAGGGAGGGGCGGAATAATCAAGCCCCATCCGCGGGGCCATCTCCTTCTCCCGCTTGCGGGAGAAGGTGGCATGCAGAGCATGCCGGATGAGGGCGGCTGGGCGTAGGGTGAGGCCTCTCAGAATCATCCCACGCAGCGTCGCGCGCGATTGCAGATTGACCCGCGGCGTCGGGTTGGGGAGAGTTGGATCATCCCCAAGCGGGATTGTAGCGGCGCGCGCCCTCATCCGACCTCGCTTCGCGAGGCCACCTTCTCCCACTTCGTGGGAGAAGGGGACAACCTCCCGGCATCTCGGCGCCCCCTCGTCTGGGCGCGGTATGCGGCGCGCGCGAGAGGTGCGTGATCGTCGCGCGCCCTCACCTCTTCGACTGCGCCTCTGCATACGCCTTCAGCACGTTCGCCATGCGCGTGAGATGGCCGCGGCCGCCGCCGCGGAAGAAGGCGACGGTCTCGGGATCGACCCGCAAATGCACGGAGGTCAGCCGCCGGCGCGTCGAAGCGATCCGGGCGTTTTTCCAAAATTCTTCGTCAGGCTCGAATTCCGGCGCGTCGGCAGGGGTCGCGCGAACCTCACCCTTCGCCTTCATCGCGGCGATTTCGTCGCGCGAAAAGAGCCTTGTATCGTCGCTCGCCATTCTTCCCTCCCACCCCCTCGTCACCTGCAAACGACGGCGGCGCTTGCCAGCCGCGCCGTCCATCTTACTCCAAACCACCGCAAGCAAGAGTCCGAAGACGCCGAAGCGGCCATGCGGGCGATGATGGGCGCCGGTTAGCGGAAACGCTGATGCAGGCGCCCCTTCTCCCGCTTGCGGGAGAAGGTGGCATGCGGAGCATGCCGGATGAGGGCGGCTGGGCATAGAATGAGGCCTCTCAGAATCATCCCACGGAAGGTCGCGCGTAATTGCAGATTGACCCGCGGCGTCGGGTTGAGGAGAATTCGGATAAGCCACGAGTGGGATTGTAACGGCGCCCGCCCTCATCCGACCCTCGCTGCGCGAGGGCCACCTTCTCCCACTTCGTGGGAGAAGGAGTCGCTGTAACTGAGAGATTTCAGTCATGCCCGTTCGCGTTTCGAAGCAGAAAACCGCCTTTGCGCGCCGGCTGCGGCGGGAGATGACCGTTGCGGAGGAGATGCTGTGGAAGGCGTTGCGCGGCCGGGGATTCGGCGCTTTCAAGTTTCGGCGGCAGGTTCCGATCGGCCGCTACGTCGTCGATTTCCTTTGCGTCGACTGTCGCTTCATCGTCGAGCTGGACGGGCCGCCGCATGAGACGCTGGAACGCCAGGAGCGCGACGCGATGCGCGACGAGTATCTCTGCGACCGCGGCTATCGCATCCTGCGGCTCTCGAACGACATCGTGATCGGCGGCGGCGACGTCGCGCTGGAGATGATCCGCAAGGCGATGATGCAGGGAGCGGGATAACGGCCGAGCGCGATTGGGGCGGCGCGCGCCCTCATCCGACCCGCCTTCGGCGGGCCACCTTCTCCCACTCCGTGGGAGAAGGGGCATCCCTACCCCGCCTTCCTCGCCGCGAGCATCGACTGCAGCAGCTGCTCCGAAATCTCCTTCACCGCGCCCGGCGAATGCGAGAGGAACAGCGTGTTGGTCTTGTCGAGCTCGCCGATGGATTTGATCGTGTCGAAATATTGCGTGATCAGCACGAGTTGCATGACCTCCTGCGTGGTCGCGTCGCCCACGACTTTTTGAAACTGCTCGATCGAGCCCTGTAGGCCCTCGATGATCGCCCGGCGCTGGTTCGCGATGCCCTGCCCCTGCAGCGCCTTGCTCTCGGCTTCGGCCTCGGCCTTCTTGACCACCAATATCTTCTCGGCCTCGCCACGGGCGTTGGCCGCGACCTGCTCGCGCTGCGCCGCGTTGATGTCGTTCATCGCCGACTTCACTTTCGCGTCGGGGATGATGTCGGTCACGAGAACGTTGACGATCTCATAGCCGAAGCCCGTCATGTCCGCGTCGAGCTCCTTCTTCACGGCCTGCGCGATGCTCGACTGGCTCGCGAAGACCTCGTCGAGCGTCATGCCGGGGACATGGCCGAGGATCACCTGCTCGACATAAGCGCGGATCTGGTTCTCGGGGTTTGAGAGGCGGTAATAGGCGTCGAACACCTTTTCCGGTCGCACACGGTTCTGCACCGAGATGGGTATAGTGACGAACACGTTGTCCTTGGTCTTCGTCTCCATGGTCAGCGCGATCTGATTGACGCGCAGGCTCACGCGACCGTCCACGGCGTCGATGAAGGGGACTTTCCAATTGAGCCCCGGCTCGGCGACGCTCAAGAACTTGCCGAAGCGCGTGATGACCGCGGCTTCCGCCGTGCTCACGGTGTAGAAGCTGCCGATCAGGGCCGCCAGAATGAAGATCGCCAGAATGGCGAAGAAATAGCCGCCTAAGGGGGCGGAGGCCAGATATCCCATCAGAAGCTCCTGCATGCGTCGCGACGGGGGAGGCGTAGTCTTTTTCGCTTAAAAAAACCGGAAGGCCCTTGCTCATGAAGGGTGTTTTTTAACCACAAAGACACGAAGGACACAAAGAACTCACGGAAGCGTATTTCGGGGTATAGGTCACTGCGCAACTCTCCAACCCCCAAGCCCCGCGTGACCGACGACAGCTCCCTGCTCAGCCATGTCGCAGCCATAGCCGCCGACGAGGCCGTGACCTTCGCGGCCTTCGTCAGTGACGCGCCGGCCTTCGCGCTTGCGCATGGCGTCGTGCTGCTGCACGCAAACGGCGTGCGCGTCGCAGCGCACGCCGAAGGCGCTGTGCTCTGCGCCGCCTCGGACGGGCGCCGGCTCGTCACTGGCGGCGACGACGGCAGGCTCGTCGAGACGCTGTCTACCGGCGAGACCCGCGTGCTCGCCGATGAGGATGGACGCTGGATCGACGCCGTGGCGCTGCGAAAAGACGGCGCCTTCGGCTGGAGCGCCGGGCGCACGGCGCACGCGCAGGACTCAGCCGGCCTCAGGAAATCGCTGGACCTCGCCTCGAGCTCCCGCGGCCTCGCTTTCTTCCCCAAGGGTTACCGCCTCGCGCTCGCCCACTACAACGGGGCAAGCCTTTGGTACCCGAATCTCGGCGCAAAGCCCGAAGTCCTGGAGTGGAAAGGCTCGCATCTCGACTGCACGGTCTCGCCGGACGGCAATTACGTGATGACCTCCATGCAGGAGAACGCGCTGCACGGCTGGCGGCTCTCCGACAAGCAGAACATGCGCATGGCGGGCTACCCGGGAAAGACGCGCTCGCTCTCCTGGTCGGCGGACGGCAAATGGCTCGCGACCTCGGGCGCCGACGCCTGCATCCTCTGGCCCTTTTCCGGCAAGAACGGCCCGATGGGCGCGAGCCCGCGCGAGTGCGGCGTGCGCTCGGGCGTCAAGGTCACGCGGGTCGCCTTCCACCCGACGGCGCCCATCGTCGCCGTCGGCTACGAGGACAGCATGGTCCTGATCTGCCGCGTCAGCGACGGCGCCGAGCTGCTCGTACGCAGGCCGAGCGAGGGAACGCAGGGCAAAATTTCAGCGCTGGCCTGGGACGCGCGCGGCTCCCGGCTGGCTTTCGGCGCGGAGAACGGCGAGGGGGGCGTGCTGACGCTGCCGCGGACATGAAACGGCTGCTGTCGATTGCGGGCTCAGACCCATCCGGCGGCGCCGGCGTGCAGGCGGACCTCAAGACTTTTGCGGCCTTTCGCTGCTACGGCATGGCCGCGATCACGGCGCTCACTGTGCAGAACACAAAAGGAGTAGCGCATGTCGTCCCGGTCGAGCCGCAGGTCGTTCGGGCGCAGATCGACGCCGTCTTCGACGACATCGCTGTCGACGCCATAAAGATCGGCATGCTCGCGCGCGTCGAGACGGCGCAGGCGGTCGCGGCGTCGCTGCGCTGCGCGCAGGCGAGAAACATCGTTGTCGATCCGGTGCTCGCCGCGACGCGCGGCGGGCCGCTCGATGAAATTGGACTCGCGGCGGCGCTCATGTCCGAGCTCGCGCCGCTTGCCGCGCTGCTGACGCCCAATCTCTCCGAGGCCGCGGCGCTCTCGGGAACCGCGCCGGCGCGAAGCGTCGCCGAAATGGAGCGCCAGGCCGAGAAGCTCGTCGAGGCCGGCGCGCGCGCCGTGCTGGTGAAGGGCGGGCATCTCCACGGCGAGCCTGTGGACGCGCTTTACGCCGATGGCGGCGTCACGCTCTTCCCCGGCGTGCGGATTGCGACGCCCAACACGCATGGGACGGGCTGCGCGCTCTCCTCCGCCATCGCCTGCGGCCTCGCGCAAGATTTCACGCTCACGGAAGCCGTCGCGCGCGCAAAACGCTGGCTCGAGGCCGCGCTCGCGGCGGGCGCGAAAGAGAAGCTCGGCGGAGGCGCCGGCCCGCCAGACCATTTTTGGAATTTCGCCTCGAGGCTCGACTGACGCCGCATGAATCCCGCACGCGGCGAGGCCCGGACCAGTGGGACGGCCAGCGGCTTCGATAGGCGACGCCTATTGGATGTTGCATAAATCTCATCAAAATCGACTTGAAGCCTAGATTTTGGAGCTTTATGCCAACGCCTTCCGCACGCGCTTTCTGAGAGGATCTGATGTCGCAAGCTACGGCCCTGAGGCCGCGCTTCCAGGGCCGCGAACGCGCCGACGCGCGGCCGAGTTTGTTGAGCCGCGAGCGCACCGTCGCCGGTCCGGGCTTCAATCGCTGGCTGGTTCCGCCAGCAGCCCTGGCCATCCATCTCTGCATCGGCATGATCTATGGCTTCAGCGTGTTCTGGCTGCCGCTCTCCAAGGCGATCGGCGTGACCGCCCCCACGACCTGCCCCGCCGACATGAGCCTGCTCGCCGAAACGATCGCCGTCGACTGCGACTGGAAGGTCAGCTCGCTCACCTGGACCTTCACGCTTGCGATTGTCTTCCTTGGCTCATCCGCGGCCGTGTTCGGCCATTGGCTGGAGACCGCCGGTCCCCGCAAGGCCGGACTCGCCTCGGCCTGCTGCTGGTGCGGCGGCCTGCTGTTGTCGGCGCTCGGCGTCTATGCGCACCAGCTGTGGCTGCTCTGGCTCGGCTCCGGAGTCATCGGCGGCGTCGGCCTCGGCCTGGGCTACATCTCGCCGGTTTCGACGCTCATCAAATGGTTCCCGGACCGGCGCGGCCTCGCGACCGGCCTCGCGATCATGGGCTTCGGCGGGGGGGCCATGATCGGCGCGCCGCTCGCCAACAACCTCATCGGCTATTTCACGAGCGCGACCCTTTCCGCGCCGGCAGGTCTTGCGCCTCTCGACGCTTTCTTCAAGCGCTTCGCCACGCCGGACGGGGTCGGCGTCTGGCAGACCTTCCTAGCGCTAGGGCTGATCTATTTCGTCTTCATGGTCTGCGGCGCCTTCGGCTATCGCGTGCCGGGCGACGGCTGGGCTCCCGGGGGCTGGACGCCGCCGGCCCCCGCCGCCAACGCCATGGTGACCCACCGCCACGTGCATCTCCACACCTCTTGGAGAACCCCGCAGTTCTGGCTGCTCTGGGGCGTGCTGTGCCTGAACGTCAGCGCCGGCATCGGCGTGCTGAGCATGGCCTCTCCGATGCTGCAGGAAGTGTTCGGCGGCCGGCTGCTCGGCCAGGACCTGGGCTTCGACGCTCTCGACGCGGCCCAAAAGACGCAGATTGCTGCGATCGCCGCGGGCTTCACCGGCCTCCTCTCCCTTTGCAACATCTTCGGCCGCCTCGGCTGGGCGAGCTTTTCCGATCGGCTGGGCCGAAAGCTCACGTATGCGGTGTTCTTCCTGCTCGGCGCCGGGCTCTACGGCCTCGCGCCCTCTGCCGCGCATGCGGGCCTCCTCGCGGTCTTCGTGCTCGCATTAAGCGTCATTCTGACGATGTACGGCGGCGGCTTCTCGACGATCCCGGCCTATCTCGCCGACATGTTCGGCACGCATATGGTCGGGGCCATCCATGGCCGCCTGCTCACGGCCTGGTCCACCGCGGGCGTGCTCGGCCCGGTGGTCGTCAGCACTTTCCGGGAGCGACAGCTCGCCGCCGGCGCGCCGAAGGAGGACGTCTACAACCAGACAATGTATGTGCTGGCCGCCCTGCTCGTCGCGGGCTTCATTTGCAATCTGCTCGTGCGGCCGGTCGCGGCCAAATATTTTATGACCGACGAGGAGCTGGCCGCCGAGAAGAACACGACAGTCGAGGCCGTTGTCGAGGAGGAAGAGGGGGTCCACGCCGATTTCGAGGACTTTGTGGAAGAAGAGCGCGAGGGCGCGGCGGTTCTGCAGCGACTCGCGGAGACAGAGCCCTCGTTGGGGGTGGGAAGCGCGATCGTGATGAGCCTGGCCTGGCTCGCGGTGGGCGCGCCGCTGGCGTGGGGCGTTTGGGTCACGTTGCAAAAGACCGCAGCCCTGTTCCAGTAGGGGCGCGGCGTCTGTATGAATGCCGACACGCTGCGACGCCAAAGTTCCGCCGCGCCGATTTGTCGCACAGATGTGCCCTGTATTTAGGCGGTTTTTACCGGTTTGACAAAATATTGCATCTTCCCTCCGGACGGCGTGCTCAGCTATATGATGCTGCGATGCACAATCATTGGGGTTATGGGGGACAGGAGGTTTGGGATGGAATCGGTCGTCAATTGGTTCCAGGACTGGTCGGACGCCTGCCAATACGCGAATGAATGCGCGCCGGACCTGTCCTTCGTCGGGCGTCTCGAGCCGTGGTCAGCTTTCGCCGCCATTGTGCTGATGGTCTTCGCCGTCTGGCTCTTGAATGAAAGAGGTTTGAGGAAGGTTTTGGAGAGGGAGCAGAGGGTAGGCGCCGCGGTGGAGGCGTCCCCGCGCCTTGCCCCGCTTTTGGGCCAGATGAAGGGCTCCGGCGCGCCCATCGCGCCCCACCAGCGCGCGGCATGATCCCCGCCCTCGCATTTAAATTTCCGCGTTTACGCGGCGCTAACCTTTTGCGTTGATCGCAAGCCTTAGTTTTGCAAAAAATCGGCTGAACCCCGGCAGCGCTCCCGATTCGGTCGGCGAGCGCTCCCTTGCGACTGGAGCGATCAATGGCGAGCGCATGCACTCAGGGTCTCGACACGGGCTTCGTCGATCTCGGCTATATGAAGGTCGCCGTGCTCGGCGTGGTGCAGGGGATCACCGAGCTGCTGCCGATCTCCTCGACCGCGCATATGCGCATCGTGCCGTCGCTCTTGGGCTGGAAGGATCCTGGCTCGGCCTTTTCCGCGGCGATGCAGCTTGCGGCGCTCGCCGCGGTGATCGCCTATTTCTGGGGCGACGTGCGTGGGCTGCTCGTCGGCGTCGTCAATTCCGTGAAGGCTCGCGACTTCGACAATTGGGCGTTCCGCTTCGCCGTCTGGATCGTGCTGGCGACGGTCCCCATCGTTGTCATCGGCGTTCTGTTGGCGCCGACGCTCAACGCCTGCGGCACGCCCCTGCGCTCGCTCCCCGTCATTGGCGTCGCCTGCCTCGTGATGTCGGCGCTGCTCGCCTTGGCCGAGCTCTA
The DNA here is from genome assembly GCA_035624015.1 of Methylocystis sp. GTDB lineage: Bacteria > Pseudomonadota > Alphaproteobacteria > Rhizobiales > Beijerinckiaceae > Methylocystis. The sequence continues at coordinate 28,350 of DASPSI010000108.1, forward strand.
TTGCAACCATCAACGCACGCTAGAGCATCTGACGCTCAAGGACGCCATGATCGTCGGCCTGGCGCAGGTCGGCGCGCTCATTCCCGGCGTCTCGCGTTCGGGCTCGACGCTGACCGCGGCGCTGTTCCTCGACCTCAAGCGCGACGAGGCTGCGCGCTTCTCCTTCCTTCTCGGCCTGCCGGCCATCGCCGGCGGCGGCCTCAAGGAGCTCTACGAGCTCGTCAAGGCGCATCTCGACGCGCATGGCTGGTCGATCCTCGCCGTCGGACTCGTCGTCGCCTCGATGTCGGCCTTCGTCGCGATCTGGAGCCTGATGCACCTCCTGGAGCGCTTCTCGGCCTGGCCTTTCGTGGGGTATCGCGCCTTCATCGGCGTGGTGCTGCTCGTCGGCGCGGCGATGCACTGGCTCGCTTGACGCGACGCTTCGCCGCGCCTTCGCCCACGAGGGCGCGAATTTCCGAATCTTTCGCTTTTGCAAGCCCTTTATTAATTTTTTTCGCCAGCTTGGCTCTTGCCGAAGTCGGCCTTCGCGACCTAACATCGGTTCATGGTCAAGACCGCCTACTCGATCCGTCATGCGCAGCCAGGCGACGCCGATGCGATCGCCGGTGTGCACGATGCGTCTTGGCGGGACGCCTATCGCGGCGTGATCCCGGGCCGCGAGCTCGAGCGCATGATCGCGCGCCGTGGCCCGACCTGGTGGGAGCAAGCGATCCTGCGGGGCACGGGGCTGCTGGTCTTGAGCTTCGATTGCGATCTCGTGGGCTACGCGACTTACGGTCGCAACCGCGTCCCCTCCATGCCCTATTCGGGCGAGATCTTCGAATTGTATCTGCGGCCCGAATTCCAGGGAATGGGCCTTGGCCGAAGGCTCTTTCACGCGGCGCGCTGCGAGCTCGCCGAGCACGGCTATCTCTCGACGATCGTCTGGGCGCTCGCGGACAATGAGCGGGCGCTCGGCTTCTATCGTCGCCTCGGAGGCTTGGCGGTGCGGCGGGCGGAGGAGAAATTCGGCGACGATCTTCTGACCCGCGTCGCCTTCGGCTTCGCCCAGCCGCCCGACCGTTAGCTGGACGCCAACATTCGGAGCCTTCATGCGTCTTGACGCTGTGCCGATCGGCGCCAACCCGCCGCACGAGGTCAATGTTGTCGTGGAAGTGCCGCTCGGCGGCGAGCCGATCAAATACGAGCTCGACAAGGCCTCGGGGGCCATGTTTGTCGATCGCTTCCTCTATACGGCGATGCGCTATCCGGGGAATTACGGCTTTATTCCGCATACGCTCTCCGAGGACGGCGACCCTTGCGACGTGTTGATCGCCAACACGCGGCCGATCGCGCCCGGCGCGATCATGCCGGTGCGGCCGATCGGCGTCCTGCGCATGAAGGACGAGGCCGGCGGCGACGAGAAGATCGTGGCGGTGCCGGTGAAGCGGCTCACGCAACGTTACGAGAACGTGCTGAACTACACCGATCTCGGCGAGTCGACCTGGCGGCGCATCGAGCACTTCTTCCTGCATTACAAAGATCTCGAACCCGGCAAATGGTCACAGACCGGCGGGTGGGGCGACGCCGACGAGGCGCGCCGGCTGATCTTTGATGCGATCACGCGGGCGAAGAAATGAGACCGCGCCTGCGGTTACGCGAGCGCCTGCCAAACCAGCACCGCATTGAACGCCAGCACCGCCGTGGCGGCGAGGATGGCGGCCGCATGAGTCGCGCGGCCGTTGGCGAATTCTCCCATGATGTCCGCGCGCCGCGTGAAAGCGAGAAGCGCGATCATGGGGGCCGGCAGTGTCAGGCTCAGCACGATCTGGCTCAAGACCATCGCCTGCGTGGCGTTCGCGCCCGCCCCAATCACGGCGAAGGCCGGCGCCATCGTCGCAACGCGCCGCAGCCAGAGCGGAATGCGAAAGCCGACGAAACCCTGCATGATCATCTGCCCCGCCATGGTGCCGACGACCGAGCTCGAGAGGCCTGAGGCGATCAGCGAGACGAGAAACACGAGGGCCGCGCCCGAGCCGAGCAGCGGCGCGAGCGTGTGAAAGGCCTCTTCCAGCTCTCCGACGCCGCTATGCCCAGCGTGGAAGGCGCTCGCGGCCATCGCGACCATGGCCATGTTGACGAGCCCGGCGGCGGAGAGCGCCACGACCACCTCGCGGTCGGAGAAGCGCAGCAGCCGCCGCCGGGCGTCGGCGTCAGGCGCAGGCATCCGCGCTTGCGTAAGGCCGGAATGCAAAAACAGCGCATGCGGCATGACAGTCGCGCCGATGATCGCGACAGCGAGTCCGAGCGCGCCGCCGTCGCCGATCCAGGGCGTGACAACGCCTTGCGCCGCCGCAGCCCAATCGATGGGCGCGACGATGAGCTCGATCAAGTAGCAGAGGGCAATGACCCCGACCAAGGCGCCGATGACGAGCTCGATCGGCCGGAACCCCGCCTGATCGAACATGAGCACGCCGTAGCTGATGACGGCGGCGACGAGCATGGCCACGATGAGCGGGATGTGAAAGAGGAGGGCGACGCCGATCCCCGCGCCGACGATCTCGGCGAGGTCCGTGGCCATGGCGGCGATTTCGCTTATGGCCCAAAGGCTCCATACCGCGGGCGGCGGAAGCTGCTCGCGGCACAGCTCGGCCAGGTTCTTGCCCGTCACGACGCCGAGCCTCGCTGAAAGCGCCTGAAATAGCATAGCGATGAGGTTGGCGAGCAGCACGACCCAGAGCAATCGGTAGCTGTATCCGGCGCCGGCCTGGATGTTGGTCGCGAAATTGCCCGGGTCCATGTAGGCGATTGAAGCGACCACCGCTGGGCCGGCGAGGGCGGCGTAGGCGCGAAGGTGTCCCCTTCTCTCTCCCGAAAGCACCGGCGCGGCGAGGGCGACGGCCTGCTCGCTCAACGTTCTTTTGCTCAAGGCGGCATCGTTCATGTGATCGCCGTTTTCGTTATTTGTCCGTAAGATAGCGCGGTCGCAACCGTCTGCCCGCACTGGAAGCGGCAAAAACTTCGAAGCGCCGCGAAAGGCGCTGCGGCGACAAATACAGATCGAGTGCGCGATTGACAGGGCGCGGGGCCGCGTGTAGTCACCGCGTCGGACCGGGGCTGTAGCTCAGATGGGAGAGCGCTGCAATCGCACTGCAGAGGTCGGGGGTTCGAATCCCCCCAGCTCCACCAATAAATCCGGCCCAAGTCCAACGCCTCTGGCGCGTTTCAGGCGGGGCGGATGCGAGCTCGAGCAGCGGCGGCTCGAAGCGCTCCTTGAAACGATCAAACAAAGAAAAGAAGGGGGACAGACATGGCCGCTGACGGAAGAGTCATTTTTGCGCAAAACCGCCTGGACGCCGCACGGCGCGAGCTTCGTCAGGCCGTCATCGACTTCGACGTGACCGACGAGAAACTGCTCGAGCTGCGAGCGGTTGCGCGGCAGGCCTTCAGCGAGCTGCGAGAGCTCGACCACAAGAATCTGAAGGCTGGGTTCTTGGAGCTGTTCAAATTCTGGTGACGCCTCCATCGCCGCGCTTGCCCGAGCGCGGCGCCTCACTCGAAAGCGATCGAGAACCCGTGGGCTTCCGCAAAGTCCTCGATCGCATCCAGGATTTTCGGCAGCTCCTCGATCTCGATCGGCGTTGAATCGTCAGGCGCGTCCCAGAACTCGATCTCGTCGAGCAGGACGAGAAACTCCGCCTCCTCCTCCTGATCCTCCGACTGCGCCGCATTGGCGATCGTCAGCGCGCGCCCTTTGCTGTGCAGCCTCAGCGCGTCGCCCACAAGCTCGATCTCGATCGCGGCGCGCCTCGCCATGGTCGCTTCCCTTTAGCCCGTGAGCCCCGCTCGACGCGCTGCCTTGCGCATCACAGTGGGCAGGGCCTCGGCTTTCAGCTCGCTCGCCTTGGCCCAGCGGCAGCCGGCGATCGGCGAAGCCTTCGGCGTCTCCCCGACGAAGACGGTAAGCTCTAGCGCGAAATGCGTAAATACGTGCCGCACGGGCTCAGGCGTCTCGCGCCAACGCGCCGCGAGGGGCGCCGAGCTTATCGCGGCCGCGAGCCGCTGCTCCGGCGTCTTCGCGCCGAGTCCCGCTAGATCGACGGCGAGCGGCGTCGACGGGAATTCGGTCATCCCGCCGAGGAGCCCTTTCTCTGCGCGCCGGCGCACGAGCACCAGCTCGCCTGAGCGCAGCACGAAAACCGCCGCTCGGCGGCGCGGGCGCGCTTGCTTTTGCGGCTTGACCGGAAAACTTGAGGCCGCCCCTGCGCGATGGGCCGCACAGGTTTCGCTGAGCGGACAAGCGGGGCATTTCGGCGACCGCGGCGCGCAGACAGTCGCACCGAGGTCCATGAGCGCCTGCGCGAAATCGCCGGGCCGCCGCGTTGGCAGGAGCCCCGCGGCCAGCGCCTTGATCCTGGGCTTTGCCGCAGGCAAGGGCTCCTCGACGGCGAACAGGCGCGAAATCACCCGCTCGACATTGCCGTCGACCGCGACGCAGGGCTCGTCGAAGGCGATGGCGGCGATCGCGGCCGCCGTATAGGGGCCGACGCCCGGCAGCCGCAAGAGTTCTTCCTCGCGGCGAGGGAATCTGCCGCCGTGACGTTCGACGACGATCGCCGCGCAGGCGTGCAGATTGCGGGCGCGCGCGTAATAGCCAAGGCCCGCCCAAGCCGCGAGCACCTGCTCCTGCGAAGCCGCCGCCAGAGCCGCGACATCCGGCCAGCACAACAGGAATTTACGAAAATAAGCGTCGACCGTCGCGACCGTCGTCTGCTGCAACATGATCTCGGAGAGCCAGACGGCGTAAGGGTCCGCCTTGCGGCTCGCCGAGGCGCGCCACGGCAGCACCCGGCGATGGCCGTCCCACCAGCGCAAGAGTCTTCTCGTGGTCTCGGGCTCTGACATTTGGAGGCGAATGGCGAATAGTGGGTAGCGAATAGCGGGGGCGGTTGACATCGTCCTTATTCGCCATTCCCTATTCCCCATTCGCTCTCTCACGAGAGGCCGTTTATGTCCATGCCGGAAGGCGCGCCGAGCAAACGCCGCGGGGCGCGGCCGCTCGCCGATCTCGTCAATCGCACGCTCGACCCGCTCGTCGCCAGGCAAGGGTTCGGCGAGTCGACGCTGTTGACCCAGTGGGAGGCGATCGTCGGCGCGAGGCTCGCCGCGATCTCTGCCCCCGAGCGGCTGAACTGGCCGCCCCGTCCGAAGGCGCGGCCCGAGGGCGCGGAGATCCAGCCGGCGACGCTCGTCCTGCGCGTCGAGCCGGGCTTTGGCCTCGACGTCCAGCACATGAGCGGCGTCATCATCGAGCGGGTCAACGCCCATCTCGGCTGGCGCTGCGTCGCGCGCCTGTCGCTGCGGCAGGCGGCGCTGCCGCCCCCGAAGCCCAAGCGCAAGGCGCCGCCTGGCGATCCCGCGGCCAGGGCCGCCGCCGCCAAGGCGGCCGAGGGCGTCGAGCACGAAGCCCTGCGCGCCGCGCTTGTTGCGCTTGGTGAAAGGGTTCTGTCAGGCTGCTCCAAGAAACCGGCGACTTGAATCGAGCTGTGCGGCTTCGCACTTCCCTGGGCGCCGCTATGCGCCAATCTTGCACGAACGGACGCCCCGAGGGGAGACAGGCGCCGGGCCCGTTGGAGCTGGCCGATCATCTCATTGAAGCTTGCGTGGAGATAAACATGTCCGTTGGCAAAATCCTGCTCGTCTGCGCCATTCTGTTGAGCGCTCTCGAAAGCTCTTCGCGCGCGGCGCCCACGAATGCCTGCAAGGAGCCGGAACCCGGCTCGAAGGCGGCGTCGATTCTCTCGCCGCCGTTCGCCAATGTCGTGACGGGACAGGGGCGCTTGCAGTTCTACTCGGCGCCGAACATTCATTGCCCGATGGCCGGCGTTTTCGTGATCCCCAAGGATGATTTGGTCTCCTATGTCGAGACCGACGACGGCTGGACTTCCGTCATGTACGTGAACCCCAGATCAGGCGATCATGTCGAGGGGTGGGTGAGATCGGCGAGGCTCAAGAAGACTGGAACCGCTGGCCCGTCGTGGTGATAGAAGTTGCGGAGTCCCTCCCATCGACGAAGGGACCGCTATTTCGCGCGGGGATAGACGAGCACCGGATCCTCCCGATAGACGCTCGCATAGAACCGTTTGAGCGCCTCGATCTTCGGCAGATCATTATAGACGATGTACGGATAATCTTGATTATTCACGAGATAATCCTGATGATAGCGCTCCGCGGCGTAGAAAGTCTTTCCTGGCTCGATCTTCGTCACGATGGGCGCGTCAAAAACTCGGGCTTGACCGAGTTGCGCGATGTAGGCCTTGGCGATGCGCGCTTGCTCGTCGTTCGTGGGGAAGATCGCCGAGCGATATTGCGGGCCAACGTCGGGCCCTTGGCGATTGAGCTGCGTCGGATCATGCGCGACGGAGAAATAGATCTGCAGCAGGCGGCCGTAGCTGATCTTCTTGGGATCGAAGGTCACCTGCACCGACTCCGCATGTCCGGTCGAGCCGGACCCGACCTTCTCATAATGCGCGCTCTTTGCCTCGCCGCCCGCATAGCCAGAGACGGCCCTGGTCACGCCCGCGACATGCTGGAACACGCCCTGCACGCCCCAAAAGCAGCCGCCGGCGAGCACTGTCACCTCGCTGTCGCCCTGCGTGCTCTCGTCGACTTCCGGCGCCGGGATCGCCTGTCCTTCCGCGGCGGCGGAGTTCAGGTTCGGCGCGCCGATCGCCGCGGCCAGCGCCAATCCTAAAGCGAGCCATGGTTTCATTCCTGCTCCTTTGACTTTCAGCCGAAGGTGAAGGCGTAGGCTGCGACGCCCTCGTCGAAAAATTCGATCTCGAAGGTGCGATCGACGATCGGCTCGCGGCTTTGGCGAACGAGCTGATAGAGCCGCTGCTCGCTCACGACGCCTTCTCCCGCGGCGTCCGTGTCGGCGCCGTGATCTTCGCCCGGCGCCGCGCCGTCGAGTCTGACGCGAAAACGGATCTTCTTGCCTGCGGCGGCGGGGCCGAGCACGAGATGCAGGTCGCGGGCGTGGAAGCGAAAGACGACGCCGCCGTTCTTGCGGTCGAGTTCGGCGCGCTCGCCCAAAACCGTCCACTCGCCAAAGAGACCCCACTCGTTGAGACGCGGCGCGCCGCGCTGGTAGAGATGGGGTTCTTCTCCCACGGCCCCGCCGGGGGAGACGAAATGCTCGGCGCGATCGTAGCCGATGTAGGTTTCAGGCGAGAGCATGTCGGACTTATCCGCGGGCGCCTCGACGCCGCCCGCCGCCTTGATCGGCGTGACGCCGGGCGCGATCGCCTTCCCTCCGGCTTCAGCGAGCAGGCGGCGAATCACCTCTTCGGAGCCCTCGTAATCGCCCTCGCCGAAGTGGTGATGGCGGATGCGACCCTGGGCGTCGATGAAATAATGCGCCGGCCAATATTGATTGTCGAACGCCTTCCAGATCGCATAGTCGTTGTCGATCGCCACCGGATAACGGACGTTGAGATCGGCCACGGCTTTCCTGACATTGTCGATCGATTTCTCGAAGGCGAATTCCGGCGCGTGGACGCCGATCACGACAAGCCCCTGACCCTCGTATTTCTCGGCCCAGGCCCGTACATAGGGCAGGGCGCGCAGGCAGTTGATGCAGGAGTAGGTCCAGAAGTCGACAAGGACCACCTTGCCTTTCAGATCCTGCGCGGAGAGCGGCGGCGAATTCAGCCACTGCACGGCTCCCGAAAGGCTCGGCGCGTCTCCCTCGCCCGCGAGATCGTCCGTGTGAAAGACCGCGAGCGTCGCGTCCGTCGCGTTCGCGGACCGGGGCTTGCGCTCCGGCGCGACGCCGAAGCCGTCGAGCAGCTTCTGCTCGATCGCCTCGGTGCTCGCGAGCGAGGCGCGGGCGAGAAAGCCCGTGTCGAGCCCGAAGGCGATGGCCGCGACCGCCGCGAGAACCGCAACGCCGAGCGCGCGGCGCAGCGTCTCGCTCACGCCGAGCGAGCGCTTCATCGCCGAGAACAACCGGCCGCCGAAAAGCAGCGCGAGCGCGAGCGAGGTCGCGGCGCCGAGCGCATAAGCGAGCAGCAGGAAAAGCGTCGGGAGGCTCACGCCGCCGAGCGCCGCGCCGGTCAGGATCAGGCCGAGGATCGGCCCCGCACAGGGCGCCCACAAGAGCCCCGTCGCGACGCCGAGCACGAAAGACGACACGAGCCCCGTCGCTTGGCGCTGGGCCAAATCGCCCCCGAGCTTCACGAGCGGCTGCGCCAGGCGTTCCGCGACGCTGGGGAAAAGCAGCGCCAGCCCGAACAGCGCGAGCAGCGCCATGGCGGCGACGCGCCCGTATTGATTGGCCTCGACCGCGAAGCCGCCCGCGAAGGCCGCGAGGCCCGCGACGAGCGCGAAAGTCGCAGCCATCCCGATGAGCTGCGGCAGGCCGTTCGAGAGAAACGGCCGGTCGGCGCGCGCGAAGACGAAGGGCAGCACCGGCAGGATGCAAGGGCTCAAGATCGTCAGCGCGCCGCCGAGATAGGCGAGCAGGAGCAAGGTCATCACGTCAGGCGGGCCTGAAGGTCAAAGCGACGCCGTTCATGCAGTAGCGCAAGCCGGTCGGCTTCGGCCCGTCGTTGAACACATGGCCGAGGTGGCCGCCGCAGCGGCTGCAGTGCACGGCGGTGCGCGTCATGCCGTAGGAATTGTCCTCCTCGGTCCCGACGGCGCCCTCGAGCGGCGCCCAGAAGCTCGGCCAGCCGGTGCCGCTGTCATATTTGGTCGCCGAGGAGAAGAGGTCGCGTCCGCAGCCGGCGCAGGCGAAGACGCCCTTGCGATGCTCGTCGAGCAGCGGGCTCGTGAAGGCGCGCTCGGTACCGGCCTGGCGTAGCACGTCATATTGCTGGTGCGTCAGGAGCTTCCGCCATTCGTCGTCGGTGTGCGCGACCTCAAATTTTTCCGCCGCGACCGCGCCGCGTCTCAGCGCGAAGGGCGAAACTCCGAGAGCGGCAAGGGCGAGCACGGTTCGCTTCGTCAACATGTATGGCTCCGATGCGCAACATAGATGTTAAGTGCGCTCCCGCCGAGGATTACGAAGAGACTTGTGCGCGCCTTAGAGATGGCCCAAGGCCTTCATTCTTTCAATGGTCCATCAGGTGGTCGACGGCCCGACGCGCAGACCAGGTCAAGGCCGACCCAGCGAACGGGGAGGATAGAGCAATAGAGCACCCTCTTGAAAAAAGAGTATAATTTTTATACCATTTTCACATCCTTCCAGACTTCGACTACGATCCGGACAAAAGCCTCATCAATAAGGCCAAGCACGGGATCGACTTCGAGGAAGCCAAGGCGCTCTGGCTGGATAAGCGGCTTTTGGAAGCGCCGGCCAGAACAATGGACGAGGCGCGCTGGTTGGCAGTTGGCCTGCCGGCAGGAAAGCATTGGACAGTCGTCTTCACTCGGCGTGGAGGCGTTATCCGATTGATTTCGGCCAGACGAGCACGCGACGGGGAGATCACAGCCTATGAAAGCACGGACCTTTGACCGGAAATTCGACGCCGGAGAGGACATGTCGACCCATGTGGACTGGTCCAACGCCAGACGACCCAGCGCCGAACTGAAGCGGGTTAACGTGGACTTTCCGCGCTGGGTGATCGAGGCGCTGGACCAGGAGGCGCAAAGGCTCGGCGTCACGCGGCAGTCCCTCATCAAGCTGTGGATCGCGGAGCGATTGGACCGCTCGGACAAAGCGGCTTGATCGGCGGCTTATTTCGCTGTCGCGCTCAGACAAACGCCCTCCGGAGCATCGCTATCGCTTCTCACGGGGGGCGCGGATGCGGGCGAGGAACGCGTGGGCCCCTTCGGTCAGCGCCTCCCAATGCTCGAGCAGCGCCGGCGCGAAGCGCAGCTCCACGTCGAGATCGTCCTCGCGAAACACGAAGAGACAAAAGTCCGCCGCCGCCTCGGTCTCGCCGGGCTTCGGGCAGCGTGCGAAAAAAGTCCTGCCGTCCGGCGGCGCGATGTAGAGTTCTTCGAGATCATAGGGCGAGCCCTGCTCGAAGCGCCGCAAAATGAGCCCTTCCGGCCCGACCCAAACCCTGCTCTCCAGAAATCGCGCATAGAGCCCCCGTGGGCGGTCCTTGGGATCGAGACTGTCGTCCTTGGCCGAGATCGTGATCAACACGACGTCATTCTGCGGGTTTTGCCCCGCTTTGGAGCCTTTGCCGCGCGGCGGGGTGAAGTCGGGAAGTTCGGCCATAAGCGAGAGCCGGTCGGTCAGGCCGCCGACGGCTGAGGCCTCGTCGCGGGCGTAGCCCCTCGGGTAGATGAGATGCGCCGCGCCGATCGCCGTCTCGACCGGCGCGTCTGGAGCGTCTTCGCTGGTCTCGACCAGGAAGAGGGCCGCGACGAGCGCGAGCAGCAGTAAGAGCCCGAGACCGAGGAGGGCGCGCATGGCTCAGTGGTCAGCTCACGACGCGCCAGACGTCGCCCTTCCGGCAGGCCTGGCCTTTGGCCTCCTGCGGGCGGCCGTTGATGTAGATCTTGTGCGTGTAGTCGCGACAGTCCCCGTTCTCGGGACCTGGGGTGATGAAGCCGTAGGCGGTCTTGTCGCCTTTCCAGCTCTTCTGCTTGCCGGAATTGACCGCCTCGTCTTGGGCCGCGATGGCGGCTGCGCGGTCCCTTTCCTCGAGCTCGCGCCCAACGCTGACGCCGACGACGCCCGCCGGAAGCGGCTCGGGCGCGGCGGCGACCCCCGCCGGCGCAGCGACCACGGGCGCGGGCGTCTGAGAGGCGCTGCAGGCGGGGAGCGCTGCGAGCGCCATGAGGGCGCCGGCGGCGGACAATCTCGAGCAGGACATAATCCGATCCTCAATGAACGGCGTCGCTGTTTCGTTCTCATGCCGGATTGAGACGCGGCTGTCAAAAGGGTTCCGCAAGCTCCGCCGGGCCAGCAGCCAGCACGCGCTCCCCCCTTCACCCTTGGCCGCTCATCCTTGGCCGGTCGCCAGCTGCTTCTGGTGGTGGTCGCGCAGCAGCGCCTCGATGATCTCGTCGAGCGCTTCACCCCCCATCACCTTCTCGAGCTTATAGAGCGTCAGATTGATGCGGTGGTCGGTCACCCGCCCCTGCGGGAAATTATATGTGCGGATGCGCTCAGAGCGGTCGCCGGAGCCGACCTGGCTCCGCCGGTCCGCCGAGCGCTCCTGATCGAGCCGCGAGCGCTCGGCGTCATAGAGCCGCGAGCGCAGCAGCGCCAAGGCTTTGGCCCTGTTGCGGTGCTGAGAGCGCTCCTCTTGCATCATGACGACGATGCCGGTCGGAAGATGCGTGATGCGGATCGCCGATTCGGTCTTGTTGACGTGCTGCCCGCCGGCGCCGCCCGAACGCATCGTCTCAATATTCAAATCCCTGTCGTCGATCTCGACGTCGACCTCTTCGGCCTGGGGCAGCACGGCGACCGTCGCCGCCGAGGTGTGGATGCGTCCCTGGGTCTCGGTCGCCGGCACACGCTGCACGCGATGCACGCCCGACTCGAACTTCAGCCGCCCGTAAACGCCGCGGCCTTCGATCTGCGCGACGATCTCCTTGAAGCCGCCGAGCGTGCCCTCGCTCGCGGATAAAACCTCCACGGTCCAGCCCTTGAGCGCAGCGTATTTCTGATAGGCGCGGAAGAGGTCGCCGGCGAACAGCGCCGCCTCGTCGCCGCCCGTGCCGGCGCGAACCTCGAGGATCACGCTCTTCTCGTCGGCGGCGTCCTTAGGCAGCAACGCTATCTGCAGCGATTCGCTCGCTTCCTCGAGCTTAGTCTCGGCGCCCTCCAGCTCGCTTTGCGCCAATGCTCGCATCTCGGCGTCGGTCGAGGAATCGGCGAGCATCTCACGCAAGCTTTCGACCTCGGCGCGAGCAGTACGGAAGGTTTCGATCGCCGCCGCCACCTCCTCCAGCGACGCGAGCTCACGCGAGAGCGCGATATAGGTCTGGCTGTCGGGATTGCCCGACAATCGGTCTGAGATCTCCTCGCGGCGGCGGAGAATGAGGTCGAGCTTGTCTTCGGAAAACATCGAGGTCTTTTTTGCAGGAGCTTTTTTAGAACTTCTTCGTGCTCTTCGTGTCTTTGTGGTGATAAATCCACCACAAAGACACGAAGAGCACGAAGACTCACCAAGAGGGAGGCTACAAGGGAACGCCGTGCGTGGAAGCGAAGCGCATGAGGTCTTCGCGCAGCGACGGCCGTCCGCCGTCCATGGCGATGAGCTCTTCGACGAGCGCGCGCGCCTTCGCGAGATCGAGCGCGCGGATCATCGCCTTGACCGGACCGATCGAGGCCGGCGACATCGACAGGGAGCGATAGCCGAGCGCCAGCAGCGCCAAGGCCTCTACCGGGCGCCCGCCCATCTCGCCGCAGAGGGTCACAGGAATCTTCGCGCGCGCGCCGGCGTCGACGATCGACTTCAGCGCCCGCAGGATCGGGGCCGCAAGCACGTCGTAACGCTTCGAGACACGCGTGTTGTCGCGATCCGCGGCGTAAAGATACTGGACGAGGTCGTTCGAGCCGACGGAAAGAAAATCCGCGCGCTCGGCCAAGCGGTCGAGATCGAACAGAAGAGACGGCACTTCGACCATGGCGCCGAGCTCCAAGCGCGTCGGCGGCTCGTGCTCGTGCTGGCGGATCACCGCGAGCTCCCGCAGCGCGATCTCCTTGGCGAGATCGAACTCGGCGACGTTGGCGATCATCGGAAACATGATCTTGAGATCCCGCCCGCCGCCGGCCTTGAGCAGCGCGCGCAGCTGCATGCGCAAGAGGCCCGGACGATCGAGGCCGATGCGGATGGCGCGCCAGCCGAGCGCTGGATTCTCCTCCTCGATCGTCTCCATATAGGGGAGAACCTTGTCCGAGCCGATGTCGAGCGTTCGGAAGGTCACCGCCTTGCCCGGCAGCGCGTCGAGCACGGCCCTGTAATAGTGGTACTGCTCGCGCATGCGCGGAAAGCGCGGCGCCAGCATGAACTGCAGCTCGGTGCGGAAGAGCCCGATCGCCTGAGCGCCGGTCTCGATCGCGAAAGGCGCGTCGACCGTGAGCCCCGCGTTCATGTTGAGCGCGATCTCCACACCGTCGCGGGTGACGGCGGGAACGTCGCGCAGCTTCGCATATTGCTCCTGGCGCCGCGCGCGCAGCTTCGCCTTCTCGCCATAGGCGGATTGGACGTCCGGTTGGGGGCGTACGTGCACGTCGCCGGTCGAGCCGTCGATGATGATCGGATCGTTTGGTTCGACGAGGCTCGTAATGTTGGGGACGAGCCCCACCGTCGGGACGCCGAGCGCGCGGGCGACGATCGCCACGTGGCTCGCGGGACCACCTTCCTCCAGGATCAGTCCGCGCAGCTTCGCACGGTCATAGTCGAGCAGGGCTGCCGGGCCCATGGAGCGCGCGACGATGATGGCGTTGTCAGGCATCTTGTCGCGGTCAGCAGCGTAGGTCTGTCCCGTCAGCTGATGCAGCAGGCGATTCGCGAGATCGTCGAGATCGTGCAGCCGCTCGCGCAGATAAGGGTCGGTCTGGCGCAGCATGCGCGCGCGCGCGTCGTTCTGCACGCGCTCGACGGCCGCCTCGGCCGAGAGGCCGGTCATGACCGCTTCGCGCAGCTTGCGCAGCCAGCTGCGATCGTTGGCGAACATGCGCACGGCCTCGAGCACCTCGCGGTGCTCGCCGGCGCCCATGCGATCGCCATGCGCAACGAGCTCGTCGATCGAGAGGCGCATGGCGCCGATCGCATGGTCGAGCCGGCGAATCTCGCCTTGGACATCTTCGGCGATCAGATTCTTCACGACGATGCGCGGCTCGTGCAGCAGCACATGGCCGAGGCCCACGCCGTCGCTCATGGCCGCGCCCCTCAGCGACATCGGGCCCTCGAGCGCAAGCAGCTGCGCGGATTTCACGATCGACTGCAGCTCGCCCGAGGCGATCATCTCGGCGAGCAGCATCGCCGTCGTCTGCAGCGCCTCGATCTCCTCGTCGGAGTAGCTCCGTCGCGCCTTGTTCTGCACGACGAGCACGCCAATAGTCGCGCCGCCGCGAAGGATCGGCACGCCGAGGAAGGAGTGGTAGATTTCCTCGCCGGTCTCGGGATGGTAGGAGAAAGCCGGGTGCTCCTGGGCCTCGGAGAGCGAGAGCGGCTCGGCGCTACGCGCGATGAGGCCGACGAGGCCCTCCCCCGACTGCATCGTGGTCAGGTGGACGGCCTCGCGATTGAGGCCCTCAGTGGCGTAGAGCTCGAGGCGTCCGTCGGCGCGCAGGACATAGACCGAGCAGACCTCGGCGACCATGTTGGCGGCGATCTGGACCACGATCTTGTCGAGACGCGCCTGCGCATTGGCCGGCTCCGCGAAAATCTCGCGCAACCGGCGCAGCAGCAGCCGTGGTCCGCCGTGTGCGCTCCGCATACCTCGTTCCAGTCCGCCCGCCCTGCTCGCCACCTGCACAGAGACAGCGTATATTGCCGCGATCCGCGCTCTGCAAGCCATCCTCCCCGACCTCCCTCGGCAAGAACCCCGCCAGCCCAACCTGATATGCGGCAGGTTGCGAGAGGAGGCGCGAGCCTTTACCTATGGCGACTCGGGGCATAGAAGCGAAGCGCCGAACGGGCTGAGACCGTCGTCCGGAAGTTCGCCCGTTCGGGAGCCGGCGCGGGCCAGCCGTGCTTGAGAAGTGGGTTCGTGAGGTTCAAAAGCTTTCTCTTCATCGTCTTGGCGCTGATCGCCGCCGCGCCGGCCGCGGCGGTCGAGAGCGTGCGCGTGCCGCAGGACGCCGCAGCCATCGACCTCACCAACGCCGTCGAAAAACATGCGTCCCAGGACGACCGCCTGCAGATCTCGACGGCGCCGGACTCGGGCGGCGTCGTGCGTCGTATCGAGGTCGAGGCGAAGGAGCCCGGGACGCGCCCGAACTGGATCGTCTTCGCGCTCACGAACGACACTGACGAGCAAGTCGAGCGGCTGATTGTCGCTCCGCATTTCCGTTTGCAAGACTCGGGCCTCATTTGGCCCGATCTCGGCGCGAGCCGCATTTCCGCCATCACCGCGAGCCAAGGCTCGGCCCCCGAGCGCGAGGAGGCCTCCGGCGCCGACGTGTTCCGCCTCACGCTCGATCCCGGCGCCACGATCACCTATGTCGCCGAGCTCAAGACGCCCAAGCTGCCGCAGCTCTATCTCTGGGAGCCCGACGCTTACAAGGATAAGGTGACGAGCCTCACGCTCTATAAGGGGATCGTCATCGGCATCGCCGGGCTGCTCGCCCTGTTCCTGACAATCGTCTTCGTCGTCAAGGGAGCGGTGATCTTCCCGGCGGCGGCGGCGCTGGCCTGGGCTGTTCTAGCTTATGTTTGCATCGATTTCGGCTTTTGGGACAAGATCTTTGGCGCCGATCCGGCGACGAACCGCATCTGGCGCGCGGGCGCCGAGACCGTGCTGTCGGCGACGCTCGTCGTCTTCCTCTTCGCCTATCTTAACCTCAACCGCTGGCATGTGCGCGCCTGGCACATCGCCCTGATCTGGCTGGTGATCCTCGGCGATCTCGCCGGCCTCGCTGTGTTCGACGCGCCGGTCGCCTCCGGCGTCGCACGCATCTCGCTCGCCGCAGTCGCGGTCATCGGCTTCGTGCTCGTGCTCTATCTCGCTTCGCACGGCTTCGAGCGTGCGATCATGCTGATCCCGACCTGGTTCTTGCTGGTGCTGTGGGTCTGCGCGGCAGGTTTCACCGTCTTCGGCTGGCTCACAAACGATCTCGTGGCGCCCGCGCTCGTCGGCGGCCTCGTGCTCATCGTCATGCTGATCGGCTTCACGGTCATGCAGAACGCCTTCGCGAGCGGCGGCCTCTCCGCCGGCGCGATCACCGACGTGGAGCGCAAGGCGCTGGCGCTCACCGGCGCGAGCGAGATCGTCTTCGACTGGGACGTGCCCTCGGACCATATCTTCGTGTCGCCCGAGATCGAGGCGCAGCTCGGCCTCGACCGTGGCGGGTTGGAGGGTTCGGCCGCCTCATGGCTTGATCTCCTGCACCCCTTCGAACAAGACCGGTATCGCGCCTGCCTCGACGCCGTGCTCGAGCAGAGGCGCGGCCGCATCGACCAGGAGTTCCGCCTGCGCGGCGCCGACGGTCACTATCTCGCCTATCGCTTGCGCGCCCGCCCGGTCGTCGGCCCCGAGGGCGAGGTCATCCGGGTCGTCGGCACGCTGACCGATGTGACCGAGGAGCGCAACGCGCAAGACCGCATGCTGCACGACGCCGTGCATGACAATCTGACCGGCCTGCCGAACCGCGAGCTGTTCTTCGACCGACTGGAGGCGGCGCTCGTGCTCGCGCGCGCCGAGAAGGACCTGCGCCCGACAGTCATCTGCATCGATCTCGACCGGTTCCGCCAGGTCAATGAGCAGGTCGGACATGCGACGGGCGACAGCATTCTGCTGACGATCTCGAACCGCATCATGCGGGTGCTGCAGCCGCAGGACACATTGGCGAGGCTTGGCGGCGACAGTTTCGCGATCATTCTCGTCTCGCAGACGAATGTCGACATGATTATGACGTTGGCCGAATCGCTGCGTCGGGCTCTAGCGACGCCGGTGCGCTTCACCGACCGCGAGATCGGCCTCTTCGCCTCGATCGGCGTCGCGCTTTTCGATCCTTCCGTGCATCCCGGCGCGAACGACATGCTCGAGGACGCCGAGATCGCCGTGCGCGCGGCGAAGCGCGGCGGCGGCAATGCGATCGAGGTTTTCCGCCCGGCGATGCGCGGGCAGCGCTCCGACCGGCTGACGCTGGAGGCCGACCTGCGCCGTGCGCTGGAGCGCGGCGAGATCAAGACTTTCTTCCAGCCTGTCGTGCGGCTCGAAGACCGAACAATCGCGGGCTTCGAGACCATGTTGCGCTGGGACCATCCGCGGCTCGGGCGGCTCGACCCCACGGAATTCTGGCCGGTCGCCGAGCAGACTGGGCTCGTCATCGATTTGGGGCTCCTGGCGCTCGACCGCACCGCGCGCGAGCTCGCGGCCTGGCAGCGCGCGCTGGTCGTCGATCCGCCGATCTTCGCGTCGGTGAACCTGTCGTCGCGGCAGCTCTTGCGCCACGATCTGCTGCGCGACGTGAAGAGCGTGCTGCTGCGCAACGACCTTTCCCGCGGCAGTCTGAAGCTCGAGTTCTCCGAGGCGCTGATTATGGAGAACCCGGAGTTTTCGGCGCAGATGCTGTCGCGCGTGCGGGAGCTTGGGGCGGGGCTGGCGCTCGACGATTTCGGCGCCGGCTACTCTTCGCTCGCCTATCTGCATCGCTTCTGCCTCGACACGATCAAGATCGACCGCTCCTTCGTGAAGCAGACGGGGAAGGCCTCGCGCGCCGCGATCCTGCGCGCGATCATCACGCTCGGCCACGAGCTCGGCCTGGACGTCGTGGCGGAAGGGGCAGAGTCCGAATCGGACGCGATCGAGCTGTATCAGCTCGGCTGCGGCTACGCGCAGGGCTACGCCTTCGGCCGGCCCATCAGCGCGCAGGAGGCGCGGCGGCTGGTGGGGGCGGCGCCGGAGGCTGCATAAAGCGCGAAGTCTCAAACCGCCTTCGTCGGCGAAACTCATGGCGAGACGGCAAAAATTGCGGGCAGTCGGATCTTGCGCCCGCGAACGGGTTCTTGACTATCCTCCGCTGCGGCTTCCGGCGTGTGGCGCCAGAGCCAGAGCTTAGCCGGATGCGAAGGCCGCGTCGGCGCTTGAGACGATTTGACGCGCGACAATTGCCGCGGCGCGTTCGGCGCAGAAAAAGCTTAGACTCTCCTCCAACGCCGCCGCCCAGCGACGGTCAAAAAGCGGAGGGCGCTATGAACGAGGCTATTAAATCCCTGGTCGGCAGGGCGCACCGTCGCGGCGTGCTGCGTCTCGTGGCCGCGCTCGCCGCCAGCCTCGTCTCCGGCGTCGCTCGCGCCGTCGAGAAACTCAGCATGGTCGACGTAGACTATCAGCAGCAGCCCAAGGGCAAGCAGCGCTGCGACAATTGCCGCGTCTGGGACCCGCCGAACCATTGCGCCTCGGTCGAGGGGGAGATCAGCCCCTCGGGCTGGTGCAAGATCTGGCGCCCGCAATACAAGTCGCAAATCGCCCGGGTCGACGCCGAGGGCAAGCTCACGCAAGGCGATGTCGCCTATCAGAACCATCCCAAAGGCGTCCAGCGCTGCGACAACTGCAAAGTCTTCGTTCCGCCCGACGGCTGCAACTCCGTGCAAGGCAAGATCAGCCCAGCCGGCTGGTGCAACATCTGGCGGAAAGCGTGAAGCTTTTGGCCGGCTTCGTCCCTGGCGACGCGCCTGCAACGTGACAGATTTTTAATGCCGCTGAGAAGGCCGCGTAAGCTAGAGGTCTTTAATACGCCTCTGAGGCTTCCTATGTCTGATCCGCGAC
This sequence comes from Methylocystis sp., assembly GCA_035624015.1. Lineage (GTDB taxonomy): Bacteria > Pseudomonadota > Alphaproteobacteria > Rhizobiales > Beijerinckiaceae > Methylocystis. The sequence goes on from DASPSI010000108.1 coordinate 46,746, forward strand.
TGGCCTTAAGGTGGTCGAGCGAGGGTCCGCCCATGAGGGGGCCCGAAGGAGGATTTAAATGGCGAAGGCTTTGCCCATTGTCGCGAGCGACAGCGCGCTCGCGCAATATCTTGCGGAGATTCGCAAATTTCCCATGCTGGAGCCGCAGCAGGAGTACATGCTCGCCAAGCGCTGGCGCGAGCATGAGGATCCCAAGGCGGCTGAAAAGCTCGTGACCTCGCATCTGCGTTTGGTGGCGCGCGTCGCCATGGGTTATCGCGGCTACGGCCTGCCAATCGGCGAGATCGTTTCCGAAGGCAATATCGGCCTCATGCAGGCGGTCAAGCGCTTCGAGCCCGAGCGCGGCTTCCGTCTTGCGACCTATGCTTTGTGGTGGATCCGGGCCTCGATTCAGGAATATATCCTGCGCTCCTGGTCGCTCGTCAAAATGGGCACGACCGCGAGCCAGAAGAAGCTCTTCTTCAACCTGCGCAAGGCGAAAAGCCGCATCAACGCCTATGAGGAAGGCGACCTGAAGCCGGAGAACGTCGCGACGATTGCGACGAAGCTTGGCGTCTCGCAACAGGATGTGATCGAGATGAACCGCCGTATGGGCGGCGACGCCTCCCTCAACGCGCCGTTGCGCGACGAGGGCGAAGGCGAGTGGCAGGACTGGCTCGTCGACGACTCCGCGAGCCAGGAGTTCATGCTCGCCAATCATCAGGAATCGGCGAACCGCTTGGAGGCGCTGCGCGCTGCGCTCGACGTGCTGAACCCGCGCGAGCGCCGCATCTTTGAGGCGCGCCGCCTCGCCGACGATCCGATCACCTTGGAGGCTCTTTCCGTGGAGTTCGGCGTGTCGCGCGAGCGCGTCCGGCAGATCGAGGTGCGCGCCTTCGAGAAGGTGCAGGCCGCAGTCCGCGCTGACGTGGCGCGGCTCGAAGCGCCGCGCGCGGCCTTGCTCGCCGCGGACTGAGCCTCGTAACCGGCCTACTCCGCCGCGCGCAAATGCGCGACGCGCACCGAGGCCGGCGGGTGCGAGTAGTAGAAGCGGGCGTAAAACACGTCGGGCGTCAGCGTCGCCAGATTGTCGCGCGTGAGCCGCGTCAGCGCTGAGATCATGGGCTCCTTGCCGACAATCCTGCGCGCGAAATCGTCGGCCTCGAACTCCGCCTTGCGCGAGCGCCAGGCGAACAGCGGCGACAGCACATGCGTGACCGGATCCTTGGCGAGCAGCGCGATGATCAGGCCGACGCCCACATCGGCGGGCGCGCCGAAAGCCGCCGCTAGACCATTCGGCCCCAGCGCCCAATGCAGCGCGAAGAATCCCGCGAGCGACACGAGCGCCATCAGCGCCAGCGACTGACGGATGTGGCCGCGTTTGTAATGGCCAAGCTCATGCGCGAGCACAGATTCGATCTCCTCGGGCGAGTGGCGCGCGATCAGCGTGTCGAACAACACGATGCGCTTGGCCTTGCCGAAGCCGGAGAAATAAGCGTTGCCGCGCGAGGAGCGCGCGGAGGCGTCCATGACGAAGAGGCCGCCGGACGCGAAGCCGCTTTGGGCCAGCAGCCGCTCCAGGCGCGCGCGAAGCTCGCCTTCGGGCAGCGGCTGGAACTTGTTGAACAGCGGCGCGATCAGCGTCGGATACAGCGCCGTGAGGGCGAAGACGAACAGCAGGAAGCCCGCGAAGGCATAGAGATGCCAATTCTCCGGCGCGACGCGAATCAGTGCGAAGAGCGCATATAGCAAGGGCGCGCCGATGGCGAGCTGCAAGCCCGCCATCTTCAGCTCATCGAGCAGAAAGCCTGACAGGCTCTGGTGATTGAGGCCGAAGCGGGCGTCGAGCCGGAACGTCTCGAAGAAATCGAACGGCATGATCAGCAAATCGCCCAAGAGGCCGAAGGCGATCACGAGGAGCGCGCTGCGGCTGAGCCCCTCCTCCGTCACGGCGGCGACGGCGCCATAGAGCGGCGGCAGCCACAGCAGCAGCCAGACCAGCGCCAAGGCGCCCTCGAAGATCGTCTTGCTGATCGCGAGCTTCGTGCTGGCCAAAGTGTAGTCGGCAGCGCGGCGATGCTCCTGGATCGTCACTGTCGCGGCGAAATCGCCCGGAGGCGCATCGCGGTTGCCCGCGACCCAGGCGATCTGGCGCAGGCGCAGATAGACCCCCAGCGCCGTGGACAGGCCGATGGCGGCGCAGATCAATACGGCGAGCCAAGTCATGCCAAACTCCTTCATCCGGTTCGTTCCGGCATATCTAAGGGCAAAAATACGCGTCGTGAAGCGGGCGGCGCAAGGCTTCCTTCAGCGCCGGCCGTGCGGCAGCAGCAGATCGCGGGCCTGGTTGAGCCGCGCCGCGGCTTGCGCGGAGCCGCCGTGATCGGGGTGGGCGCGCTTCATGCGTTCGCGATAGGCGCGCTCGATATCCGCCCGGCTCGCCCCAATACGTAGCCCCAGAGCCGCAAAAGCCCAGGCGATCTCGCTGACCTCGCTACGATGGCCGAAGGCCGCCCCGTCGTTGCGGCTCTCGTCCTCCGCATGGACTTTGGTCCGCTCGCGTCGCGGCCCGCCGCGGCCGGGGGCCGCGCGGTGGAAATCCCCTCCCTCTGCGTCGACGAGGCCCAGTTCCCAGAGCGCCTCTCGCAGGCGATGACCAGCGTCATGCGCGCAGAGCCCCGCGAAGGCGGCGAAGCCCGCCGCTAGCGCCGCGCGAGCGAGCAGAATCTCGCCGGGCGCGATCGGCGCGTCAGCTCCATGCCGACCGAGCCAGAAAGTCAAAGCGAAATCGATGCGCGCTGGCGTCAGCCCCGGGAAGAGGGTCGGCGCCATGAACACGAGCAGCAGCCCGCAGATCCAGTAAAGCTGGGTCCAGCCGCGCAATCGAGGATTGGCGACGCCGCGAAAGGCGAAATAGACGCATAACGCGGCTATCGCGGTAAAGGCGAGCGCGCTTTGGCTGCGCGCCGCCTGCGCCAGCGCGTGACGCCCGCTCTGCGTCGCGGCCGTGGCGAGCACCCAGTCGCCGGCCTCGAACCAACGCTCGAGTGCGCTCCTCGCGACCTGAAACTCTTCAAGATCGCTTGGCGCAGCCAGGCGCAGGCGAATGAGCGGCGCGAGCGCGATCGCAAACGCCGCGAGGCAGCCGACGCAAAGCTCCGCGGCGACGCCGCGGGGCCGAAACTCGTCAGCGAACCTCGGGCCTTCTTCAAACGGATCGAAGGAAATCTTTGGCCTCCTGAAAGCGTTACGCCGCGCGCAGCCTGCGCACGCCGCTCAGCAGCGCGAAAGGCGCGCCGCTGAGCAGAATGTCGGTTTCGTCGAGGCTCTGATGCCGGCCGTTGATCGAGAGCCGAGGCAGGGCGCACAGCGACAGGCGATGATCGGGAAAGATCATGCCGGGCCGCGTCGTCACCGCGCTCCTGAAGCCGAGCGCCCGCGCGATCTCGAATTCGCGCTCTCCGGCGGAGGCGGCGTCGCCGACGGGATAGCAAAAGTGCAGCGTCTCGACTCTGAGCTCGCGCTGGATTTGAGCGCGGCTTTCGCTCATCTCCCGCCGCGCTGCGGCGGCGTCGAGCTTGGCGAGCCGCGCATGGGTGACGCTGTGCGCGCCTATGGTGCAGAGCTCATGGCGGGCAAGAAACTCGAGCTCCTTCCAGCTAAGGCAGAGCTCGCTCGTCAGCCGGCGAGGCTCTATTCCGGCCTGCGCGGCCAGACTCCGCGTCACGCGCAGCAGCTCCTCCTCGGATCCCTCGCGCAGCGCCCAATAGAGGTCGCCGAAGGCGCTCGCCTTGTCGAGCGCGCTGGTGCAAGGCGCGTTGAAGCGCCGGCCCTGCGCTATGACGTCGAGCCTGTCGAGACGGCGGATCGCCTCCTCCATCTCCACCCACCACAACCGCCCGCCGCCGTTGGCGAAGTCTGTCGTCACATAGGCGGTGAACGGCGCGCGATGGCGTTCCAGCACCGGCAAGGCGTGCTCCAGGAGATCGCGATAGCCGTCGTCGAAGGTCAAGACCGCGAAGGGCTCCGCCGGATTGGGCGCGCCGCAGAGCTCATTAAGCGCCGCGTCGAGCGAAAGCAGCCGGAAGCCGCGTCGGCGCAGATGCCTAAGCAGGGCGTCGAAAAAGCCGATCGAGATCTCGAGGCCGCGATTGGGCTCGAAGCTTTGCTCCAGGCGATGATGCACGCGATGCAGCGTCAGGATCGCGCCTAATCCCCGCGTGTAGGGTTCCGCGAGGCGATGAGCGCCGCTCGCCCGGAACAGGCCCATGCCGGCTTCTATCGCCAGGTCTCGCCATCTCGCCATGGTTAATTCCTCATGCCGTCGCGCGTCGCCGGCGCAAATTAGTCAAACCGGAATCTCGCCAGTTCCTGTTGCCTTTTTCTTGCTATCCTGACCACGACGGCTTGAGACGGAGATTTAAGTGGACGCGATGGTTACGGAGCTTGAAACGCCCGCGACGGGCGCGGCCGCGTTCCGCGTCGATGTTTACGCGCGTCTCGAGGAAGCCCGCGACGACTGGCGAGAGCTCTTCGCTCACGCCGACTGCAGCGCCTACCAGCATTACGATTTTGCGAGCTCCTGGCTGGAGACGCTCGGACGCGGCCGTAGCCTCTCGCCGATGATCGTCGTCGCCCGCGACGAGCGCGGTGCGCCGCTGGCCCTGCTGCCGCTGGCGATTCGCCGCGTGGCTGGACTGCGGATCGCGGAATTTTTGGGCGGGCGGGAGAGCAATTTCAACATGCCGCTCCTGCGTCCGGGAGCGGGGCTCGACTTTCGAAGCCTGCTGCTCCGCGCCGCGCAGACGCAAGACGAGCCGCCCGATCTCTTCGACCTGCGCAACCAGCCGCGCTCCTTCTTCGGCGCCGAAAACCCGGCGGCTTATGTCGCCGCACATCCCAGTCCGAGCTTCGCCTATGGCGCGCGCCTGCCCGCGGATCAGGAGTTTCTAGAGCGCAGCTTCTCGAAGCGCGCGCGCAAGAAGCTGCGTCACAAGGAGCGGCGCCTGGCTGGCTTCGGAGAACTCAAATACGAGCATAGGCCGCAGCAGGAGCGCGCCCGCACGATCATCTCGGCCCTGGTCGCCCAGAAAGCGGCCCGGCTCTCCAGCATGGGCGTCGGCGACGCCGGGGGCTTTCTTTCGCCGGGGATGGCGGAGTTCCTCGCGCGGCTCAGCGACCTCGGGCTCTTGGAAACGCACGCGCTCAGCATCTCCGGTCGCATCGTCGCCGCCTATGTCGGGCTGCCTCGCGGAGGCATATTTTCGACGCTCGCCAACTCCTTTGATATGACCGGCGACGTGACGCGGCAGTCGCCCGGCGATCTCTTGCTGCACGCGTTGCTGCGCGATTGCGTCGAGCGCGGCTTCTCCGCGTTCGATCTCGGCATCGGCGAAGCGAGATACAAGGACGCCGTCTGCGAAGAGACGATCGAGCTTTACGACGGGTTGCTGCCAACGACGCCGCGCGGCGCGCTCGTGGCGCCTCTGCTGCGCGGCGTTCTTTTCGCCAAACGCTTCGTCAAGCAGACACCGCTCCTCGCGAAGCTCATGGCGCACGCGCGGCGGCTTGCGAGAGATTAGCTGCTAAGCCGCTGCGAGATCGCCTTCCGCGGCCTCGACGACCGAGACGTCGCAACCTTGCGCGGCGAGGCGCTGCGCGAGCTGCGCCGCCTGCGGATCCTCGGCGCGCAGCAGGATCTTGTCGAACAGCGACGCGAGCGCCAACGCGCCGTCGCCGTCCTGCGCGCAGAACACCACGAAGTCGTAAGTCTGGGTCAGCGCCTCGACGACCAGCGACGCGTCGTAGCGCGGCTCGCCCGCCGCCCCGCCCGCGGCGATGAAATGCAAGCGCGACGCCGCATCGCGATAGATGACGTCGCCGAATTCTGCTTCGCCCGCAAGCAGCTCTGCGAGACCCGCGCGCCGCTCGTCGCGCTCCGCGGAGAGCGTCTCGAGCCCGGCGCCGTCAGCGGCTACGAGGATCGCGCGGCCGCGCCGCGCGAGCGCCCGCGAGACCGCGATCACCGTCGCAAGCGAGGCGTCCCCAGCGTCGCCGCGGACGATGAGCACCTTCACGCAAGACGCGGCGAGTCGCGCCGCGTCGATGTTGGAGACGATCTCGCGCCGGTCCGATATCCTGCGATCGTCGCCGCGCGCCTCGACTAGCTCGGGGGGCGTCGCCTCCTCGGCGGCCCGCGCTGTCGGAGCGCCGCCAGGCTCCTCGTGCGCCGCCATCGGCGCAAAAGCCATGGGATGAGCCTGAGCCCGTCCCGAAAGCAGCTCGCTCGAGACGATCGCGCCAATCGACAGCGCGAGCGCAGCGAGCGTCGCAAAGGCGACGATCGGCAGCTTCTTCGGGAACGATGGCGTCTGCGGCGACAGCGCGCGCTGGATGATGCGGGCGTCGGCGGGCGTCGCCTGGGCGTTCTCGCGCGCGATGGCCTCCTGATATCTGGCCTCGTCGTTCTCGAACTGCTCTTTCAGCACATGCGCCTGGCTTTCAAGCTCGCGCAGCCTAGCTTCGTTGGCTTCCGACGAGCTGACGATCTGTTTCTGCTCCTCCAGCGCCGCCGCGAGATTTTCGACCCTTCCCCCGGCGATGCGCGCCTCGTTCTCCAGCGTGCGCGCAACGCGCTCCGCCGCCGCCCGCGTTTGACGATCGAGATCGCCGAGCTGCGCCTCAAGCTCCTTGATGCGCGGATGGCCTGGCAGCAGCGTGCGCAATTCCAGCGCGAGCTGCGCCCGCAGAGTCACGCGCTGCTCCTGCAGCCTGCGCATAACCTCGTTGTTGGCGACGTCCGGAATGTCGCCGACGCGGTTCTGCCGCAGCATGTCCTTCAGCAGCCGCGCCTTGGATTGCGCGTCCGCCTGCGCGCTGCGTGCAAGCGAGAGCTGAGTGTTGAGGTCGGTCAGATGCTGGGCGTTGACGTTGGTGTTGTTCGCCCCCAGCAGCAGGCCTGAGCCCGCCCGAAACTCCTCGACGCGCGCCTCCGCCTCCGTGACGCGACGCTGCATGTCAGCGACGACCGCGCTCAAGGCCTTTGCGGCGTCGCGAGCGCTGTCGCGCTTCGCCTCCTGCTGAAACTCGAGATAGGATTCGGCGACGGCGTTGGCGCCACGCGCCGAGAGATCCGGATCGCGCGTCGTGAATTCGATTCCCAGCACGCGCGTCTTTTGCGGCGAGAGCACGTTGAGCCTGTCGGCGAAGACGTCGAGCATGCGGTCTTCGGGGCTGACCCGCGTCGGGTCGCGCATGAGGCCGACCATGACCAATGCGCGCGTCGTCAAACCCACGCCCTTGGCCAGAGGATCGAATTCCTCGTTGCCTTGCAGGCCGAGCATCTTGATGACGCGGCGCGAGAGATCGCGCGACTTCAATAGCTCGAGCTGGCTCTGCACGGCCTCGGCGTCGGGCGCCGTTTCGGTTCCGTGCGTCGCTTTATCGGCGTGCGGCAGAAAGCTTTCTTGCGTTTCGAGCAGCAGCCGCGCTTCCGCAGCGTAGCGCGGCCTCACGACGTTGACGAAGATAAGAGCGCAAACGAAGGCGGCCAGCGTCGGAGCGATCACCCACCAGCGTTTGGCCGAGACGGCGCGTCCGATCTGCGCGAGATCAATCTCGCCGCCGGCCTCATTCGTCGTCACGCTCATCGCAAACTCCGTTTCAACCCGAAAAATATTTATCGGATCATGGTTTCGGGGGGGTTAACCCGCGCAAGGCGTCGCGTTCGCAGCCTTCGGTGAGCCTTTTTTAACTACGCACGCTTAATTTCCTGTCCGGCGCGGCGCGCGTAAGCAATTTGTAAATGTTAGGCCCGGACTGGCGAATGAGGAGACCTTCCATAGCTCTGTCGAGCGCGCTCATGGCCGCTGCGCTTTTGGGCGGCTGCGCAATGCCAGGAGACTATCATCCCGAGCTTATAGCATCCGGGCCGGACCACTATGCGCTCGCCGCCGGCGACCGCTTGCGCGTTCTCGTCTATGGGCAGGACGCCCTCTCTAACTCCTATGCCGTCGACGGCTCGGGCCGAATCTCCATGCCTCTCATCGGCGCCGTGCCCGTGCTCGGACGCGACCCCGCCAGCGTCGAGCGGGAAATCGCAACACGGCTGCGCGAGGGTTTCGTGCGCGATCCGCGTGTTTCGGTCGAGGTGGAAGCGTTCCGCCCGTTCTTCGTGCTCGGCGAGGTCATGGCCGCCGGACAGTTCCCTTACGTGGAAGGCATGACCGCGCGAACGGCGGTCGCGATCGCCGGCGGCTTCAGTCCGCGTGGCTATCAGGGCGGCGTCGATCTGACGCGGGTCGTCGACGGACGCCCGGTGACGGGCCGCGTGCCGCTCGACGCGCTTCTGCGCCCCGGCGACACGATCACTGTCCGCGAGCGCATTTTTTAACGCGTGCGCCGCGAAGGAGACCGAGATGGGCAGCCCGAACGCTCTCTCTGCCGAAAACAACGCTCCCGAACACGCGCGGGCGGACGTCGCGCCGAAGCCGGAGCTCGCCGAGGTCGCAGGCTGCTTTGCCCCGAGCAAGGCCTATTCACCGATCGTTCTCGCCGGTCTCATCCGCACCATCGAATTCGTCATGCTGGCCGGGATAGGCTTTGGCCTGTATGAGATCCATGTCGTGCCCGACAATGGCCGCACGCCGATCTATCTCGTGCTCATTCCCTGCTTGGCGGTCGTCGCCGTTTCCGCGTTGCAGACCTTGAGGCTCTATGGCATCTCTGCATTGCGCACACCGGCGCAGCATGGCATGCGGATCGTCGGCGGCTGGAGCTTCGTGTTCGTCCTGGCGATGGTCGGGATTTTCTTCTTCAAGATCGAGGGGACTTTTTCCCGCGTTTGGCTCGGCGGCTGGTTCGTCTGCGGCCTGTTGGCGCTGATGCTGGAGCGTTTCGCGGCCTCGGCGCTGGTGCGCGCGCTTTCGCGCAAGGGCAAGCTCGATCGGCGCACGGCGATCGTCGGCGGAGGCCCCGCGGCTGAGCCGGTGCTGCGGGCGCTTGCGGCCCAAAGCGACGGCGATCTCTCGATCCTCGGCATATTCGACGATCGCACCGATCAGCGTTCGCCCGACGTCGTGGCGGGCTATCCCAAGCTCGGCACCGTCGACGACCTCGTCGAATTCGCGCGCCACACCCGGCTCGATCTCGTGATTTTCACCCTGCCGATCTCGGCGGAGGAACGGCTGCTGCAAATGCTGCGCAAGCTGTGGGTGCTGCCGCTCGATATAAGGCTCGCCGCGCATTCGCACAAGCTTCGTTTCCGCCCGCAGTTATATTCCTATATCGGCGACCTGCCGGTCATCGACATGTTCGACAAGCCGATCGCGCATTGGGACGTGATCCTGAAAACGGGCTTCGACCGCATCGTCGGCTCGCTGATCCTGCTTCTGCTCTCGCCCGTGATGCTGATCGTCGCGCTCGCGGTCAAGCTCGACTCGCCGGGTCCCGTGCTCTTCCGACAGGCGCGCTACGGCTTCAACAACGAGAAGATCGAGATTTACAAGTTCCGCTCGATGTATGTCGACCAGCTCGACGCCGATGCGCGAAAGCTCGTGACCAGAGGCGATCCGCGCGTCACGCGCATAGGACGTTTCATCCGCCGCACCTCGCTTGACGAATTGCCGCAACTCTTCAACGTTGTGTTCAAAGGCAATCTGTCGCTGGTCGGTCCGCGCCCGCACGCCTTGCATGCGCGCGCCGCCGAGAAGCTCTACGACGACGTGGTGGACGGCTATTTCGCGCGGCATCGCGTGAAGCCCGGGCTCACGGGCTGGGCGCAGATCAACGGCTGGCGCGGCGAAACCGACACGCCCGAAAAAATCCAGAAGCGCGTCGAGCACGATCTCGACTATATCGAGAACTGGTCGCTGCTGCGCGACATCTACATCCTGGTGATGACGCCCTTCGCGCTACTCGCGGGGCGCAACGCCTATTGACCGCCGCAGGCGGCGTTCAGGGGGACCCCATGCGGCGCACGGCTTTTCTGATCGCGGCGATAGCCGCGCTGCAGGGCGCAAGTGGCGGCGTGCTGGCCGCCGTCGCGGCGCACGTCGAGCAAAGCCCCCAGCTTGCGACCGCGAGCCAGTTTCTGATGACGCACGCCGCCGCCGGCGTCGCGCTCGCCGCGCTCGCCGCCGCTCTGCGCGAGCTCTCCCGCTTTCTCTTGGGACTGACGCTCGCCCTGCAAGGCGGCGTCGCGCTGTTCTCGCTCGATCTTGCGCTGAGAGCGCTGCAAGGGACCAAGCTCTTCGCCTACGCCGCGCCGATCGGCGGCTCGACGACGATCGCCGCCTGGACCGGGCTCGCGCTTTGGGCGGCGGCGCGGTTCTCGCGACGGGCGGAGTAACCAAACCACCCTGTTGGAACCTCGCTTGATCGCCGAGGCCCTTCCTTCTCAAAGAAAACCCTGTCAAAATACTTCGGAATGAGTTCTCCGCCGGGCGCGCGCCGCCCGGCTTCGACGTTAGTGGAGCGTCTGGCTGCGGGTTAGGGTGGTCTCGCGCAGTTTCGGAAAAGCGCGGCTCATATCTCGCCTCGGGCGCGCCTCGTACCGGCGACCGCACGATGACGATTCTTGAAGGCACAGAGGGGCCAGAGCCGCTCTCCGGCGCCACCGCGCCAGAGCCGCCGGTCGACCCTTTGCTCGGAGCCGCCGTTTTGATCGTCGAGGACAACGCTTTTATCGGCGCCGCGCTCGAGGAGATGCTCGCGGAGCAGGGGCTCGAAGTGGTGGGCGTGGCGAAGAGCGTCAAGCAGGCGCTGCGGCTCGCGGCCGCGCCCAGGGTCGATCTCGGGCTGCTCGACGTGAATGTTGGCGATCAAAGGATCGATCCAGTCGCCGAAGCGCTGCAGGCGCGCGGCGTACCCTTCATATTCGCGACGGGCTATGGCCGCGCTGGGCTGCCGGAAGCGTTCCGCGATCGGCCCGTCGTGGAAAAACCTTTCTACACAGAAGAGATATTGCGCACATTGCGCCACGCCCTCCGCAAGGTCCAGGCTGAGCGCGAGTAGATTTCGGCTCGACTCAGGAGAATTTCACCGCGTTTACTTCCGTTGCGGCGACAGCAAGGCTTGCCGAAGTCACAGCGTTGCTCTAGATAGCGGCAATATTCCAGCGTCCCTCAATCGAGCGAGTGAGCGCGATGTCGAGTTTCGTCCGCGTTTTCCATCGTTTAAGCGCCAACCTGGGTCACGATCGGCCTCATGCGGGCGCCGCGGCGAAGATCGGCGCGCCGATCGCGATGGCGATGCTCTTGATCGCGGCGATCGGCGCTCCGCCGAGTTTCGCGCAAGGCGGCTTCTTCGAGGAACTGTTCGGCGGCTGGTCGCGCTCCTATCAGTCTTTCAACAGCGGCGGGTGGGGCTACGGGCGCCATTACGGGCGCCATGCGCGCCACCACAGCCGATACTTCCATCGCGCGCGCCCTTTCGCCTGGGCCTCGCGCACGCCGCCACGGCGCCGTCATGAGGCGGCGATCGAGCCGGTCGAGCCGGAGACGGATGGGCGCGCCGTGTGCGTGCGCGCGTGTGACGGATTCTTCTTCCCTGCCGTCAATGTCCCGGGGCGTCACGGATCGCAAGCCTCCTGCTCCAGCGTCTGCCCCGACGCCGAAGCGAAGCTCTTCATCATTCCCGAGGGCTCCGAGAACATAGCCGACGCCAAGGCCGAGGACGGGCAGCTCTACACGCAGTTCGTGGCCAAGCTCGCGGCGCAGACCGAGAAGCCGAAGTCCTGCTCCTGCCACGTCATCGCCGACGACGCGACGCAGACCAAGGCGCTGCTGAACGACCCGACATTGCGGCCCGGCGACTCGGTGGTGACCAGCGAGGGCGTGAAGGTGTTTGCGGGCGATAGTTCCGGTCCGCACAGCAAGGGATCGTTCCTGTCGCTGGCAGAGACGCGGGACATCTCGCCGAGCCAGCGGGGAGCGCTCGCGGCGATCGATCGCGCGATCAAGACGCCGGTGGGGCGCGCGGTGGCGCTCAAGGACGACCACCGCCGTCACGGCAGCCATCATCGCCACGCAGAGACCGGCGGCGACGAGAAAGGCGCCGAGCTGGAGCCGCAGGCGGCTCGATAGTAGCCGAGAGGCGAGAAGAAGCGACAAATCCGCGAACAACTTGCAAGCCTTCGCGGATTTTCTTACTAAGATCGCGCCCGCTTCAACGCGGGCGGAAATGCGCGACGCTCCCAAGGGAACTTAGCGCCTCGCGTCTTACGCCGATTCGCAGCGGCGACTGAGCGCCAAAGGAGCAAGAATGATCAACGTCGCCTTCCCTGACGGGAAGTCTCGTCCCTATGAACCGGGCGTCTCCGGCCTCGACATCGCCAAGAGCATCTCTCCGTCGCTGGCGAAGCGCAGCGTCGCCATGACGATCGACGGCGCGCTCTCCGACCTCGCGAGCAGGATCGAGCGCGACGCCAAGGTCGAGTTCATTTCGCGGGAAGATCCGCGCGCGCTGGAGCTCATCCGCCACGACGCCGCGCATGTGCTCGCCGAGGCCGTGCAAGAGCTGTTCCCCGGCACGCAGGTCACGATCGGCCCAGTGATCGAGAACGGCTTCTATTACGACTTCTTCCGCAATCAGCCCTTCACGCCGGAGGACCTGCCCGTCATCGAAAAGAAGATGCGCGAGATCATCGCGCGCGACAAGCCGATCGCCAAAGAAGTCTGGTCGCGCGATCAAGCGCTCGACTTCTTCGAGAAGAAGGGCGAGGCTTTCAAAGGCGAGCTTATCGACGCGATCCCGTCGGGCGAGAACCTCAACATCTATCGCCAGGGCGAGTGGCTCGATCTCTGCCGCGGCCCGCACATGACCTCGACCGGCAGGATCGGCTCCGCCTTCAAGCTCATGAAGGTCGCGGGCGCCTATTGGCGCGGCGACAGCAACCGCCCGATGCTCTCCCGCATCTACGGCACGGCCTGGGCGACGCAGGAGGAGCTCGACGCCTATCTGCATCGTCTGGAGGAAGCCGAGCGCCGCGACCATCGGCGGCTTGGGCGCGAAATGGGGCTCTTCCACTTCCAGGAGGAAGGCCCCGGCGCCGTGTTCTGGCACGCCAAGGGCTGGACGCTGTTCCAGACCCTCGTCTGCTACATGCGCCGCCGGCAGAAAACCGCCGGCTATCAGGAGGTGAATACGCCGCAGGTGCTCGACCGGTCGCTGTGGGAGATCTCTGGCCACTGGCAGACCTATCGCGAGAACATGTTCCTCACCAAGACTGAGGACGAGCGCATTTTCGCGCTGAAGCCCATGAACTGTCCCGGCCATGTGCTGCTGTTCAAGAACGGCCTCAAATCGTATCGCGACCTGCCTCTGCGCATCGCAGAGTTCGGCATCGTGCACCGCTACGAGCCCTCAGGCGCCTTGCACGGCGTCATGCGCGTGCGCGCCTTCACCCAGGACGACGCGCATATCTTCTGCTCGGAAGAGCAGATCATGCAGGAAGTGCTGGAGATCAACGATCTGATCCTGTCCCTCCTGGATGACTTCGGCTTCACCGACGTGGACGTGAAGCTCTCGACGCGTCCGGAAAAGCGCGTGGGCTCGGATGAGGCCTGGGACAAGGCGGAAGCCGCGCTAACCGAGGTGCTCGACGAGCTGAAGCGGCGCGGGCTGAAGACCTCGCTGCAGCCGGGCGAAGGCGCCTTCTATGGGCCGAAGCTCGAATACACGCTGCGCGACGCGATCGGGCGCGAGTGGCAGTGCGGCACGACGCAGGTCGATTTCAATCTGCCCGAGCGTTTCGGCGCCTTCTACATCGGCCCCGACTCCGAGAAGAAGACGCCGGTCATGATCCACCGTGCGATGTTTGGCTCGCTTGAGCGCTTCACTGGCATTCTGATCGAGCACCACGCGGGCCACCTGCCGCTGTGGCTGTCGCCAGTGCAGGTCGTCGTCTGCACGATCACGCAGGAGGCCGACGACTATGCGTTGGAGATCGCCGCGAAGGCGAGGAAGCTCGGGCTTCAGGTCGAGACGGATCTGCGCAACGAGAAGATCTCGTATAAGGTGCGCGAGCACAGCCTGGCGAAGGTTCCGGTGCTGATGATCGTCGGCAAGAAGGAGGCTGCGGAGGGAATGGTGTCGCTGCGCCGGCTGGGATCGCAGCAGCAAAGCTCGTCCGCGCTGGATGACGCGCTGGCGGCGCTTGTCGACGAGGCGACGGCGCCGGATCTGAAGCGAGCGGGGTAGAAGCCCCTCTCGCGTTAGGAGCGCCTCAAAACGGCCACCAGCTCCCCGCGGAAGCGAGCAGGCTGCGGATGAAAGTGGCGTCGCCGCCGACGACCGGCGTCGTGCGCGATAGAAAGTCGACAACCTTGCCGTCCTCGAGCCCGTAGTCGGCGATGCGTTGCACCTTCTTGTCGCGGTCGAAATAGAGCGCCAGCACATGCTGGTCAGTTATCTTCGGGTTCATGAAGGCGAGCTGGCGCTCGGTGCGCTGGCTCACGTAGTACCAAGCGTCGCCGCCAACGGTCGAGGTGGTCGAGGGAGAGCCGAGCGCGGCGAGCGCCGCCTGCGCCGGCATGCCCGGCTTCACCTGCGCTAGCTTGCGCGGCTCGACGACCGCGCCGCGATTGACCACGCCGTCATAGCCGATGCAGCCCGAAAGCGGCGCGAGGGCCAGAACGGCCATCGTAAGAGAAGAAATGTACCGCAGGTGACGCGCCCGCATTCCGGTCTCCGATTCCACCAAATAAGATACGCCTCTCCCGGGCGCTCGCGCGTCTGCCTAACCTTCACTATGGGCAAAAGCAAGGCGGGAACGACGGCTCTGGTCGAGCGAGGCTTAAAAAGCGGGCGTAATATGGCGCCGCGGACCGAAGCGGCTCATCTCGACCGTGGGCGCGCGTTTTTGCTTTTGGCGTCGCGACGCGGCTTCCCGCGCGCGCCGGCGACCGCACCGCGTCCCGCGACCTCGAAGCGCAGCGCGCCCGCGATCGGCGCCGCCTCCATGAGCCGCACCTCGATCACGTCGGCCAAGCGGTAGCTCTCGCCAGTGCGCTTCGCCGTCAGCGCATGGGCGGCCTCGTCGAACGAGAAATAATCCCGGCCCAGGGTCGCCGCGGGGACGAAGCCGTCGGCGCCGGTCTCCAGCAGCCGCACGAACAGACCCGCGCGCGTGACCCCCGAAATGCGCGCCATGAAAAGCGCGCCTATCTCGTGCTTGAGATGCGCAGCGATCAGTCGATCGAGCGTCTCGCGCTCCGCCGCCATGGCGCGGCGCTCGGCGGCGGAGATGCGGGCGGCGATTTCCGCAAGCTCGGCGGCGGAGGTCTCAGGCAATGCGCCGGGCCCGAGCTTTAGCGCGGAGATCAGCGCGCGATGCACGATGAGATCGGCGTAACGGCGGATCGGCGAGGTGAAATGCGCGTAGCGGCGCAAGTTCAGGCCGAAATGGCCGTAATTCTCATGCGTGTATTCGGCCTGCGCCTGGGTGCGCAGCACGATCTCATTGACGATGTGCTCATGCTCCATGCCCTTCACGCGCGCGAGGATCACGTTGAAATGGCCGGCGCGCACGGTCTGGCCCTTGGCGAACTTGACCCCGATGGTGCCGAGGAATTCGGACAGAGCCGAGAGCTTCTCGCGCGAGGGCTCGTCATGGGCGCGATAGATCAGCCGCTGGCGGCTCTCCTCCAGCGTCTCGGCGGCGGCGACATTGGCGAGGATCATGAACTCCTCGATCAGCCGATGCGCCTCGAGCCGCGGCGGGATCACCACGCGATCGAACTCGCCGTTGGGCTTGAGCAAGATCTTGCGCTCGGGCAGGTCGAGATCGAGCGGCGCACGAATCTTGCGCGCATGCTTGAGCGCGTCATGCGCCGCCCAGAGCGGGCGCAGCACGTCGTCGAGCAGCGGCCCGGTCGTCTCGTCGGGGCGTCCGTCGATCGCCGCTTGCGCTTGCGCGTAATGGAGCTTCGCCGCCGAGCGCATCATGATCCGGTGAAAGCTGTGGCCGATCTTGCGCCCTTTTTCCGAGATGCGCAGCCGCACCGCCAGCGCCGGACGGTCTTCCTTTGGGCGCAGCGAGCAGAGGTCGTTTGAGATGCGCTCGGGCAGCATCGGCACGACGCGATCGGGGAAATAGACCGAATTCCCGCGCTCCACCGCCTCGCGATCGAGCGCCGAATGCGGCCGCACGTAATAAGCGACGTCGGCGATGGCCACCGTCACGACGAAGCCGCTTTGGTTGTCTTCCGCCAGGTCGAGCGCCGCATGGACGGCGTCGTCGTGGTCCTTGGCGTCGGGGGGATCGATGGTGACGAGCGGCAGGTCGCGCCAGTCCTCGCGGTGTGCATCGAGCCGCGCCTTGTGGGCCTTCTCGGCCTCGGCCAGCGTCTCCGGGCGGAACACGTCGGG
>DASPSI010000122.1:0-11469 GCA_035624015.1 Methylocystis sp.
GCTCACAGCGCGAGCTTGAGGCGGCCGGAGCATTTGCCGCGCTACGCCACGCCAATTTTCGGGCCGACGCTCGATAGCTGGTGGAAGGAGGAGAGGGGAGGCGGTAGGCAGTAGGCCGTCGGGAGGCGCCGGTCGACTGCCCATTGCCGACCGCCCTCTAACGCAGCCTCACCGTGAGGTCGGTGCCGACATTGCCAGTTTCCGAGCTCGGCGGCTGATCGGAGACGATCAGCGAACCGCCGACCCATAGAAGCTCTCCGATCTTGTCGCGCACGTCCGGCGCCATCTCGATGCGATCGAGAGCCTCCGACGGGCTATTCGTATCCCCGGCCAATAGCGACGCCTCGAGGGCGAGCTCTTCCGCGCTCGCCAATTTCTTGCCCAGCGGCTTTGGCTCGTCTCCCGCGCGAGCGGGCCACGACAACACCGTCCATTTGAGCGCGGCCCCATCCTCGCTGGCGGCCGAGGCGATGAAGAGGTGCGAGCCCAGCGGCCGTTCGGGATCACGGAACTTCACCGGCGCGTCGAAGAGGGGGGCGAGGCCTTGCCGCACATAGATTCGCCCGTCCTTCTTGCTCACCAGCGCCGAGACGGGGGTCAAGCGCCGCAGCGCTTCCCTCTCGGCGTTCGTCGCGGCTTCAAGAGCTGCGCTCGCTTCGCTCGAGCGCTTACCCGCATCGATCAGCTCGGCGTCGTTCGCCGAGGACGTCTTGCGTACGGCCTCGACCTTCGCCTCTGCCGCCCACAGCGCCGCCTCGGCTTCGATCTCGGCGGCGGCGGCGGCGTTTCTGGCCGCCAATGCCTGTTCGTAAATCCGGACCAGACCGAGGGCGATGGTCCTGGCGTCGGCGTCGGCCTCCGCGTCCGGGGCTCTCAATCCGGAAGCCGCGACGAGGCTTTCCTTTCGCTTGGCCACGGCGGCGGCCGACGCAGCTTTGGCCGCCTTGGTCGCCTCGTCGAGCCTTGCGCGCGCAGCCGCCTGCACGTCCATGGCGACATCGAGCTCGCGCTGCAGCCGCACGGTCTCAAATTCCTTGCGGGCGGCGACGGCCGCGCTTTCTCTTATAATCTTTGCGGCCGCAGCCTTGTCGGCGGTCGCCTTGAGCTTCAGCCGTTGCGCATATTGCGACGGATTGAGCCGCGTCGGCTCAGCGGCGACGTCCGGCTGCCCCTGGGACGCCGACGGCGCCTTGTTTGACGCCTCTTCCGTACGTATCTTCGGCGTCGGCAGCAAGGGGTGCGCGAACTCGTGCGGCGTCGTCTCATGCGGCGCGATGACCACGCGCTCGCCGATCTTGGTCATGCCCCAAAGCCTGGCGGCGAAGTCGGCGGGGAGTCGAATGCATCCGTGCGAAGCCGGATGGCCCGGCACGACGCCGACATGCATCGCGACGCCCGACCAGGTGACGCGCTGCATGTAAGGCATCGGAGCGCCGGAGTAGATGTTCGACGCGTGGTATCGCTCACGTCCGATGATCGTGTAGATGCCGCGCGGGGTGGGGTGTCCCTCGATGCCGGTCGAAACCGCGGAACGAGCGACGAGCCCCTCGTGGTTATAAACGGAAACGTGCTGATCGGCGATCGAAACAACCAGAAAGAGCGGCAGCCCCGGGGTTGCGGCTTCCGCCTTGCGCCCGGGCTCGGCGTCGGCCTTTGACTGCGGAAACTTGGACCTCGATGGAGCCTCCAGCGGATCGAGCTTGTGACGCGATCGCTCGGACTCGCCCTTACGTATGAGCGCGTCATCGTATCTGTAGCTTGCGGTTTTCCAACCATGGCGCTCGCTCGCTCTTCGCGCTCGCGGGCGTATCGGCTCGCGCGGCCCCATCTCTCTCCAAACTTGAGCCCGCGGGCGATCGTCGGAAAGCCACTCGAGCAGGCCTTGCGCCGCGGCCGGCGTGGCGGAAAAACCGACAGCCGCCAGCGCCGCGACGGTCGAAAGCGCCATCGTCGTGAAAAGTTTGCCGCCATCGCGTCGGCGCAACCGCATGTGACGCCCCGGATCCGAAAGAGCCAACTCGACAAGAGCAGGCAGGATAGCTCCATCTTGGATCGTTTTCTATAATAGCCCTTAAACATGGCAAAGAAACCCGCCCGCGCGGCGACGATTTTTCAAGAGTGTGACTGCAGCGCCACGATGGAGCGCCGGTTGGCGCGCGTCAAACCCCAATCCCGACCCCTCTGCATGATTTGCCGCACCTCGTTGGAATCAATGCACGCGCGCGCCCCCGGCCCACAAAAGGCTGGCGCATGGAATCAACAAGCTCCTCCACCTTTCCGCGTCGCGAACGACGATCGCGCCTAACGGCAATGTGACGGTCTCCCGCGGACGGACCGGAGAGCCTCAGGCCGCAGCCGAACGCCGAGTTTGCCTCACAGGCGACGACGACACAAAGGCCCTCAAAGCTTGCTCCGTCTGCTCATATCCTTCTCTTGCCCGCGCCTCGATGGTCTGCGGCGAAAAATCGCTGGCGTCGAAGCCGGCGACCTGGTCGGGCCGCGTGATCGTCACGATCTTCGGGACGCGGACATAGTCTCGCTTGGCCACGGCCTCGAAGGCCGGATCGCCAGCGAGCGGATTGCCCCCCGGAAGCTTCTTAAGCGCCTCCATAAGGGCCGCCACCTCGTCGATTCGAACGAGCATCTTCACGTCCTCGAGGGTTTTGTTCGCGAACTGTAGACTTTGGACGCGCTCGTTGACCTCGAGCAGGTTGCGGGGAAGCGGCGCCTTGTTGGGAAACAGATTCACGACATAGATGGTGCGCTCCACGTCGGGGCTCTTGTCGAGCCTGTCGAGAACGGCGCCGAGCGGCGTGTTGTCGAATATTCCGCCGTCCCAATAGGAGACGCCGTCGATCACGGTTATCGGAAAGGAGGGCGGCAAGCTGCCGCTCGCAATGATGTGGTCGAGCTTTAGTCCGTGCTCGCCGCTGTAGAAATAGCTGATCTGGCCTTCTTGCACATTCGTGGCGCTCACGAGAAGTCCCGGAGCGGCGTCGCGGTCCGCGAGCGCGTCGAGATTGACGAGCTCGGCGAGCGTGCGGCGCAGCGGCTCGGTGTCGTAAATGTTGGTCCAGGTTGGGTAGGCGAAGAAGTCCAGCCGAGGCGTGAAAAAGTTCGGATTGCCGAACAGAGAAGCGTATTCCCGGAAGGGAGCCGGAAAAAGGCCTCCCGAGACGCTGACCTTGCGCCAAAACTCCTGCAAAGCTTGCAAGGGCTTGAGGCCCGTCGCCGGCCGCGCCAGCAAAGCCGCCGTGATTGCGCCGATCGAGACGCCCGCAATCACATCGGGATGGAAGTCGTCGTTCTCATAAAGCGCTTCGGCCGCACCGAGCTCATAGGCGCCGAGCGCGCCGCCTCCCTGCAAAACCAATGCTGAGCGCCCTGCTTTCGCCATGACGATCGCTCCCATAAAATTGTTGCGATGCAGCACGGTAGCCCTTGACGCGAAGGGCGTCAATCTCGTCGAATTGCCTAGAAGAGACCTCCTCGGACGGCGGCGCGTCTTCCCCTTCGCCAGCGAAGCGCCAAGTCGAAGCCTTGCCAGCGCGACATGGTTCGCTAGAGCCGTCGAAGCTCAATCGCGTCAATTTTTTGGGTTCGGCGCCTGATCGCATGGAACCCATACCGTTGCTGTGCGTTTTCTGTTTGTCAGCGTGTGGCGGAGAGCGCGTCATGTTCGAGTCGCGTGTCGTAGCGAGCATCTTGACTCTATCGCTGGTTGTCGGCGGGGGCGCTGCGCGGGCGTGCCCGGTGGAGCAATCGGCCAATTCCGTCGCCCGGGGTTGCGGCGTTTCGCTTGTCGGAGCGGCTTCGGTTCAAAGCGCAGAAACGGTCCCGGTAACGAGCTCGTTCCGCGAAATGTTCACGCGAAGCTCGACGGCGCCGAGCCGTGAGCGCGCGGGGCTGCAATTCTCTTTGCGCGCCGCAAGCCCCGATCGCAGCCTCGACGGCGCAGCGCCGGCTGGCTGGGCGCAGGCTTTCGCGGCGCCTGAAGCCTGGAAGGTCGACTGGGCGGAGCCGAGCTTGAGATCGCCGCTCGCTTGGCGGCAAGAGGCCGAAGATATTTTGAGGCGGGAAAGCATTGCGGATCTGGCCGCCCAAAGCGCGGCTGCGGCGGCCCTGGCGCATCTGCCCGGGCAATTCGGCGCTACGGGAGCGATTGAGGCGCTTAAACGGCAGGATGTCGAAAGGTGGCGCCAGATCGGCGCGTGGAGCGCGAAGAGCGGCTTCGAGCTCGACGCCGCGCCGACAAAGGACACGCTGTTCTATATGAAGAGCTTCTACTCCGCAGCGAGCCAAAAGACTCAAGCCGAAGCCAAGGTGGGGGTCGCCGTCTTCGATTCGTCTTTTTGGGGCGCGGCGCCGCAGGGAAAAGTTTACGTCGGCCCCTTCGCCGTCGCCGACGGACTTCGACGCGATCAGCTCTCCAAAATCGGCGCTCACCTGACCTTGAGCGAGATCGGCGCATTTCACGTCACTCTTGCGAGCGGCGTCTCGCAGGACAGGCTCAAAGGCCGCGGCGCCTTCGGCTTGATCGAAACCTCCTGGAAGTTCTGAACGCGTTGGGCGAGGCCTCATGAGGGAGGCGCGCCGAGCGTCGACGCGCGCGGCCAACACAGGCCGATTTCATGCTCGAGTCGCCGAGATTGACGCTCGTCGCAAAAAGCGCCTAATGCGCCCATGGCCTTCACGCATCCCGCGCTCCAAAGCGCCAAGCCTTTGTTTTCCTATCGAAAATACTGGGCGCAGCGCTTTGGCGTCGCGCCCTTCTTGCCCATGTCGCGGCAGGAGATGGACGCGCTCGGCTGGGACTCTTGCGACGTGATCCTCGTCACGGGGGACGCCTATATCGACCATCCGAGCTTCGGCATGGCGATCGTGGGCCGGCTGCTGGAGGCGCAGGGCTTTCGCGTCGGGATCATCGCGCAGCCCGACTGGCGCGACGCCTCCGCTTTCCGGGAGCTCGGCAAGCCGAACCTGTTCTTCGGCGTGACCAGCGGCAACATGGACTCGATGGTCAACCGCTACACCTCGGACCGGAGGCTCCGACACAACGACTCTTACACGCCCGGCGGCGAAGGCGGCAAAAGGCCCGACCGCGCCGTCATCGTCTACGCCCAGCGTTGCCGCGAGGCCTTCCCCGACGCCCCGATCCTGCTCGGCGGGATCGAGGCGTCGCTGCGCCGCATCGCCCATTACGACTATTGGTCCGACAAGGTGCGGCGCTCCATCCTGTTCGACGCCAAGGCCGACCTGCTGCTCTACGGCAACGCCGAGCGCGCGCTCGTCGAAGTGGCGCACAGAATCGCGAAAGGCGGCGCCGCGCAGGATTTTTCGGACGTGCGCGGCGTGGCGTTCGCGCGCGACGGGACGCCGGAAGGCTTCGAAGAGGCCTCCACCGCGGACCTCGACTCGTGCGACGAAGGCCGAAGGCCCATGGGCGGCGACATCGTCATCCGCCTACCCTCGTATGAGCAGGTCGCGCGCGAGCCGGAGTCTTACGCCCGCGCCTCGCGCGTGCTGCACCGGGAGAGCAATCCTGGCAATGCGCGCCCGCTCACGCAGCGCCACGGCGACAGGGACGTTTGGCTTACCGCCCCGCCCATTCCGCTCACGACGCCGGAGATGGACGCCGTCTATGGCCTTCCCTTCGCGCGGGCGCCGCACCCGTCCTACGCGGGCGCAAAAATCCCCGCCTGGGAGATGATCCGCCATTCGGTGACGATCATGCGCGGGTGCTTCGGCGGCTGCTCCTTCTGCTCGATCACCGAGCATGAGGGGCGGATCATCCAGTCGCGCTCGGAAGTCTCGATCCTGAAGGAGATCGAGACCATCCGCGACAAGACCGAAGGCTTTACCGGGATCATCTCCGACATCGGCGGGCCGACCGCCAACATGTATCGGATGGCCTGCAAGGACCGCGAGACCGAGGCGCTCTGCCGGCGCCCGTCCTGCGTCTACCCCGACATCTGCAAGAATCTGAACACGAGCCACGACGCGCTGATCTCGCTCTATCGCAAGGCGCGCGCCGTTGCGGGCGTCAAGAAGGTCTTCGTGGCCTCGGGCGTTCGTTACGATCTCGCGGTCAAGAGCCCGGCCTATGTGCGCGAGCTCGTCTGGCATCACGTCGGCGGCTATCTCAAGATCGCGCCCGAGCATACGGAAGAGGGGCCGCTGTCGAAGATGATGAAGCCGGGCATCGGCTCTTACGATCGCTTCAAGCAGCTGTTCGACGCAGCGGCGCAGGCGGCGAAGAAGGAATATTATCTCATCCCCTATTTCATCGCCGCGCATCCGGGTACGACTGACGAGGATATGATGAACCTCGCGCTATGGCTCAAGCGCAACAAATATCGCGCCGATCAGGTGCAGACTTTTCTGCCTTCGCCGATGGCGCTCTCCACCGCCATGTATCACTCGGGCTTCAACCCGTTGAAACCCGTGCGGCGCGGGGCGTCTCAGAAGGTCGACGCAGTGAAGGGACTGCGCCAGCGCCGGCTGCACAAGGCCTTTCTGCGCTATCACGATCCGCAGAACTGGCCCCTGCTGCGCGAGGCCCTGAAGGCCATGGGCCGCGCGGATCTGATTGGACCGGGCAAGCATCAGCTCGCGCCGGGCTGGCAGCCGGCAGGGACGGGGAAGGCGGGGGAAGGCCGGCGGCGCGGCGTGGAGACGCGGAAGTTTTTGACGAAGGCGTGAGGACGAAGCGGGTTTGGAGGGGACTCCTTCTCCCGCGGAGTGGGAGAAGGTGGCCTCGCGAAGCGAGGTCGGATGAGGGTTCTCTCCGCCTCAATCCCGCTTCGGGCTTATCCTACTCTTCTCAACCCGGCGCCGCGGGTCAATCGCCAAATGCCGGGCGGCGTCGGCGCAAGCACTTCCTGAGAGCTTTCACCCTACGCCCGGCGGCCCTCATCCGACCCGCCTTCCGCGGGACTCCTTTTCCCACTTCGTGGGAGAAGGAGTCCCGCTCCCCTTCACCTGTTCTCGAACACGGGCTTCCGCTTCTCGACGAAAGCCGCCATGCCTTCCTTCTGATCCTTCGTCGCAAACAGCGCATAGAATACGCGGCGCTCGAACTTCACGCCTTCGGCCAGCGTCGTCTCGAAGGCGCGGTTGACCGCCTCCTTCGCCGTCAGCACCGCAGGCCGCGACATGCTGGCGATTGTCTGCGCGACCTTGAGCGCCTCGACCAGAAGATCCCCTGCCGGAACGATGCGCGCGACCAGCCCCGCGCGTTCGGCTTCTTCTGCGCCCATCATCCGCCCCGTGAGGCAGAGGTCCATCGCCTTGGCCTTGCCGACCGCGCGCGTGAGGCGCTGCGTCCCGCCGGCGCCGGGGATCACGCCGAGCCTGATCTCGGGCTGGCCGAACTGCGCCGTGTCGGCGGCGATGATGATGTCGCACATCATCGCCAGCTCGCAGCCGCCGCCGAGCGCGAAGCCTGACACCGCCGCGACGATCGGTTTTCGCGCGCGAGAAACCGCATCCCAACGACCGAGGAAGTCGCTCAAGAATGCTTCGGTGAAATCCTTGTCGCGCATCTCCTTGATGTCGGCGCCGGCGGCGAAGGCCCTTTCCGAGCCGGTCAGCACCACGCAGCCGACGGCGTCCTCCGCCTCAAACGCCGCAAGCGCCGCCTCGAGCTCGGCGATGAGCTTCGCATTCAGCGCGTTGAGCGCCTCGGGACGGTTGAGCCGCACCATGCCGACCTTGCCCTGCGTCTCGACGAGAATCGTCTCGAAGCTCATGTCGCCTTCTCCCTCTAGATCGCGAAATCGGCGCCGGCGTCGGCGCGCTCGCCATAGCCCTGCTCGATCGCCCGCGCGGCGAGATCGTCGAGCGTCGCCTGCTCCAGCCGCTCGAACAGGCCGGTCTCCACATCTTCCAGCACGAAGCCCAACGCCTTCTCGATCTGCGCGAGGTCTTCGCTCTCGCCTTCCGCGCCGAGCGCCGCGCGGGCGATTTTGGCGAGCGTCAGGCGGCGACGCTCGCGCGCGAGCTCATAGCCGCCCTGCGGCCCGCGCACGCTCCTCAAAATCCCGCCGCGGACTAGCGCCTGCAGCAGGCTCTCCAACCGGCGCGGCGGGAGATCGTAGCGCGCGGCGAGCTGCTTCGAGGAAACCGGGCGCGCGCGGGCATGGAGGCCGATATCGAGCGTCGCCATGACGGCGAGGCGCACTGCGCGCGGCAGCAGGGTCATTTCGACGCCCCGCCAGCAATCCCGGTCGAGCCGAAGCCGCCGGCGCCGCGCAGGCTCTCCTCCAGCGCGTCCGTCTCGGCGAGATGCGCGCGCGCGACCGGCGCGACGACGAGCTGTGCGATGCGCATGCCGCGCAATATCTCGAAGGGCTGCGCCCCCAGATTGACGAGCAGCGCTTGCACCTCGCCGCGATAGTCGCTGTCGATCGTCCCCGGCGCGTTGAGCACGGTGACGCCGTGATTGAGCGCGAGGCCGGAGCGCGGGCGCACCTGCGCTTCGTACCCCGGCGGCAGATGCAGCGCGAAGCCGGTCGGGATCAGCTCGCGCGCGCCGGGTTCGAGTACGAGCTTGCGCCCGGGCGCGAGCGCAGCCTGGAGATCGAGGCCAGCGGCGCCCTCGCTGGCGTAAGCCGGAAGGTCGAGGTCCTGCGCGTGCGGCAGCCGCAATATCTCGATCTTCATGAGGCGGTCCCCTTGACGAGCTTCCCGGCGAGCAGCGCGACGAGCCGATCCGCGACCTGCGCCTTGCTCATGCGCAGCCAGCTGTCGACGCCCTCGCGCGAGACGATATGCGCCTCATTGGCGTCGGCCCCGAAGACGGATGCGCTCACGTCATTGGCGACGATGAGGTCGCAGCCCTTGCCGTCGAGCTTTGCGCGCGCGTGCTGGAGCAGGTCGCTGGTTTCCGCCGCAAAGCCCACGACGAGCGCCGGCCTCAAGGTCTTGCGCGCCGCAACGCTCTTCAAAATGTCGGGGTTCTCGAGGAGGTTCAGCAGGGGCGGCGTCGCGCCCGCCTGCTTCTTGATCTTGCCTGGCGCCGCCTCGACGCGCCAGTCGGCGACCGCTGCCACGCCGATGAAGATGTCTGCGGGCAGCGCAGCCTCGACCGCCTCAAGCATCTCGCGCGCCGTTTCGACATGGCGCGTCACGACTCCCGGCGGATCGGGGAGATTGACCGGGCCGCTCACGAGCGTGACCTTCGCGCCGGCGGCGGCGGCGGCGGCGGCGATGGCGTGGCCCTGCTTGCCCGATGAGCGGTTGGCGATGAAGCGCACCGGATCGATCGGCTCATGCGTCGGGCCGGAAGTCACCAGCACATGCCGACCTTTGAGCGCGCCGCCCGCAGGCGCGAGCGCCTCGACGACGGCGCGCAGGATTTCGTGCGGCTCGCTCATGCGGCCGGGGCCGAACTCGCCGCAGGCCATGTCGCCCTCGTTCGGGCCGACGAAGAGCGCGCCGTCTTCCTTGAGCTGCGCGAGGTTGCGCTGCGTCGCCTTGTGCAGCCACATGCGCACGTTCATTGCCGGGGCGAAGAGCACGCGCTTGTCGGTCGCGAGCAGCAGGGTCGTCGCTAGGTCCGAGGCCAAGCCTTGCGCGGCGCGGGCGAGCAGATTGGCGGTCGCCGGCGCGACGACGACGAGATCGGCCTGGCGCGACAGGGCGATATGCCCCATCTCGCCCTCGAGCGCGGCGTCAAAGAGGTCGGTGTGGACGCGCTCACCGCTGAGGGCTGCGAAGGAGAGCGGCGTGACGAATTCCTGCGCGCCGGCGGTCACGACCACGCGCACGGAAGCCCCCGCCTCGCGCAGGCGACGCACGAGCTCGAGCGACTTGTAAGCCGCGACGCCGCCGCCGACGATGAGCAGGAGGCGCCGTCCGGCGAGAGGTTGGGCGTCGGGCTGCGGGGTCACGCTCGGCTCCTTGGAGGTTTGAGTGGACCATATAGATTTTCTCCGGCGCGCCCAAGGCCGATTCCAGACCGCAGGCTCAGGCGGCCCTAGTGATAGATAACGCCAGATGGCCACGATATGCAGAAGTCGGTATTCGAAGGGGCGGCCGCCAAGTGGCCCGAAATCGAAAATCACATTTTCGATTTTCGGGGAATTTGGATAGATGAGCGAAACCTGTCGCCGCGGCGCCCGGTCTCGGTCTTTTTGGCCTCGACACTTGATTCGATAAGCTCGGCGTGCCGACTCCGGGCGGCACGCGGTCGTGCAAGCTGGAGAGCTTCGTTGAACATCTCAATCGACTTGCGCGCCCGTCTGGTGAAACCGGATTTCCCGCGCTCTGTGAACTATGAGGCCGAATGGCAATTCGACGCGTGGATGGGTCCCAACGTCCTCTGGCTGGCCGAGTGGGCCAGCCAAGCGGTTGAATTTCGGCCGGGCATGCGCGTCCTCGATCTGGGATGCGGGAAGGCGGCGAGCTCGATCTTCCTCGCCAAGGAGTTCGGCGTCACGGTCTGGGCCGCCGACCTCTGGGTCAAACCAAGTGAAAATCTGCGGCGGATCGAAGCGTCGGGCATGGCCGAGCGCGTTCTACCCATCCATGCGGAGGCGCATGCTCTGCCTTTCTCTGAAGGCTATTTCGACGCCATCGTCAGCTTCGACGCTTACCACTACTTTGGGACGGACGACCTATATTTGGGATATGTCCTGCAGTTCCTCAAACCGGGCGGACGTCTTTGCATCGTGGCGCCTGGTCTCAACGAGGAGCTGGATGAAGGACCACCTGCTCCGCTTCGGCCTCATTGGGAATGGGACTTCTGTAGCTTCCACAGCGCAGGCTGGTGGCGCCGGCACTGGGCTAAGACCGGCCTTGTCGAGGTCGAGCGCGCCGACACCATGGCGGAGGGATGGAAGCTGTGGGTGGAATGGAATGAGTGCTGCTTGGAGGTCGGCATTCCTCCTGGCGGGGGCTCCTCCACAGCGAGAGAGGCCGAGATGCTGCGCTTGGATCAAGGGCGGACATTTACCTTCACCCGCGTTGTGGGGCGGCGGCGAGGAGAGTAGACGCTGAAATACCGCGTGCGCGGCTTTCAAAACGCGCGCGCGTTGCGTCCGGCGCATCAAAGCCGATTTGCGCTCAAGCGCTTCCCTCCTTAAACAAGGCGCGGCCAAATCTTCAACCCTTAAACGATGATCACACAAAATACGCGGCCGCTCGCTCTCACGCAGGGCGATCCTAGGGGCGTCGGCCTGGAAATCACCCTCAAGGCGTTTCGCGCCCGCGAAGCCGCGAAGCTCCCACCGTTCGCGGCGCTCGGCGACCCCTCGCTCTTTGCGGACGCCGCGGCGGCACTGGCATTCGATGCGGCAATCGAAGAAGCCACCCTGGAGACCGCGACGGAAATTTTCGCCCGCGCTCTCCCGGTCGTCCCTTTAAAGCGCAATCGGACAGGAGCGGCCGCCACGATCGCGTCGATAGAATTCGCGGTCGAGGCCGTGGCGCAAGGCCGCGCGCGCGCCGTCGTCACCAACCCAATCT
>DASPSI010000119.1:0-3361 GCA_035624015.1 Methylocystis sp.
CCTCGTTTTTAGTTCTGCATACGATGGGCGGAAAGCGGGGTCGGAGTGCGATATTATTGATGAATATGTATATTAATGTGGCGGAGAGCAGGCCGATTTAGGGCTTCCGCGTAGTGAGAGGCGCGGGGAAGCACGAACCGATTTATTCCGAAATTTATCTGATTTTTGTCTTTACGACCGCAAAGGGGCGTGGCATCGCACGAGGGCGCATTATGGCATAGAACATGTAACTCTGAGACATGAAAACGCCGGAAGCGAAGGATAGATTGGATGCGGCGCCGAGCCTGGAGCCGCTGAAGATGGATCGGGGCGCGCCCACCGAAGCGGAGCTTCTCGCCCTGGCGCATTTTCGCTCCGCCTTGCGAAAGTTTTTGGCGTTCAGCGAGCGCGCCGCCTCGGAGCTGGGCCTGACGATGCAATGGTATCAGGCTCTTCTGGTCATCAAGACGGCGGGAAGGAAAACGCCGATCAGCGTCGGCGAGCTGGCGCATCAACTCATGATTCGCGACCACAGCGCGGCTGAGCTGGTCTCGCGCCTCGTCGACGCAAAATTGGTGCGGCGAAAGGTCGATCTGACGGATCGCCGTCGCTCGCTGATCGTGTTGACCCCGGCCGGCGACCGAAGTCTCGCCAAACTCGCGGCGGCGCATCTCGAGCGGCTCCGGGCGAACAAGGACGCGTTTTTGAATCTGTTCGTTTTGGACAGCACCGAATAGATTCGCCGTTCGCTTCAGCGTAACGGTCGGCTTGTGGCGAATGCGCTCGATTTGTTTCAGCCTAAAAACGGCAGTTGGTCGCTGCGCGAGAGCTTCGCGCGCTGAATTTGCAGCTTATGGATGTGTCAGCATGCGGCGAGGCGCGGCGACGCCCGCAGCAGACGGCCTTTGAGGAACGTCTGGAATGCCCGCGACAGGATCGCCCGCCATTTCTGCAGCCTCGTCAACTGCTCCGCATTTTCGACGAGGCCCCGCAGAAAGGCCGCGACGGCGGCCAGCGCCTTGGCGGCGGGCTTCGCGTCGGCATGGGCGCTCGTCACGCGGATCGTGGTCTGCCGCGCGTGCCGCGTGCGCGTCGCGATGGCCGAGAGAAACAGCGGACGGCTGGTGATCGCCTCCCGATGCCAGCGCGGCTCGGCGAGACGCACGAAAATGCTCCACCAGTTGTAGAACAGCGCGATGAGCCGCGCCGCCAGGCGGCAACGCGCGAGATCATGCGTCGTGAAGCCGCCCCAGCCCCATTGGTTTTTCGTCTCGTCGAAAATATTTTCCCCGTCGCCCCTATCGCGGTACAGCTGGCCGAACGCCGATGTCTCCTCGTCGAGCGAGGTCACCAGAACCGAATATTCGTAGACTTCGCTGGCGTCGCCAATCTCGGCGAAGGACAGCTGCGGCGCGTCGCCGTCGTCATAGGAAAGCCCTACGGCGCCCTTCAGGCGCCGCCGTAGCACGATCACCCGCCGCTCCCGGCTCCAGCCCGTCAGGCGAACCGCGCTTTCTTTCGCGTGAAAGCCTTGGCCCGCGTAGACCCCGTCGCGCGCGCCGCCGAGCTTCTCGATCATGCGCGTGACGTTCGCGGTCAGCCGCAGCTTGAAGAGATAGGGCAGCCCGCGCGCCTCGGCCTCGCGCATGATCCCCTCGTTGCCGAAGCCGCAGTCGCCGCGCAGCAGCGCCGGCCACAGGTCGCGGGCTAAGCGGTCGAGCAAAGCCCAAAGGCTCGGCGCGCTGTGCTTCGACGTGTGCTCGTCGCCGGGCGAGACGTCGACGTCGAGCACGAGACGCGTCTGCGCCATCGAATAGGTGTGGTAGCAGTGGCTCGGACGCCCCGGCTTCTTGGGATTGTAGCCCAGAACCGCCCCTTCCTGATGGCCGTAGAGCGGCTTGACCGTCGTGTCGACATCGAGAATCCACGGCTCGGCCAGCAGCGGCTCCACGCAATAGGCTAGATGGCCGCGCAGCCAGACGGCGCCTTCGTCCTCGTCGATCGCCTTGAAGCCGCGCCTCACTGCATCCTCGCTCACGACCTTCTTCATGCCGAGCAGCTCCGGCAGCACGGCGTCGCAGCGCAGCGCCGCAATGTGGGCGTAGCGCTTGTGGCCGGCGAGCATGGAGAGCATCGCCGTGCCGAGGACATCGCGCTTCCTGGGCGCGTTCGGGCTCACGTAGCGCAACGGACAATCCGCGACGAAGGCGTCGAACAGCCCGCTCGCCTTGAGGAAGTCGATGAAGAAGGGCAGTTGCCCCAGCGGCGTCATCGCCGCCTCCTGGTCCCATTCGACTCGGATCGGGCCAAAGAAGCTGTCGAGATCGACGCCGGCCGGCGGCTCGTCTGCAACAACCGGAGATTGTTCACCCGTCGGGTGAGCGGACAAAGGAGAGGAATCGCGCGTCATGCCCCGCAGAATGCGCGATCTTAGCCCAGCCGCAAAATCTCAACTGCGGCATTTAGGTTCAGTCTTGTCTAACTGTGTCCGCGGAGATTTCAGCAAGTGCGCCTGGGCGGGCCAGGAATAGCAAAGCTTCGCTTAACGCTTGTCGCTTCATGCTCTGTGCGGCTAGAAGAGGAGGGCCCTCATGCGCGCTTCGCAGGAGCTCAAAACCGGTTTCGCCGCAGCAGGTCTCGGCGTTGTTCTTTGTTTCGGCGCCGCGTCGTCGAACGCCGCTGAATCTCATGGAAGTTCTAAAGCGCGTCCCGCCCACCCCGCGGTCGTTGGCGTGGTCGCCGGCCCGACCGTCATCGTTGAAACCGAGCGCGTTGTTTACCAGCGGCCTCAGCCGGCGGCGCCTGCCATCAGTCCGGCAGCCGCCTGCCCCACGTTGCGTGACACCTATGTCGACGGCATGGGGGTGAGCCACAGCCAAGTCAAGCGCCCCTGCTTTTGAGGCCCTCGAGGCTTCGTGGCCTTGATTTTCCGCGCGCCTGACCGCCATTGACGGGAAGGAGGCGCGATGGCGGAGGAGACGATTTTTGCCTTGGCGAGCGGCGCGGGGCGGGCGGCGGTGGCAGTGATCCGCATCTCGGGCCCCGCCGCGCTCGAGACGTTGATCGCGTTCACGGGATTGCGGCCCGAACCGCGAACCGCGCGATATGCCCGTTATCGCGATCCCGAAAGTCTCGAGACGATCGATCGCGGTCTCGCGCTGTGGTTTCCGGCCCCGGCGTCTGCGACGGGCGAGGAGTGCGCCGAATTTCACCTGCACGGCGGACGCGCCGTGCTGACGGCGGTCCTTCGGGCGCTCAGCCGGAGACCTGGCTTGCGGGCGGCCCAGCCGGGCGAATTCGCGCGCCGCGCTTTTGTGAACGGCAAGATGGACCTGTCGCAAGTGGAGGGCCTCGCCGATCTCATCGACGCGCAAACCGCCTT
>DASPSI010000136.1:0-25751 GCA_035624015.1 Methylocystis sp.
TGCGCGCCGAGCTCGGCGAAGCGACTTTCGAGTCCTGGTTCGCGCGTCTCGAGCTGGATGCGGTGGAGGCCGGAGTCGTGCGGCTGACGGTGCCGACGAAGTTCCTCAAAACCTGGGTGCAATCGCGCTATCAGGAGCGCATCAAGGCGCGCGTCGTCGCCGAATTCCCGAGCGTCGATCGCGTGTCCATCGAGCTGCGCTCGCCGAGCCGGAAGACGCCGGGGCGCGAGACTGGCGCGAGCGACACGATGTCGCCCGGAGCGTCGTCCGCCAGCGCCACCGCCAACGAAAACGAGCCGGCGGCCGGTCTTGCGCCGGCTCCGGGGCCGCGGCGCGCGGTCGCGAAAGCCGGTGTGCGTCCAGAGTGCGAGAGCGCGTCAGGTTCGCCGCTCGATCGCCGCCTGACCTTCGAGACCTTCCTCGTCGGCCCGTCGAATCAGCTCGCTCACGCCGCGGCCCGCCGCGTCGTCGAGCCGCGCCAGAACGAGGGGGCGCCGCTCTTCAACCCATTCTATACGCACGCCGCCGTCGGATTAGGCAAAACCCATCTCCTGCAGGCGATGGCGCAAGAAGCCGCAGCCAACAAGCGCCGCGTCGTCTATCTGACCGCAGAAAAGTTCATGAGCGGCTTCGTGTCCTCGCTCAACGCGCAGACGTCGATCGCCTTCAAGGAGACGCTGCGGGGCATCGACATGCTGATCATCGACGACGTGCAGTTTCTGCGCGGCGAGTGGATACAGCAAGAGTTTTGCCACATCCTCAACGCTCTCATCGACGCGGGACGCCAGATCGTCGTCGCGGCGGACCGCCCGCCTTCCGAGCTTGAGTCGCTCGAGGAGCGCGTGCTGTCGCGGCTGAAATCCGGGCTCTGTGTCGACATCGGCCCTCTCGACGAAGCGCTGCGCGTGAAGATCGTCGACGCGCGCGTCGCCGCGGCGCGGCAAAAGCAGCACAATTTCATCGTGCCGCCCGAAGTTGTGAGCTTCGTCGCCAAGACGATCACGACGAACGGTCGCGATCTCGAAGGCGCAGTCAACCGGCTTCTCGCCCATTCGACGCTGAACGGCGCGCCGCTCAGCCTCGCCATGGCGGAGACCGCAATCCGCGACCTCGTGCAAGCACACGAGCCCAAGCGCGTAAAGATCGAAGACATCCAGCGACTCGTCGCGAGTCACTACAGCGTGTCGCGCAACGACATCCTATCGGCGCGCCGCACTGCTAACGTCGTGCGTCCTCGGCAGATCGCGATGTATCTCGCGAAGGTGTTGACGCCGCGCTCGCTCCCCGAGATTGGCCGGCGCTTCGGCGGGCGAGATCACACGACCGTGCTGCACGCCGTGCGCAAGATCGAGCAACTCGTCGCCACCGATCGCCAGGTGGCGGAAGTGATCGAGCTCTTGAAGCGCGTCTTGAGCGAGCAATAGGCCCCAGGTCGAGAGCGGGGCGCAAGTCGCGCTCATTGTCCCAAGGACCCTGCCGATGCTCGTCCTCCGCTACAGCCCTGCGTCGCCCTATGCCAGAAAGGTCCTGATCGCGGCGGCGATCCTGGGCCTTTCCGATCGCATCGCGACTC
Organism: Methylocystis sp.; assembly: GCA_035624015.1. Lineage (GTDB taxonomy): Bacteria > Pseudomonadota > Alphaproteobacteria > Rhizobiales > Beijerinckiaceae > Methylocystis. The sequence continues at coordinate 1,574 of DASPSI010000136.1, forward strand.
AAACGGTCGATTTCGCCGACCCGTCAGACAGCATCCGCACGCAAAACCCGCTCGGCAAGATCCCGACTCTCGTCCTCGAAGACGGCTCGACCCTCTTTGACAGCCGCGTGATCGCCGAATATTTCGGTTATCTCGCCGGCGGCGGCAAGCTGTTTCCGGCAGACGCCGGGCGGCGTTTCGCAGCCCTGCGATTGCAGGCGTTGGGCGACGGAATCTGCGACGCCGCATTGCTGCTGCGTTTCGAGGAAACCACACGCCCGGCGGAGAAGCGCTCCGACGACTGGGTGAGCTTGCAGCGAGGCAAGGTCGAGCGGGGCCTCGCGGCGCTCGAGGCCGAGCCGCCGGCGGGCGAAACCGACATCGGCCACATCGCCGCGGCGACGGCGCTCGGCTATCTCGACCTGCGCTTCGCCGGGGCTTGGCGCGAGAAATATCCACGCCTCGTGACGTGGCTCGACGATTTTGCGAAGGCGACGCCGTCCTTCGACGCGACCAAAGTATAAGCTGCGTCGCCCTCCCGCGCGAAGGAGGAAGGCGCCGCAGCCTTTGCCGAGGACTCGAGAGATTTAGGCCGGGGGGATGCGCAGCACCTGGCCCGGGAAGATTTCATCAGGGTCCTTCAGCAACGGCTTGTTGGCCTCGAAAATTTTCTGATATTTCGCGCCATGGCCGTGGCCGTAGACCATCTCCGCGATCTTCCAGAGGCTATCGCCCGACTTCACTGTGTAGAAGGTCGAGCCGGTTGCGGAGCCCCCGGACGCCGGGGCGGACGTCGCCGCGCCGCCCGCAGCGGCGCTCTCGGGACTAAGATCGTTGATGTGATTGACCACCTTGGTCACGCCTTGCGTATTGCCGCAGGCGAGCGCGATCTTCTCGGCCTCGTCGTTGGTCGGCGCCGTGCCGGTCAATGTGACCGTCGAGCCGTCGACCTGGATTTGCACATTGGAGCAATCGAGACCATGCCTGTTGACTTCCGCCCTCAGCGCGTCTGCCGGCGCCGCGCTCGTCGACGTCGAGCCGGCGGGCGCAGGGGCTTTCGGGTCCTTCTTGGTTAAAAAGTCCAGAATACTCATAGCGTCCTCCTCGAATTGGCTGTTTCGCCCGGCGATCGCTCAAAGCGCCGCCAGCCGAGAATATAGTTTCCGAGTGGAAAAGCTCACGTGACAAAAGACCCGGGCGTCGCCGCCCGGGCCTTGGAGATCGAAACGTCGCGTTTTAGAAGAAGTGGTAGTTCAAGCCGACACGGAAGAGCGACGAGTTCACGCTGCTCTGCAGCGCGTTCGGGGTGAAGTCGAAATAGCGGTCGGAGCCGACCGAGGTGAAGAGATATTCGGCCTTGGCCGAGAGATTAGGCGTCACGAGGTACTCGGCGCCGCCACCGATCGTCCAGCCAGTCTGGAACTTCGACTCTTGTCCATAAAATTGCGTCCACCACGTGCCGAGGCCGACGCTGTTGCGGCTGCCGGCGAAGCCGCCGGTCGCGAAGATCAGCAGGCGGTCCATGGCGTAGCCGACGCGCCCACGTATGGTCAGAATATCGTCGACGCCGCCCGAGCTCTGCACGCCGAAATAGGGCGTTTGCGTGGTCTTGAGCCCCGCGAAGTCGAAGTCAGCCTCTGCGCCGATAAGCAAGTTCGGCGCAGGCATGAAATTGTAGCCGGCGGTGAAGCCAATCATGGCGCCATTGGGATTACCCACAAAAGCGTAGCCGCCGTTGTCGAAGGACGAGAAGCCGTAGCCGACGTTCAAGCCGGCGTAGAAGCCCTGCCAGCGCGCGACAGGGGTCGGCGAGAAGTAGCCGGGCTGCGGCGCGTAGTCGCGCTGCGGCATATCGGCGGCGAAAGCGGGCCTCGCTGCGAGAGCGAGGGGCGCGATCGCGCACGCGAGAAGGGCCTTTCTCATGGGACTTGTCTCCGCTCTGGCGGCGGCCTGCCAAGCGGGCCGCAATTGCACGTGAGCCGATATCGCCGGCTCGATGCGTAAAACTAAAATCGTTCAGCTTAACAATAACTTTATGTAGAGAATTGCCCTACGGCCCCGAGTAACCATAGTTTGGCCTTTATTGAGAATATATTGGTTAATATAATGATTATCTCCACTCAATGTCTTGTTAAGATGATCTTATACGCTAAGGGTGCCTTAAAAATGCCCAGGGCTGGCGGTTGATCTTGTTTAATAAAGCATGAAATAAGGGCGGCGAGGAGGTCGCCGTGGTGAGCATGAAAAGCGATTTGGGGCCGGCGCTGGTGACCGGGGCGGCGCGTCGCCTCGGCCGCGCGATCGCGGAAGGATTGGCGAGGGCCGGGCGCCCTGTCGTGCTGCACGCTTCGCCGCGCTCGCTTGACGAAGCGGCGCGCGCGGCGCAAGCGCTGTGCGAATCGGGCGCGCGCGCTGCGGCGATTGGCGCCGATCTCGCCGACCCCGGCGAGACAGAGACGATCGTCAAACGCGCCGCCGCGCTCTTTGGGACGCCGACGCTCCTCGTCAACAACGCCTCCCTGTTCGAAGCCGACGCCTCGGAGAGTTTCGAGCTTGGGCTGTTTGAGCGTCACATGGCGGTCAATCTGCGCGCGCCGCTGCTGCTGTCACGCGATTTTGCGGCGGGCCTGCCGCAGGACCAGGAGGGGGCGATCATCAACGTCCTTGACCAGCGCGTGCTGCGGCCGACGCCGAAGTTCTTCACCTATACGCTGGCGAAATCGGCATTGTGGACAGCGACGCGCACAATGGCGCAGGCTTTCGCGCCGAAAATCCGCGTCAACGCCATCGGCCCGGGACCCGTGCTCGCCAATGACACGCTGGGACAGGAGGACTTCGCGATCGAGGTCGCGGGCGTTCCGCTGCAGCGCGCCGTCGACGTTGAGGAGATCGTCGCCGCGGCGCTTTATCTCGCCGCTGCGCGCAATGTGACTGGCCAGATGATCGCGGTGGACAGCGGCCAGCACCTCGCGTGGAAGACGCCGGACATCGCTGGGTGAGGGCCGCGCGCCCTATGCCGCAGATCAAAAATCTCTCGGCGTTCCCGCTGGCGCCGCTCGAAATCCTCGAACGCCGCGCCGGCACGTCTCACCCGTGCGACTGCTGCTCAGCGAGCCACTTGCGCCATTGCTCTTGCGTGCCGTGGAACGCGTTCTGATCGACGGCGCCCGGAATGCCCGGCACCGAGCCGTCGGAGCGATATTGCCAGAATGTCCATTTGCGCGCGCCGTAGCGCACGGTCGGGTGGTATTTCGTCGACCGTACCCAGATCGGATACTCCGCGAGGGCGTCGTCGCTCAGGATCGCCTGGTAGAAGTCGACCGAGGAATAGATGATCGGCTTCTTGCCGTAATGATGCTCCATCTCCTGGAGCATGAGGCGCATGTCGGCCAGCACGCTTTCGCGCTCCAGCACGCGCTTGCAGGTGTGCGAGGTCGGCGTCGCCTCGACGTCGAGCACCGGCGGCAGCGCGTCCGGCTCCACTGGCGCGACGCGCTCGAGATTGGCGATTTCCTCCAAAGGCGGCCGGCACCAATAGACGAAATGATACGGCCCGCGCGGAATGCCGGCAGCCCTGGCGCCCGCCCAATTCGCTTCGAATTTATGGTCGATGTTGTCCGTGCCCTCGCTCGCCTTGATGTAGGCGAAGGCGACGCCCGCGTCCTTCACCGCCTGCCAGTCGATGTCGCCCTGGTATTTCGAAACGTCGACGCCGTGCACTTCATATTCGGCGCTGCGCGTCGCGGGATAGAGATGGAGTTCGCCCGTCGGCACCGCATAGGCGAGATAGTCGGGATCGCGCTTGGGATTGACCAGCGGCGCGCTGGTCGCGAAGCGCTGGCCGTGCGTGGAATAGGAATAGCTCGGGTCGACCGCGCCGCCGCACGCGGCGAGAAGGCTCGAAACCCCCAGCAGCAGGAAGACGGCGGGGACGCGGAACGAGGTCAGGACCGACATAGGCTCAAATTATCCCCCAGACGGAAACGCCCCGTTAACGCCGGCGGTGCGCCACGCTTTAGAACAGATGAAACCACAAAGTGGCGATAGAAAGGAAAGAGCCGTAGCCCACCACATCCGTCACCGTCGTCACGAAGGCCGAGGAGGAGACGGCGGGGTCGACCTTCCAGCGCTCCAGGGCGAGTGGCACCAGCACCCCGCCGAGCGCGCCGGCGATGAGATTGGTCAGCATGGCGAGCGCGATGACCGGCAAGACGCCGATCGAAGAATACCAATAGCCCGCCACGACGCCAGTGATCAGCCCGAAGGCCGCGCCATTGACGGCCGCCGCCGCAAGCTCGCGCAAAATCACCCGCGCGGCGTTTGCGCGCGAGAGCTCGCGCGTCGCCAGCGCCCTGACGGCGACCGTCATGGTCTGCGTCGCGGAATTGCCGCCCTGGCTCGCGACGATCGGGGCCAGCACCGCCAGCGCCACCATTTTCTCGATCTGGCTCTCGAAGAGCCTCAGCACCGAGGAGGCGATGAAGGCCGTGAACAGATTGACGAGCAGCCACCAGAAGCGGTTGCGCGCCGTCTGCCAGAAATCGTCGGAGAGCTCTTCATGCGGATTGACGCCGCCAAGCGCCTTGATCTCCTCGGAGGCCGCTTCCTGCAGCACGTCGACCACGTCGTCGATGGTGATGACGCCGACGAGCCGTTCGGCGTCGTCCACGACCGGAACCGACACGAGATTGTAGCGCTCGAAAAGCCTCGCAACCTCCTCGCTTTTCTCGGTCGCGTGCACGTGGCGCCGGTCGGCCTGCATGATCTCGTCGACGCGCTTGTCGGCGCGCGCACGCACGAGCGCGTCCAAAAAAACCGTGCCGAGCAGCCGATAGCCGGGATCGACGACGAACACCTCGAAGAAATTGTCCGGCAGCAGAGCTGGATCGGTCTCGCGGAAGAAATCCAACACCTGTCCCGCCGTCCAGAACGCTGGCACGGCGATCAGCGTCGACTGCATGAGGCGGCCGGCGCTGTCCTCGGGATAGTTGAGCGAGCGGCGCAGCACGATGCGCTCGTGCGCCGGGAGCGCCTCCAGCACCTCCGCCTGCTCTTCCGGCTCCAGCGCTTCGAGAATCGCCACGGCGTCGTCGCTCTCGAGGTCGCGTACGCCCTCGGCCAGCGCCGCGACCGGCAACTCCTCGAGAATGTCCTCGCGGGTGGTCTCGCCGACCTCGGTCAGCGCGGCGAAGTCGAAGTCCGCGCCCATGAGGCCAATGAGGCGGGGGCGCGTCTCATGATCGAGAAGCTCCAGCAGCGCGCCGAGATCGGCCTCGTGCAAAGCCCCGACGAGCCCATGCGTGCGCTCCGCGTCCTCTGCGGCCACCGCCGCCTCGACCGCCGCCACGAAGTCGGGACGCGGCGCGCCGTCCTCGTCGCGGAAAGGGTCGGAATCCGTCGCCGTATCGTCTAATTCTGGCGTCATGTCACGGCCCGCGGTGGAGTTCGTCGGCTGCATAACCTGCAAAGGCCAGAAGTCCAACCGTAAAGCGTCGAAGGAGCTTATCTGTGCGCATCTATCTCGTGTTGAGCCTCTGCCTCGGCCTGGCTGCGCCCGCTGGAGCGGAATGCGAGCCCGCGCGCGAGGTCGCCATCGACGGTGCACAGGGGCTCTCGCTCGGCTTGCAGAGCTACCCCCAGACGCTCGAGCTCAAGGATCACGAGGTCGTGCTGACCTTCGACGACGGCCCAGCCGAGACGACGCCCGCGGTGCTCGACGCGCTCAAAGAGGGCTGCGCCAAGGCCACCTTCTTCCTGATCGGAGAACACGCCGAGGCCATGCCAGCGCTGGTCAAACGCGAGGTCTCGGAAGGCCACAGCATCGGCTACCACTCGATGACGCATCCAGGCCGCACGCTGCGCCTCATGCCGCTCGAGGTTGCGAAGAAGGACATCGACAAGGGAATCGCCGCAGTGGACAAGGCCGGCTTCGGCGAGGCGGGGATGAAGCCGCATTCGCCGTTCTTCCGCTTTCCGGGGTACGCCGACAGTCCCGACCTGGTCAACTATGCTCATGGACGCGGGCTCGCGGTCTTCGGCTCCGATCTTTGGGCGTCGGACTGGCGGACGATGACGCCCGAGGCTGAGCTCGCATTGGTGATGGAGCGGCTGGAGAAGACCGGAAAGGGCATCGTGCTGTTTCACGACTCCAAGCTCAGCACGGCCAAGATGCTGCCGGACTTTTTACGCGTGCTGAAAGCTAAGGGATACAAGGTCGTGCACATGGTCCCCGGCGTGGGACCGACTCCGGTCGCGGAAGCGGGGCCGGGCTGGAGGTCGACGACCGAGCCGATCGTCGAGAAAACGCTGAAGGCGTTCGGCAAGCCGACGGCAGGAGCGCCTTCCGCGGCGCCGGCGGGCGGCGAGAGCGAGCGATGAAGGGCGTCAGCCGGCGCCAATGAGTTAGCGATTCTTGGCGCTCTTCCTGCCTTGGGGGTGACTTTTAACCTCCAAGTCAGGAAAGGCACAAAGAAGACGGCAGTAGAGTTCGTTCAATTGACTCCTGCGTCGACCCGGGGCCGCCGCAAGAGATGCAGTAGTTGTTTCCGGACAGGACCTTAAACTGAGAATGGATTCCGAAGCCACACCGCGCGTCCGAAGTCGTGGGCGGAGAGCAGCGGACGCGCGGTGGGCGTTAGTACCGGAGACTTCTGGGGGGCTTAGCGCCTCCGAACTAACCGCATGCTACGCTCATCCCCGCCGAACGCCAGTTAACTTTTGGAAAGCAAACGGAAAGGAAAATGACAAGCAAGCCCTATCGGAGCGCTCGCTGCTACCCCGCGTCGCGCATGCGTTTCGGCTGTCGCCGTCCCTCGAGCGCTGGTAAACGTCGTGACACATGAAAGAGAAGCGTCGACCGACCCGGCGTCTTCGCGTCTTCGAACAGAGCGGCAAGCATGACCAAGGCGCACGGCGGATTCGTTTGGCACGAGCTCGCGACGACGGACCTGGAGAGCGCCAAGGCCTTCTATGCCCATGTCGTCGGCTGGGGCGCGCAAGACACGCCGCAGGCCGGCTTCTCTTACAGTCTGTTCACGCTCCCTGACGGCCCCGTCGCCGGCCTGATGAAGCTGCCGGAAGATGCCGAGACCCGCGTCGCGCCGCATTGGCTGGGCTATGTCGCGGTCGACGATGTGGACCTGGCCGTCGAGCGCCTGCGGCGGCTCGGCGGCGCGGTCTATGTTCCTCCTGCCGATATTTCCGGCGTCAGCCGCTTTTCGATCGTCGCCGACCCCCAGCAGGCGACCTTCGCGCTGATCCAGCGGCTGCGAACGCCATTGGCGCCGTCCGCGGCCCCAGACGCCCCGGGGCGCGTCGGCTGGAACGAATTGCTCGCCGCCGACTGGGAGCAGGCGTTCGCCTTTTACAACAAGCTGCTCGGCTGGCAGGAAATGGAGAGGCGGCCAGGTCCCATGGGCGTGTATCAGAGCTTCGCCGCCGGCGCGGAGATGATGGGCGGCATGATCGACAAGCCGCCGACGCTTCCGCACCCCTTTTGGCTCTATTATTTCAACGTCGCCGACATTGAAGCGGCGGCGAAGCGCGTCGAGGAAGCCGGCGGCGAGATCCTTTATGGTCCAGACGAGGCGCCGGGCGCCGCCCTCATAGCTCATTGCGCGGACGCGCAAGGCGCCGCCTTCGCGCTGATGGAGCGGCGCGCGCGCAAGCCCGTCGGCTACATCGTGGCTCCGGCCCCCGCAGCCGCGGGAAGGCGCGCTTAGGCGAGCGAAAGTTTCAAGACTTCAATCCGCGCCCGAGCGCGAATTGGCCGACAGGGCCTTCGGCGTGCAACTCGAGTCCCGTCATCCTCGCGAAAATGTCGAGATTGGTAATCCCGATGGCGCAACCCCCTAGGCCCATGTCGGTCGCCGCGAGATAGAAGCTCTGCGACAGCGCGCCCACGTCCTTCAAGATCAGCGAATAGGCGATCGAGCTGTACTTCCAGGAGATCCGGCCGAATCTGGCGCTGATCGTGACAAGAATCTGTGGGGCGACGGCGACGCCCATCGCCGGCGCGGCGCCGATCAGCATCGTTTCGAGGTCGCCTGGCTGAACATCGATCGGCGCCAGGGCGTGTGCGCCGGCGTCGTAATGATAGAAGCCCCGCTTCAATCCCTCGCATCGCGCGACAGCGAGATAGAGCTCAAGCTCATAAGCCGCGCCGGCCGTTGGGTACGGCCTTGACGTATGCCCGCCGTCGTCGATGTCCACGGGATCGCTCCATCGCGCGAGCACGCGCGCGGTGCGGTCGAGAAGGGTGGAGAGCTCGTCGAGAGTGATCGGGTCCCGCTCGTCGAACTCGCGCACGGAACGGCGCCGGCGCAGCAGCTCGGCGAAATGCGAAAGCGCCTGTGGCGGCGGCAGATCGAGCTTCTTGCCCGGCCAGCTCGGCCTGACCGCCGGCAAAGGCGCGATGGCGCCTGCATGCGGATAGACGCCGCCGAGGAGATTGGCGTGGCGGCCTTCGGTGCTGCGCGCGTGGAACAGCAGATCGTGAAAGTCCCACAGCACGAGCTGGTCGTCGCCCTCGGCGCGCCTTAGCGCCGCGCCGTCGGCGGCGTCTGTCTTAAAAAGCATCTGGCAATCGAGCAGCAAGCCGAGCAGCGCGAGCCCCGGAAAGCGATTCTGCCGGCGCAGCTCCTTGACTTGGCGCGGGCGTGCGAGCGCGGCGAGCGCGGCGGCGGTCTCGGGGGAGCAAATGCGAAACAGCGCCGCGGCGCGCGGCGACTCCAGCACCATGTCGACGCCGCGCCGACGCAGATAGGCGAAGCGCGACAGCACGAGCCTGTCGTCGTCCTTGAGCTCTAGCGTTCGCGGCCAGTAATCCCGAGTCTGCGGCTCGATGACGGCGAGTTCCTCGCCTTCCGCTCCGCCGAGGCGAAACTCCAGCAAGCCGAGGTTTGCGAGCCGCGCGACCAGAAGCCTCGTTTCCCTATCGCCAGCGCGACTGTCGGAGTCGAGGTCCGCGATCGGCAGTCCCGCGCGCAGCTTTTTGAGGCCGTCCGCCGCGGCCGTCCCCAAGCTCCCAAGGCTCATCGCATAGCCCTGGATCGTGGCGACGATCTCGCCCGTGGCGCGCGCCTCTAGGCTCGCGCGGGCGCCGAGCCTCGCTGTCAGGGCCGGCTTAGCGCTCCGCCGCGCTTTCTTCGGTGCTCCGGCGGCCAAGCTCGCCTCGCGCTTTTAGCTATGGGGGTGGATAGGATTGAGCTCGGCTTCCTCACGCGGCGTCTCGAGCCACCCAAGGTTCACTGGCGCGTCGTAAAGACGGCCAGAGCCGAAGCGCCGATAGAAATGCCGCAAGCCCGGCACGACGACCCGGACCACGGGGACGCCGATGTCCGCGCGCGTCTGGTCGAGGACGAGGAAGTCGTGGCCCGCTTTCTTGGCGAGGCTCACGCAGGCGGCGACCTGCTTGTGCGTGTCGAGCTTGCCGAACTTGACGTCAAGGTCCGGCTGGACGAGATCGGCGCCGTTGGGCGTCAGATAAGGGTAATCCTGCAGACGCAGCGGCGTCACGCCGTCGAGGCTCGACTTGTCTCCCGCGCCGCCGTCCATGAGACCGATCGAGAGGAACTGGTTCAGCTCGGTCAAGGCGCGCAGCAGCGCGATCCGCGCATCGAAATGCGCGCCAGAGCCGAATTCGACGTTCTCCTTGCCGTCCTTCACCCAGTGCGTGATCGCGACATAGGTCGGAATGCCGAGATCGTTCGTGATGTCGAGCACCCACAGCTTGTGGCCCCGGTCGGCCAGCTCGTTGCGGAACTCGCGGACGTAGGAGTCCTCGAAATGGCTCAAATCCAGCTCAGGGCGCTGCACTCTGTTGTACCACCAGAGCGCATAGGCGTCCCGTTCGACGAGTTCCAAGAACCCCTGGACAATCGCCTCGGCGACGGTGTTGCCGGCGGCGCAGCCATTTGAATCCGCCGCGAAGGCGGCCGGACCACGATAGAAGAAATAAAGCATGCTCGTCGGCAGATGTTTGAAGCCTTCGTCACGCAAGGACCAGACCGGCGACCAGTCGAGCTTCGTCGAAGGGTCGAAGAAGCCCGGAGTCGCCTCGATGTCCTCATGCGCGCACGACGGCTCTGCGCCCCGGCGCAACTGCTCTTCGGAAAAGAGCAGCACGTCGTTCGGCGCGATCGCCTCGCCCGGCTTGAAATCGAGGAGGCGCCGTGGAACCCTGATCTCGTCGCCCTGAAAGATGCCGCAATAGCGCTCGATCGCCTCCATAAGCGCGCTGGCCTCGCCCTGCTCGGCGGTGCTGCCCTTGCCGAAGCTGCCGCCTTGCAGGCCTTGCCGCAGCTCGCCGACCGTCTCGGCCCCGCCAGTGAAATTGTGCTGGGCGCGAAAATTCGTGTTGAGCGGCAGATCAGCCTCGATCCGCTCCAGCTTGGAGACGACGCCCGTGAGCGGGCTCACGTGCTTGCGGAAGCGCGCGACCGTGGCCGAGGGCGCGACGCTGCGGTAGCCGCCGCTGGTCAAAACGACCTTGTTGTCCGCGCCAAGCTCAATCGGCGCCGGCGCCCGGCGCGGATCGCGCAGCTTCTTTTTCCCGCAGGCCGGGCATTGCGGGCGCCGTCCCACATAATGCTTCGCGACGCTCGCGCCCAGGAGGTCGAGGCTCACGACGTGATCGCTGAGCACGGTCTTGAAGCCGGTCCCGATCGCCTTCACGAGCTCGACCGCCGCAAGCCCGACGCCGGCCTGTCCGAACGGCCGCCGCGCCAGCGGAGAAACCATGAGGCGGCGAGCGCCCTTGCGATCGAGCAGCGACCGCACCTCGCGGTTCAGCCGCATCCGATCGGCGAGACACTTCCAGCAGGCGCTTTCGCCGGGGCGGAACACTGGGCCGACGAGCGGGAAAATGCCCGCGGGATGCACGAGCGCCCAAGGCGCCCGCTCCGAGAGATGCTGCTGATTGAGCTCCTCCAGACGGGGGTCGAGATAGTCGTCGACTAGCGTGACCGTGAGATCGCCGTCACGCTTGACGACGCGGGCGCCGAGCGCCTTGAGCGCGGCTTCGAGCTCCGCCCCGCCTTCCACGTCGAGCGACTGGAGGCGCACGCGGCAGTTTTCGAGGTTCTTCGCCGCTGTCTCGGGCGAGAAGCCGAGGCTCGCCCAATAGGCCGCGACGCCGCCGCTCGAAGCCCGCGACGTGGGCAGAATGTAGCGCCGCTCCAGCAGCCGCTTCAGGGCGTGGCGGATCGTCTCAGCTGGATAGGTCTTCTCCAGCTCGCGCGCGAGCTTACGGAAGCTTTTCCCGCCTTTGGCGATCATCGTGGCGAGCGCGCCATAGAGCTCGCCGTGGAGCAGGAACTTGCGGTCCTCGGAATAGAGGCAGACCAGATCGCTCTGGAGCAGATACACGCTGAAATTGGGCGCGAATTGCGGAATTTCGTCGCCGAGTTGGGCCAGAGCGTCTTCGTTATTCGTCATGAGCACCGTTCGCGCGCCGCTGCATCTTCGTGGACGGTCGGAGCAGAGCGCGTCCTCCGGCGTCTCATTCGCGAGGCGCCGCCCGCAGCAGGCGAGCGTACAAAACTGCGCCGCGTCTCACAAAGAGCGGAGACGCGACGTTGAGCCTCTAACGCCTGATCGAGATTTCTCAACGATCAGCAAAGATAGCATCCGCCCCACGACAGGCAGCAGCCGCCATAGCAGCCGCTCCAGCAGCCGCCGCAGCCGCATCCTCTGCCGCATCTGCAGCCCCTGCATCCTCTGCAGCCTCGACAGCCTCGACAGCCGCCGCATCTGCAGGCGGTCATCTGTACGCCGGACGAGGGCAGCGATTTCACCGCCTCCTGATCGAACAGATGGAAGGTCGCCAAGGTGACGTCGGAGATTTCCTCATCGCCCAGCACTAGCGATTGGCTGATGTCGCCCCCTTGCGCCGGCGTGAGGTCCATAGCCGGCACGCCCGCCGACACGCCGCTCGCCGAGGCGGCGAGCGACATGCCCGCAACGCCTAGCACGGACGTAGCTTTACCCGAACGTTTCCCGTTTGAAGCCTGCTTTGCTCGCGCCATAGCAAAGTCCTCCTTATTTTGGGCAGCTTCCGCACACCCAAATTATAGTCGCGCGAAGGGCGCCTCTCGTCAACTGTGCGCGCGTTTCTTTCCCGCCAACGGAAACAATGCGGTAAAAATGCAAACAAGCGCAAGCGTGACGGCTTACGGCGACGTTTCCGTCAGCCGGGGCTACGGAGCCCTTTTTTCGACGCAGGCGGGGATGAGCTGCGCCAGCCTCGCGTCTTCTTCCGCGTCCTTCATGTCGCCGCGCACATTGTGCTGCTCGTAGAGCGGCAGCCATCCCGTCTCGTTGTCGGCGTGGACGAAGGCGTCGACGCTAATCGGACCCGGCGGTATCTCGCCTGTGCGGCATGCGACCGCGCCGTCGATGTGAATCCTGCCATGCGTCGTTCCCTGCGCCTTGAGCCGAAGCGCCTCTAACTGCAGCGCGTGGGCCGGGCCGAGGCTTTGCGGCGCGAGCTCGTAGACAACGGGCGAAGGCGCGCCGCCGAGCTGCGAAAGCGCTGCGGCGTCTTCCGTCCGAGCGGCGCGGCGCAGCTTCAGTGCGACGCTGCTCCCCCTCGCCTCGTCGTCGCCCAGCCAGTAGCGCGCCACGATGACGGTTCTTTCGGGCGTGAGCCTCGCCCACGCCGGAGCGCGCAGGGCGACGCGCAGTTGCGAAAGATCTGCGGTGTTGAGGTTGAAGCTGCGCAGCTTCCATTGCGTCGACAGCGGCGCGCCGTTGCAGCCGCAAAGCGGCAGAATCAGCGCAAGCGCGAGGAGTCGGCGCATGTTTGCTCCGCAAGAGCGATCGGTGATCACTCGCCGGTTATCGGTTCCGTGTGCTCTCTACAGGCAAAATTGGCCAGGGACCAGAGTTGATCTGATCACTGGCCGCCGATCGCCGATCACCTGAAATGATAACCCACCGCCGCGGCGACGGAGGCTTAGCATCGCGCCTGCCTCGAGAGGTTCTGGATTGTCAGCCGGTGGATATTTTGGAATACGGTCCCGACGACCCTTGAAGCCGAGCCCCTAGCGGCTCTCGAGCAGAGTGTGAAATGAACGTCGACGGACGCCCCTATCGCTCGATTTGGCTCGACGGCGGCGCCGTCTGCGTCATCGACCAGACCAAGCTTCCCTTCGTTTTCGAGACGTGCGCGCTGCGAACGCTGGACGATGCGGCGTCGGCAATTCGCGACATGATCGTGCGCGGGGCGCCGCTGATCGGCGCGACCGGCGCCTACGGCCTCGCCCTCGCCTTGCGCCAGGACCCGGGCGACGGCGCACTGGCCCACTCTTACGAGACGCTGCTGCGAACGCGCCCCACCGCCGTCAATCTGCGCTGGGCGCTCGACCGCGTGCGCGCGAGGCTCGTCGGAGCGGCGCCCGCGGAGCGCGCGAGCATCGCCTTCGCGGAAGCGGGGAGAATCGCCGACGAGGACGCCGCCTGCTGCGAAGCGATCGGGGAGCACGGCGCAAGGCTCATTCGAGAGGCCGCGGCGCGCAAGCCCGGGAAAACGATAAACATCCTGACCCACTGCAACGCCGGCTGGCTCGCGACGGTCGACTGGGGCACGGCGCTCGCCCCGATCTACAAGGCTGCGCGGGCCGGCGTCGATCTCCACGTCTGGGTCGACGAGACGCGGCCGCGCAACCAGGGCGCAAGCCTCACGGCCTTCGAGCTTGCGGGCGAGAACGTCCCGCACACGGTGATCGCCGACAACGCGGGCGGCCATCTCATGCAACATGGGCTCGTCGATCTCTGCATCGTCGGCACGGACCGCACGACGCGCCGCGGCGACGTCTGCAACAAGATCGGCACCTATCTGAAGGCGCTCGCCGCCCATGACAACGGCGTGCCCTTCTACGTCGCGCTGCCGAGCTCGACGCTAGACTGGACGCTCGACGACGGGGTGAGGGAAATCCCGATCGAGGAGCGCGACGGCGCCGAGGTGACCTTCATCGCCGGCCGCAACGAGGAAGGCGGCGTCTCGCGCGTGCGGCTCACGCCGGAAGAAACGCCCGCTAAGAACTACGGCTTTGACGTCACGCCCGCGCGCTACGTTACCGCGCTGATCACCGAGCGCGGAGTTTGCGCGGCGAATGAGGCCGCTTTGCGGGCGATGTTTCCGGAATCGAGCGAGAGGTGAAATTCCTTGGTGTCCTTTGTGCCTTTGTGGTTAAATTTCACCATAAAGGGCACGAAAGACACGAAGGGATGCGATGACAGACGATCTCGCCTATTCCGACGAGCTCATCCGCAAGATCCTCTCGCGCTCGCGAACGATCGCGGTCGTCGGCGCGAGCGCCAACTGGAACCGGCCGAGCTATTTCGTCATGAAATATCTGCAGGGCAAGGGCTACCACGTCATTCCCGTCAATCCGGGCCTCGCGGGCCAGAAGATTCTCGGCGAGACGGTCTATCCCGATCTCGCCTCGATTCCCGAACCGATCGACATCGCGCAAATTTTCCGGCGCTCGGAATATGCAGGCAAGATCACGGATGAGGCGATCGCCGCCGGCGCCAAGACGATCTGGATGCAGCTCGGCGTGCGAGACGACGCCGCGGCCGACCGCGCGCGCAAGGCCGGCCTTGACGTGATCATGAACCGCTGCCCCAAGATCGAATATGGCCGGCTCGGCGGCGAGCTCGCCTGGGGCGGCGTCAACACCGGCATCGTCTCGAACCGCGCGCCCGCGCCGCCGACGCGGCGACCCTTGCGCGAGCGCGTTAGCGCCGTGCCGAATCCCGGCTTCGAGACGAGAGCTATCCATGCGGGCGCGCTGCCGGACGCAATCACCGGCGCGCGCATCACGCCGATCTATCAGACAAGCTCCTATGTGTTCGAGGACGCCGAGCAGGCCGCATCGTTGTTCAACATGCACAGCTTCGGCCATGTCTATTCGCGCCTGAGCAATCCCACCGTCGCGGTGCTGGAGGAGCGCGTCGCCGCGCTGGAGGGCGGGCGCGCCGCCGTCGCCGCAGCCTCGGGCCATGCGGCGCAGTTCTTGGCCTTCTTCACGCTGCTCGAGCCCGGCGACGAATTCCTCGCCTCGCGCAACCTCTATGGCGGCTCGCTCACGCAATTCGGCCTCAGTTTCAAAAAGCTTGGCTGGACCTGCCATTTCGTCGATCAGCGCGATCCGGAAAACTTCAGGCGCGCGCTGACGCCACGCTGCAAGGCGATCTTCATCGAGAGCCTCGCTAATCCCGGCGGCGTCGTCGCCGACATCGTGGCGATCGGAAAAATAGCGCACGAGGCGGGCGTTCCGCTCGTCGTCGACAACACGCTGGCGACGCCATATCTGTGCCGTCCGTTCGAATGGGGCGCCGACATCGTCTGCCATTCGACAACGAAATTCCTCGCCGGCCACGGCAACTCGCTCGGCGGCGTCGTGATCGAGTCAGGCAAGTTCGACTATGCCGCAGGCGGGAAATTCCCCTCGCTCGCCGGCCCCGAGCCCGCCTATCACGGCCTGAATTTCTTCGAGACCTTCGGCGATTTCGCCTTCACCACCAAAGCGCGCGCGGTGGCGCTGCGCGATTTCGGCCCCGCGCTCTCGCCGATGAACGCTTTTCTGACGCTGACCGGGATCGAGACGCTGCCGCTGCGCATCGAGCGCCATGTGGCGAACGCCGCGCGCGTCGCGGCGTTTCTGGAGCAGCATCCGCGCGTGGCCTGGGTCTCCTACGCCGGGCTCGAGTCCAGCCCCTATCGCGCGCTGGCGAAGAAGTATTTTCCGCGCGGCGCCGGGTCTGTGTTCACTTTCGGCCTCAAAGGCGGCTACGAGGCGGGCGTGCGGCTCGTCGAGACCGTGCGGCTGTTCTCGCATCTCGCCAATGTCGGCGACACGCGCAGCCTTATCCTGCATCCCGCGTCGACGACGCATCGTCAGCTCACCGACGAGCAGCGGGTCGCCGCCGGCGCGGGTTCGGACGTGATCCGCTTGTCGGTTGGGCTGGAGACGGCTGAAGATTTGATCGCGGATTTGGAGCAGGCCTTAAACGAGGCGACAATCTGATATCTGAGGGATGTAGTCCGATGAAAACTTGCAAGGGGGAACGTGGCGCCAGGGGTAACGCGGGTGACTTTGGTGAAGTTTTGAGCTAGACTTTTTGAGTGAGGAAGCGCTGGCCCGAAGCGGAACGTTGGCGCAGGGAGCCGAGGGGTACGCGTCGCCTTGACAGCTCACGATGTGCGAGCCCAACTCCATGATCCGCGGCCCCATCCGCGATTCGGGATGTGGATATGATTCGCAATTCTCCGCTCGCTTGGGTCTTCTGCGCGAGCCTCCTCGCAGCCTGCAACAGCGCGGCGCCGCCGCCCCCGCCGGCCCTCGTCGCGCCGGCGGCGCCCGCCAGCCGCAGCGTCACGCCGCCTGGCTTCAAGCTGCCGGAGGGCGCGGGATGCACGGGCGTGATCGCCCGCTACCGCGCGATCCAGGACAACGACCTCTCCATGGGGCACGTCAATCAGAGCGTCTATAGTCAGATCCAGTCCGAGATCGCGGAAGCCGAGCGCGCCTGCGCCGGCGGCGATGACGCCAGGGCGCAGTCGCTCATCCGCGCGAGCAAGGCGCGGCACGGCTACCCGGCCTGATTTGGCCGGGACTTGGTGTTGAAGGGTCGAGTTGAGCTTCAGAGGAAATCCTCCCCCGAATCTCAGGCGCAAACCGGCAGCGTGACGGTAAAGGTGGAGCCCACGCCCGGACGCGAATTGACCGAGAGCTCCCAGCGATGGCGATCGACGATCGATTTGCAAATCGCGAGTCCAATGCCCGTGCCTGGATATTCTGCGCGTGAGCGCAGGCGTTTGAAGGGCTCGAGGATCGTCGCGGCGTAGCGCATCTCGAAGCCGACGCCATTGTCGCTGACAGTGACATGCGCCTTGCCGGGCTCCTTAAGCTCCACCGCGATGCGCACCTTCGCCGGAACGTCCGGCCGGCGGTATTTGATGGCGTTCGAGACGATGTTGTGTATAAGGCGGGCGAATAGCGAGCGATCCGCCTCGAAGGAAACATGCGGCGCCTCGATTTCGACGGCCGCGCCGCTCCCATTGACGATCTCGGAGAGGTCGTCGACGGCGGCGACGATCTCGTCGTGGAGGTCGAGCCTCTGCAACTGCTGCGCGTCATTGATCGCGCGCGAATAGCTTAGCAGATCGTCCACGAGCTGGCGCGCCCGCAGTGCTGAGTTGCGGATGACGGCTCGAGCATAGAGCGTCTCCTCGCGATCGCCGCGCTCGATCGCCTGGTCGTGGACGTCCGAAAAGGCCGCGATCTTGCGCAGAGGCTCTTGGAGGTCGTGTGAGGCGACATAGGCGAATTGCGCCAGCCGCTCGTTGGCGCGCTCAAGCTCCAACGCGTGCTGGGCGAGCGCAGCCTCGGCTTCGCGGCGCGCGGTGATGTCGAGCACCGTCGCCAGCACCTTCATGCCGGTCTCGGTTTCGATCGGATTGAGCCCGATCTCGACGGGGAATTCGGAGAGGTCCCGCCGTACGGCCCGAAGATCGCGCCCGACCCCCATGGGGCGCTTGCTCGGATTGCGCAAAAAATTCTCGCGTAGGGATTTATGCCCCGCGCGCACCGGCTTGGGCACAAGAATATCGATCGACTTGCCTATAAGGTCCGCTGCGGCGTAGCCGAACATATGCTCGGTCTCGGCGTTGGCGAACTCGATCGCGCCGCAGCCGTCGGTCACGATCATCGCGGCGGGCGACGCTTCGATCGCGAGGCGGAACAAATCGCCTTCCCTATCGGTCGAGCCCATGCGTGGCCCCTTGCCGCCTGCGTCTGAAGCGCTTGATTAGGCTTTAAGCCCCTCGGCCACGCCGTGCGGGACGCCCTTTCTTTCGCAGCTGGTGAGGTCATATGTCGCTGGTCCGCGCGGAGCCAAGGCCATGTCGCGTGCTGATCATAGAAGACGACCAGGATGACGTCTTCCTGATCAAGAGAGCGTTCAGCCGAGCGCGCGAGGCCCTCGCTTGCGACATGGAATGGGAGGAGGTCGGCAACGGGCTTGACGCGCTGTTCCTGGTCTCGCGCGAGGATCTGACCGAGAAGCTCCCCGACGCGCTGGTGCTTGACCTGAACATGCCGCGTCTCAACGGCCTGGAGTTTCTGCGCTCGCTGCGGCAATCCTTCGCGCTGAAGGACGTGCCGGTCTATGTGCTGACGACGACGACCGCGCCGGCGATCCATCGCGAGGCGTTGGAGGCGGGCGCGAGCCGCGTCTACGTCAAGCCGAACAGTCCCGAGGCGCTGGCGGCGATCGCTTGGGAGATCGTGGCCGCAAGCTGCCGCGGACATTAGCGACATCCAGTCGCAGGAAGAGCCGGACTGGAGAGGCCTGTCCTCTCGAGGCCTGCTCGCGAGGAGAAACGGAGCCAAAACAAAAGGGCTCCCCTCGCGAGAGAGAAGCCCTCAGCAAAAATAGTCCCCGCGCGGCGCCTACGCCGCGCGCTCAACATCCTCTTCGCTCTCGATCTCGGTCTTCGGGCCGCGGCGCGGGGCCTTGGCCAGGAACGAGTCGATCAGCGACAGCGCCTCCTGATCGATGAGCTTGCGGACCGCGGCGACCTCGCGCGACATGCGATCGAGCGCCGCCTCATAGAGCTGGCGCTCCGAGTAGGACTGCTCCGGCTGGGTGTCAGAGCGATAGAGGTCGCGCACCACCTCGGCGATCGTCACGAGATCGCCCGAGTTGATCTTCGCCTCATACTCCTGGGCGCGTCGCGACCACATCGTGCGCTTGATGCGCGCGCGGCCCGTCAGCGTTCCGAGCGCCTTCTCCACGACCGCCGATTCGGAGAGCTTGCGCATGCCCACGGCAGGCGCCTTGCTTGTCGGCACCTTGAGGATCATCTTGTCCTTAACGAAGCTGACGACGAACAGCTCCAGGCTGAAGCCCGCGACCTCCTGCGTCTCGATCCCCACGATCTGGCCGACGCCATGCGCCGGATAGACAATAAACTCGTTCAGTTTGAACCCGAGCTTCTGGCTGACCGCGCGCGCCTTGCCGACCGCGGCGGCGGACTTTTGCACAACCGGCGCGGGACGCGCGGGCGTCGTCGTCTTGCCGAGGACCTGGGCGTTGGCCGCAATGTTGGCGACCGGCTTGGCTGCGGGCTGCTGGGATAGATTCTGTCGCACTTCTTTAGGTTCGCTCACGGATTGAGGGACTGCTGCAGGCGCGGCTGCGGGTCGCTGCGCCGGAGGCTCCAAGACTTGATGCGCGGGCTTGACGGTTGGGGTTTTGAACTCCTTGACGGCTTTGACGCTGACGACATTGATCTTCGCAGGCGCGACCGGCTTCGCCGCCGTCTTCGGGGGAACGGCGCTGGCCGCGGGCTTCTTTGGCGCGGTCTTGCTCGCGACGGTCTTGCTTGCCACAGTTTTGGTTGCGGCAGGCTTGCCTCCGACAGTTTTGGCGATCGCAACAGCAGTCCGAGCCCTGGCCGAAGCGGAGCTTTTCGCGCCGCTGCGGTTGGTCGCGGGCCGCTTCGCGGCGACCCTGGTCTTGCTCGCGCCGCTGGTCTTGCGCGCCGAGCGAGCGGCGCTCTTGGCCGCGCTCTTGACCGTCTTTCTGGCGGTGCGCGCAGTTTTCGCCTTGGCGCTCGCGCTCTTGGCCGTCGATTTGGCGCTTCCGCTCTTGGGGCGCGCCGCTGCGCTCGCCGACTTGCGTCTCGCCTGCGCCGCCTTCGACGTCGACGCTTTGGCGCTCTTGCCGGCTACGCTCGCTTTCCTAGCTTTTTTGACCGTGGCTCCGCTCGACTTGGCGGAAGCGGCGGCTTTGCGGCTGCGAGCGGATTTTTTTGCGGACGGCATACGCGGCACTCTCCCAGGTTGTCCCGCGTTGGAGACGGGACAGGCCTCGCGCCGGCCGGGTCGCGCACAACGCGCTGACTCCGCCGCACGAGCGCCAGATTTGGCGGAATTTTCAGATGCTGACTCGATTGGCGGTCAACAAAACGCGAAACTTTCGAACGTCGCTTCCCTCGCCAACGCCTCCCGCTTCGCCTTGGTTGTCGACGGCGAAACCTTGCGCCTCAGGCTTCGAAACCGAGGCCGGCGAGCTGCTGAGTTTCACATTTATGTAACTTATAGCACATCGCTCCCAAAAAATCAAAACCCCTCCTCCCCCTCGACGCGTCGCGCCGAGCGGAAAGGTCCGCAATTTCCTTGCAAATTAAAGACTATCGCATGACGTTAACCGATTGTGAATTCTTTGGACAACTTCCGCTCGACGGCCGCGCCTCAGTCTCCCTGGCCGGGGGCGCTCGAAAAATGCTCCACCTTTCCGGGCTTGCCGTCCCATTCCTTAGCGTCGGACGGCGGCTCGCGCTTGATAGTGATGTTCGGCCAGCTTTGCGCATATTCTGCGTTGAGCTGCAGCCAAGACTCGAGATCCGGCTCGGTGTCCGGCTTAATAGCTTCAGCTGGGCACTCAGGCTCGCAGACGCCGCAATCGATGCATTCGTCCGGATGGATGACGAGCATGTTCTCGCCCTCGTAGAAGCAGTCCACGGGGCATACCTCCACGCAATCCATATACTTGCACTTGATGCAATTTTCCGTGACGACATAAGTCATGGGGCGCGACCTCCCTTCAGCCGCGCTTGCTACAAGCTTTGTCGCGTCGACGCAAGCGGCAGCCGATCTGGACTCTTGCGCGCAACGAATTAGGCTCGAATCATGGAAAAGCAATCTGTCGCCACCCTCGCCACGACGCCTCAGCTCACCGCGCGCGCCCTCTTGCTCGGGGAGCGAATCGACACGAGCGGCTTGGAGCGCGCCGATCTCGTCTCGACCGCCCCGCTCGCGTTTCCGACCGGCAACAGTGGCTTCGTCGTCCTTTACAAGTTCGGCGTCGCCGTGCTGTTCGGCCTTTCCCCGCTGGAGGAGGACGAGGTTCTGGGACAAGTCGGCGCGCGCGTCACCGGCGCGGTCTCGCGTCGCGACGACGAGACGCTAGTGCTGGAGCTTAGCCCCGAGAGCGAGGAGAAGACGCTCGCCAACAGCCATCTCTCCATCAAGGACGCGACCGGCCCGCGCCTGCTCGTCATTGCTGACGCATTGGCGAAAAGCGTGGCGCTTGCGCGCGACGAGCGCCGCGTGAACGCGGTGTTCGACACGATTGAGCCCTTCGCCGCGACGCTTGCGGGCACGGGCCGTCCGCCCTGGAAACGCCGCGCCATGCTGAAGCTCATCGGCCAGACGCTGCTGGTCCAGCATCGGGTGTCCGGACGCGTCGCCGTCGAGGACAAGCCCGACGTGCTCTGGGACCGGCCCGACCTCGAGCGCCTCTACACGCGGCTCGAGGACGAATACGAGCTCGCTGAGCGCGGACGCACGCTCAAAGCCAAGCTCGACGTCATCGGCGAGACCGCGCGCGCCTTCACCGAGATCATCGACGCCGACCGGTCCGTCAGGCTGGAGTGGATCGTCGTCATCCTCATCGGGGCCGAAATCTTCCTGACCTTGTTCGAGATGATCTATTTCAGAGGCGGCCGGTGAACAGCCAAGCTTCTGTCTGCATTGACATTTCGGATTTATGTTGCGTTGCACAATAGGATGTTGCATAAGGGTCGCGCCGCCGAATCGACGCGCCTATCGGCGCGGGCTTGGACGCCAGGAGCGGCGCAAGGGAGCCATTCAATGACGAATCCGTCCTATCAGATCCCCACCGAGGTCCGCGACTTCGCCGAGAAGAGCGTCGAGCAGGCGCGCAAGGCGTTCGAGGGCTTCTCGGGGGCTGCGCAGAAGGCGATCGCTTCGATCGACGCGTCGCCGATCCCGTTCAGCGAGGGCGCAAAGGATATCGGCCAGACCGCCTTCGCCCATGCGGAAGCTAATGTGAAAGCGGCGTTCGACCACGCGCAGAAGCTCGTGCAGGCGAAGGACGTGAACGAGGTCCTGACGCTTCAGAGCGAGTTCGTGAAGAGCCAGTTCGAGGCTTTTCAGGAGCAGGCCAAGGCGCTCGGCGCCGCGATCCAGAAGGCTGCGACGCCGCAGAAGTGAGCTTTCGGAAATAGTCGCGCGCGAAGCCGGTTTCGGTCGTCTTCGCGCGCATCCGCAATATGCAGGATGGAGCTGAACCATGGCCCAGCGCAAGCCGTCGAGAAGCAAGACCGAAGAGAATGTAGCCCCGCAGGAGAACGACATCCTGCCGGGCGAGGAGGCCGAAGCGTCAGCCGCCGGCGAATCGAGCCGGGAGCCGGCCGCTGCGCCCGTTGCGGCGAGCGTCGAAGCGTCCATAGAAACCGCGGCCCAAGCAGTCCCTGAGCAGGTCGTCCAGGTGATCGAGGTAGCGACTGAGGCAAATGCCGCGGAGGACAAGCTTCAGCCGAGGCCGCGCGCCATAGAGGCCGCCGCTGTCGTCGCCTTGGATTTCGCGGCGCCGGTGAAAACCGCGTCGGAGTGGCGGAAGACGACGGCCGAAGCCTGGAACGAGGGCGCCACGGCGCTGATCGATCTCGCTTCGGCGCTGACCAAGGCGCGGACCGTTTCCGAGGTCCTCGCTCTGCAGGCGCGCTTCGCCCGCGAGCGCATCGAGGGCTTCGCCAAGCTTTCCAGCAACTATGCAGAGTTGACGCAACGCGCGGCCAAAGACGCGGGCGTCGCGGCCTTCCGCTTCTCGAAGTCGGCTTAAGACAGGCGTCCGCCGCGCTATTCGATCGTCGCCGCGATGAGATTTCGCAAGGCGGGCGTCGCCTCCGGCATGACGCCGAACCAGTCGCGGAAGGCGGGCCGCGCCTGGTGCAGCAGCATGCCGAGCCCGTCGACAGTCGCGAGACCGAGCCCCCGCGCCTTGGCGAGCAGCGGCGTCTCCAGCGGCGCATAGACGATGTCCGCGGCGATCGCGTCTGGGGACAGCGCGCCCAGGTCGATGTCCAGCGGCGGTTGGCCGATCATGCCGAGGCTCGTCGTGTTGACGATGAGCCCGGCCCCCTCAAGCCCCGCATGGCGTTCTTCCCAAGGATAGGCTTTGACCGGAGCGCCGAGATCCTGCACCAGCGCCAGCGCCCGCGCCGGCGAGCGGTTGAACACACGAATCTCTGGAACGCCGGCGTCGAGGAGCCCCGCGACGACGGCGCGCGCGCCGCCGCCCGCGCCGATGACAGCCGCCAGCGCGCTTTCCGCGCGCCAGCGGGGCGCCGAGGCTCTGAGCGAAGCGATGAAGCCGAAGGCGTCGTAATTCTTGCCCGTGAGCGAGCCGTCGGCTTCGACGACGACGCAATTGATCGCGCCGATGCGCTGCGCGAAGGGCTCGACGCGATCGACGAGCGTCAACGCCTTTTCCTTGTGCGGGATCGTGAGGTTGCAGCCGGAAAATCCCAGCGGGGCTAGGGCGCGCAGCGCGTCGCCGAGCCGGCCTGGAGGCGTCGCGAGCGGGACGTAGCATCCCTCAAGGCCATAGTGCGCGAGCCAATAATTGTGAATTTTGGGCGAGCGCGAATGCGCGATCGGCCAGCCCATGACGCCCGCGAGACGGAAATGTTTGTGCATATGCTCCCTTCGGCGGACGATCTTGATGGGCGGTATTGAGCGAGCTTAACTGCCAGAGGCACGATCCGCAAACTCATGCGGACAGAAGCTCAAGGGACTCCTCCGTCGATGTGCTCAGAAGACGCGAGAGAGGTCCGCCAGACGTTGGCTTCGCGGATTCCCTATCGGCGGCTTACGGGAGATACGCGCCTCGACTTGCTAAAAGACGATCGCAGTCGCGCGCAGCGTCAGGGCAAGCAAGACGAGCGACGAAGCGACGAATATCCAAAAGCGAAGCAAGATAATGTTCGTGGTCGCCTGCACGAAGCTATGGGCGACGCGTAGCACCACATAGCTCCAGGCGAGCATGGTGTTGAGTGCATCGCCTGCGCCAAGCATCGCGAGCGTTAGCGCCACGGCATAGAAAAGCGTTGGCTGTTCGAGAAGGTGATTGTAATTGTCGGCTTTCCAGCGCGCTTGAGGGGGCATCTGCGCGTTGAATTCTTCCTTCGTCTGCTCGGGATCGAGCCTTATACGAGCTTTCCTGATAGCGGGAATGCGCGTCGCGTAGAGCCACGCCCACATGACGAAGGTCCACAGCACCAACGCGACTATCGGAGCGAAAAGCGTGCTGCGCAGCACTTTTGTTGTCTCCTTGGATTCCGCCCGGAAGATAGCACCGGACAAATCTGGGGAGGCAA
>DASPSI010000120.1:0-3608 GCA_035624015.1 Methylocystis sp.
CCAAGAGTATCCTGCACAACCATGGATGCCCCATTTCGTCCCTTCTCACGGTCGAAATTAGAACAAATTAGCAACATCGTCAACCCTCATCGAGCAACGAACTTCTCGTTCCCCTTGCTCCCCATCAGGCAGAGCCCGCGCCTTTTCGATTGCGCGGTCGAGCAGCTTTTGTCATCGCATGTCCCTCGTCGGGCTGGCTGGGTTCACGATGAGCACATCCTTGATGACCTCTTCGAGGTCGATATCCGTTCCGTAGCTCTCCGAGAGCCGCTCGTAAAACGACGAAGCCGCTTCACGACCCCCTTCACGAATCTCATAGGCCTCGAGCGCGCGCTCTACGACATCGGCGATCGAGCGCCTTTCGCGGCGAGAGAGCCGATGGGCGATCTCCCGAGCCTTGGCGCTCCGCACGGAAAGTTGAGGTTCCGCCATAGAAAACCCTCGCCGCCCCAAATGAGAGGCTATTGTGGCGCAGCCATCTGATTGCCGCAATACGGCTATGCCAAGAGTCTTTCTTTCAGCCGCTCGCCCGTTTCGGCCTGCCTCCCTTCGCGGTGTTGGCGCGCGGGGCGGCGGCCTTGGCGGGAGAGGTCGCGCTCCCCGTCCGTCGCGCCATCCAGGCCTGGCTTCCAAAAATGCCTGCGATCAATCCCGGCACGGAAAGATCGGCGTCGAGCGCCTCCCAATGCAGCCCGTAGCCGGCGCCAAGAATTTCTACGTTCGCGAGTTGCTCGGGCGTTGCGCCCGCGAGCCCCTGCGCGAGCGCCGGCGGAAACAGGAACGCGCAGCCATTGGTCAGTTCGATAATCACGCGGTCGGCGATGGCATCGTAACGCGCGCTCGCGGAGCGCGGCTCTGTCGTGCGCGCCGTTTCACCGCGGCGCAGGGCCGCGTCGATTTCGAGATCGCTCGGCTCAGCCATGGATGTCGCGCCATTTCGCGAATTCAATAAGCCCGCGCGATCAAAATCTCCTCGACCGCGGGGCGCGCCGTGAACACGCACCTGCCCGAAGGCGCCCCCTGCCCCAGCGGGATATTGCGCAGCGTCAGCTTGCAGGCCTTCAGCCGCTGCTCGACCGCCTCCAGCTCCGCGCCGGTCGGACGCGCCCAGGGCGCGCGAACCCAGCCCTTGAAGGCGCCCGCGCCGTCCTCCGCCTCCTCGCCGAAATAGTCGGCGATCGCCTCGAAGCTTGAAAAATCCGCGCGAATGTTCTCGTCGCGGCGCGCCTTGGCCTGGGCGAAGAGCGCTGCCTGAATCTCGGCAAGCAGCGCCGGCGCCTGCGCCAGCAGCTCATGCTGCGTCAGCGTGACCGAGGCGATCTTTTCGCCCTCGCGGAGCCTGTCGCGGCGAATGAGCGTCACGCTGTCGTTCGCCATGTCGCGCGGGCCGACCTCCAGGATGAGCGGCGCGCCGCGGCGCACCCAGTCCCAGCGCTTGTTCGCCGCGCGCACCGGCTTCTTGTCGAGATGCGCGCGCAGCGGCGCGCCGAAGGCTTGCAGCCCGTCGAGCTCGGCCTTGAGCCTCTGGCAAAAGGCCAGCACCTCGGCGTCCTCCGGCTTCTCGCGCAACATGGGGACCACGATCACCTGCTTCGGCGCGATCTTCGGCGGCAGGCGCAGGCCGTCGTCGTCGCCATGCGTCATGATCACGCCGCCGATGAGCCGCGTCGAGACGCCCCAGCTCGTCGTGTGGCAGAAGTCGAGATCGCCCGCCGCCGACTGGAAGCGGATGTTCTGCGCTCTTGCGAAATTGGTCCCGAGATAATGCGAGGTGCCGGCCTGCAGGGCCTTGCCGTCCTGCATCATCGCCTCGATCGAAAAAGTGTTGTCGGCGCCCGGAAAGCGCTCGTTCTCGGGCTTCTCGCCGACGACGACCGGCATGGCCAGAACGTCCTCGGCGAGCTCACGATAGACTTCCAGCATCTTCAGGGTTTCGGCGCGGGCGTCGGCCTCGTCCGCATGGGCCGTATGGCCCTCCTGCCATAAGAATTCGCTCGTGCGCAGAAACATGCGCGTGCGCATCTCCCAGCGCACGACATTCGCCCACTGATTCACCAGCACCGGCAGATCGCGATAGGACGCGACCCAGCGGCGGAAAGCGTCGCCGATGATCGTCTCGGAGGTCGGGCGCACGACGAGCGGTTCTTCCAGCTCGGACTCCGGATCGACCGTCAGCTTGCCATCGACGGCTTTGAGACGGTGATGGGTGACGACCGCCATCTCTTTGGCGAAGCCTTCCACATGACTGGCTTCTTGCGCGATGAAGCTCATCGGGATGAAGAGCGGGAAATAGCAGTTGTCGTGGCCGGTCTCCTTGATCCGCTTGTCGAGCGCGGCCTGGATCAGCTCCCATATGCCCCAGCCCCAGGGCTTGACAATCATGCAGCCGCGCACCGGGCTCGTCTCGGCGAGATCGGCCTGCGCCACGACGGCCTGGTACCATTCGGGAAAATTCTGCGCGCGCGTGATGTCGAGGGCGTATTTCATGGAGCCTGCAAGGTTGAGAAGAACCGCGGCCCGCCGAACCGCCGCTTTTCAATAGTCAAGAATTTCGGGAACCACAACAAGGAGAGAAGCCCCGCTCACGCCGTCGTCTTGACGGCTTCGACGAGCGCGGCGTCATCGTCGCCTTCGCCTGCCGTGTTCACGCGCGTCGAGACCACCCATTCCCGCAAGGCGTCGCCTTCAGCGGGGCGGAGCAGATCTTTCGGATGCGTCCCCTCCATCCAGGCGCCGATGGCGCTCCAATCGAGGATGACCGGCATGCGGTCGTGATAGGCGCTCATCCAGCGGCTCGCCGGTCCGACGACGATCGTCGCAGAGGTCACGTGCGCGCCTTCCGGGCTGCGCCAGCGCTCCCATAATCCGGCGAGAGCGAGCGGCGCGCCGGAAGGCGCCGAGAAATAGTGCGGCGTCTTGCCGCCCTTCGGGCCGGTCCATTCGTAAAAGCCCGAGGCCGGAACGACGCAGCGCCGCGACTTGAAGGCGCCGCGGAACATCGGCTTCTCCGCCAGCGTCTCGGCTCTCGCGTTGAAGGTCGAGGGAAGATCCGCGAGCGGCTTCGACCACCAGGACGGCACGAGCCCCCAACGCATCGGGACCAGCTCGGCGCCGCCTTCCGCCGGCCGAAGAACCTCGATCTCGGTCGTCGGCGCGATGTTGTAGCGGGGCGCCAGATTGCGCGGCTTGCCGATCAGCCCGGCCAGGCGGTGCAGCTCCGCCCAGGACAGATGTTGCGTGAAGCGTCCGCACATGGGGACAGGGTAGAACCTCGCCTGACGGGTGTCGAGGCGTCGGACGGACCAAAGCTTTGCCAGACCTAGACGAACACAGACGCTCCTGCGTGAAGCGGGCCAAGCGATTCCACTTGCTTCCCCTATGCGGCGACCTCCGATTCAGCCGAAATAACGTTTGGCGTTTAGGCGCGCGTCACGCGACCGAGCGTGAACTCCTGAGTCACGGTCGCTCCCCTGAGGCCGTCGAGCGCCGTTGCGCCGTTGCGGCCGTGCCGGCGAAGGCCTGTGGCCGGATAGGCGACGCTGCAAAGATCGCTGCCAGACGCGTGCGCCGCGACAAATCGCCGGGCTTGAGCCTGTTGCAGTCTCGTG
>DASPSI010000142.1:0-8248 GCA_035624015.1 Methylocystis sp.
CACCACCTGGGGCTGGTACAGCTACGATCCGGAGCTGAACCTCGTCTACTACGGCTCGGGCAACCCCTCGACCTGGAACCCGAAGCAGCGTCCGGGCGACAACCGCTGGTCCATGACCATCTGGGCGCGCGACCTCGACACCGGCAAGGTGAAGTGGGTCTACCAGCTGACCCCGCACGACGAATGGGACTATGACGCGATCAACGAGGTCATCCTTGCGGATCAAGAGATCGGCGGCGTGAAGCGCAAGACCGCGGTCCACTTCGACCGCAACGGCTTCGGCTACACGCTCGATCGCGCGACCGGCGAGCTGCTCGTCGCCGAGAAGTACGACCCGGCGGTGAACTGGGCCTCGAAGGTCGACCAGGACAAGAGCTCCCCGACCTACGGCCGTCCGCTCGTCGTGCCGAAATACTCGACCGACAAGAACGGCGAGGACTTCAACACGCAGGGCGTCTGCCCGGCGGCGCTCGGCTCCAAGGACGAGCAGCCCGCGTCGTTCAACCCGGAGACTGGCCTGTTCTACGTGCCGACGAACCACGTCTGCATGGACTACGAGCCGTTCCGCGTGAGCTACACGGCCGGCCAGCCTTACGTCGGCGCGACGCTGGAAATGTTCCCCGCCGGCAACGTGTTGAAGGACGGCACCACCAATACCGGCAACTTCATCGCCTGGGACGCGCGCACCGGCAAGATCGTCTGGTCCGATCCGGAGCCGTTCTCGGCCTGGGGCGGCACGGTCACGACGGCCGGCGGCCTCGCCTTCTACGGCACGCTCGAGGGCTATCTGAAGGCGGTCGACCTCAAGACGGGCAAGGAGCTCTATAAGTTCAAGACCCCGTCGGGCATCATCGGCAATGTGATCACCTATGAGCACAAGGGCCGTCAGTATGTCGCGGTGCTCTCGGGCATTGGCGGCTGGGCCGGCATCGGCTTGGCGGCGGGCCTGTCGAAGAGCAACGAAGGCCTTGGCGCGGTGGGCAACTACAAAGGCCTCGCCGAATACACCGCTCTCGGCGGCGTGCTGACCGTCTTCGCGCTGCCGCAAGAGCACGCGGCGTCCGAGGCGCCGGCGAAGATCACCTTCCCCTGATTCCGGGCTCGCTCTAAAAGAGCAACACTTGCGCTCGGCGAACCGCCTTTCGGCGTTTCGCCGAGCGCCGAGTTTTAGGGGACGACGGTGGACGCCGGCCCGTTCCGCGATGTAAGCAGCAATCGCCGCATCGGTTCCAAGTCCCTCGCCTAATCGCGCGAAGGACGCCACGGGGCGGAGGACGCCTCAATACCGAGAAAGCTAGCAGAAAACGCAAAGCTAGAAAGTTGGAGAGAGAGTAATGAGACTGTCGTTGGCCGGGGCGCTCGCCCTCGGCGTCATCCTGAGCGTCACTGCCGCCAACGCCGAGGCGCCTGGCGATCCCAAGGCCGTCAAGCAGGTCGACGGCAAATATTTCGACGCCAAGGGCGACCCCACCTACAGTGTTCAACCCGACGGCACAGTCGATTGGTACACTTTCTCCGGCTATCGCCGCTATCATTCCGAATGCCACGTCTGCCACGGCCCGAACGGCGGCGGCTCGACCTACGCCCCGGCGCTTAAGGAATCGGTCAAGCGCTTCGACTATGCGGAGTTCGCCGGCATCGTCATCGGCGGTCGCCAGAACGGCAACAGCGTGATGCCGCCCTTCGCCGACAACAAGAACGCGTCGTGCTACATCGACGACCTTTACATCTATCTGCGCTCGCTTTCGACCGGCGCCGTGCCGCCAGGCCGTCCGGAGAAGAAAGAGGCGAAGCCAGAAGCCTTCGCGGCGGCCGAAGCCAAGTGCATGAGCGGCAAATAAACGCTTTTCCCGGCCCTCTCCCCGCACGCAGGAGAGGGTCTTTTCATGGAGTCAAGCGCTTGCAAACGCTCGGAGCGCTGAAGGCCGGCGGCCTGGCCGCCCTGCTCCTCCTCTGCGCCGCGCCCGCACGAACGCAAAACATCGGGCCCGACTTCGGCGCCAGGGGGGTCGACAATGCGGGCTCGATCGAGCTTGTCGACCCGAAAGCGCTGCGGGTCTGCGCCGACCCCAACAACCTGCCCTTCTCCAACGACAGGGGCGAAGGCTTCGAGAACAAGATCGCCGAGCTTCTCGCGCAAAAGCTCGGCAAGACCCTCGCCTACACCTATTATCCGGGCGCGACAGGCTTCGTGCGCAACACGCTCAACGCGCATCTGTGCGACGTGATCATCGGCATGCCGCAGGGCAACGACCTCGTGCAGCCGACGAATCCCTACTACCGCACGACCTACGCGATCGTCGCGCGAGGCGGCGCCGACCTGTCCGACATCAGGTCGCTTGACGACCCGCGCCTGAAGGAAAAGGGCCGCAGGATCGGCCTCGTCGCCAACACGCCGCCGGGCAATATTCTCGCGGTCAACGGCTTGCTCGCCGCGGTCAAGCCCTATGCGCTGATGGTCGATACTCGAGTCGAGTCGCCCTCCGCCGAAATGATCCGCGACCTCGAGAAGGGCGAGATCGACATCGCCATCCTGTGGGGACCTTTCGCGGGCTATTACGCCAAGAAGGCGGAAGACAAGCTCGTCGTCGCGCCGCTCGAGGACGTAAAGGGCGCGCGCATGAGCTATCGCATTGGCTTCGGCGTGCGCCATAGCGATCAGAACTGGAAACGCGAGCTCAATCAGTTCATCGCCCAGAACCAGGGCGCGCTCGACCAAATCCTGAGCGATTACGGCGTGCCGACTCTCTCGGAAAGCGCGGGCGCACAACCAAAGGCAGGAACGCCATGATGAGGCGCCTGTTCACTCTGCTCCTGTCGCTGGCGGGGCTCGCCGCTCTCGCCGAGTCTGCGGTTGCGCGCGGCGCCCCCAAGGAGCCCGCGGGCTACCGCATGGACGATTACGTCTCGCCGACGCCGAAGACGCTTCATGGCGCGACGGTCCTCACCACGGCGCAGGCGATCGAGCTGTGGAAGGCGAAGTCGGCCGTGTTCGTCGACGCGCTCGTGCGCCAGCCTAGGCCCGAGAACCTGCCAAGGGACGCGGTCTGGCGCGATCCGCCGCGCAAGGACATTCCCGGCAGCGTCTGGCTCGCCAATGTCGGCTTCGGGGAGCTGCCGGCGCCCGTGCAGAAATATTTCGAGCAGGGGCTCGCCCAGGCGACGCAGAACGACAAAACGAAGCCGCTCGTGTTCTATTGCCGCCGGGACTGCTGGATGTCGTGGAACGCGGCGAAGCGCGCGATCTCGCTCGGCTACACCTCGGTCAACTGGTATCCTGACGGCGCCGACGGCTGGGAAGAGGCCAAGCAGCCGCTGGAATTACGCGAGCCGGAGCCGCTGCCGTAACTCTCGCGCCTCGCGGCAGGCGCCGCCGGCCTTTGCTCTTTCCTCAAGGGAGCCGATCCATGGGCGCAGGCGGAGAAGCCGAAAGACTCAAAACGCTGGCCTTTCTTTCCTCCGGCGCGCCGGAGGCGGAGGAAGCGCGCGCGCGCCTCGTCGCCAAATATGGCGAGGCGGCGCCGGAGGAGGCGGACTGCATCGTCGCGCTCGGCGGCGACGGGCTCATGCTGCGGACGCTGCATCGCTTCATGGGCGAGGGCAAGCCGATCTACGGCATGAACCGCGGCTCGGTCGGGTTCCTCATGAACGAATATCGCGAGTCGAATCTGCGCAAGCGCATCGCCGCGGCGATTCCTTCGATCGTGCATCCTTTGCTCATGCAGGCCGTCGACCAGCGAGGCGGCGAGTTCCAGGCGCATGCGATCAACGACGTGTCGCTGTTGCGCCAGACCGCGCAGATCGCCAAGCTGCGCATCCTCGTCAACGACAAAGAGGCGATGGCGGAGCTCGTCGCCGACGGCGTGCTGGTTTCGACGCCAGCGGGCTCGACAGCCTATAATCTTTCCGCGCATGGGCCGATTTTACCGCTGAACGCCCCGCTCTTGGCGCTGACGCCCATCTCCGCCTTCCGCCCGCGCCGCTGGCACGGCGCGCTGCTGCCGGACGCCGCGAAGCTGCGTTTCGAGGTGCTGGAGGCGGAAAAGCGCCCGGTGTCGGTCGTCGCCGACCACGACGAGTTCCGCGACGTGGTCAGCGTCGACGTTGAGATGGACCGCAGGACGCAGCTCATCCTGCTGCACGATCCAGGGCACTCGCTGGAGGATCGGATATTGCGCGAGCAGTTCGGGTATTGAGGCGGACGCAACTTTTTGGTTTAGTCTCACCGAGCTCGTTGCGGAGGCGGCAAGCCCAAGCCCAATCAAGCTGGGGATTTCGCGTTCTTGCGTCGACGTGTTTCACGCCGCTCGTTAATGTGGTTGCGCCATGGACCTCTTCGCCTCAGCCGGCCTCGATCTGCCGCCCACCGGGAAGGGCGCGGCGCGGGCGCACAAGCCGTCGCGGTCGCTGCGCACGCCGTTGTTCGCTTATAGGGTGGTCGAGGACGCGCTGACGAAGGCGGCTTTCACGCCGAGCGACGCGCAGCTCGCCGCCGCCGCCGATTATGCGCGCAAGGCGAAGAAAGCTTTCGGCAAGCTCAAGGAAGAAGCGGTTCGTCCGATCTTCTTCTCTGCCGTGCTGGAGAAGATTCTCGGCTACCGGACAGCGGATCCCGACGCCGAGTACAGCCTCGCTTTCGAGCGTCCAATTCGACGCGGCAAGGTCGATGTGGCGCTCGGGCGCTTTCACGATGCCGAAGGCGTCGGCGAGATCGTCGCTCCATTCGAGTTCAAGGGACCTGCTTGCGTCGACCTCGACGCGCCGACGCCGGGGCGCGGACGCAGTCCCGTGCAACAGGCATGGGACTATGCGATGGACGCGCCCGGCTCGCGCTTCGTTCTGGTCTCGAACTGCCTCGAGATAAGACTCTATGGTTTCGGCCGCGGTCGCGATTCTTACGAGCTCTTCGACCTGACGCGGCTCGACGAGCGCGAGGAGCATCGGCGGCTGCGGCTCATGCTCGCCGCCGACCGCTTCCTCTCCGGCGCAACCGACGCGCTGCTGCGCGACACCGACAGCGCCTACAAGGACGTGACCGAGCGTCTTTACAAGGACTACAAGGCGCTGCGCGACAGGCTGGTTGATTTCATCCAGAACGCCGCCGACGGCCCGAAGCTTTCGCCGCTCGTCGCGATCGAGATCGCGCAGAAAATTCTCGACCGGATTCTGTTCATCGCCTTCGCGCAACGCACAGATCTCATGCGCGATCGCCTGCTCGAGCGCGCCGTGAAGGCGAAGAGCGAATTTGTCCCGCGCCCAATATGGGCCAATATCCAAACGCTGTTTAGTTGGGTCGATCAGGGACATTTCGATCAGGACGTCCCCGCATACAACGGTGGGCTGTTCGCGCCCGATTCTTCGCTCGATTCCTTGCAGATTCCGGACTGGCTCGCGACGGAAATCGCAGCGCTCGGCGAATGGGACTATCGCCGCGAGGCGCCCGTCACCGTGCTCGGCCATATCTTCGAGCAGTCGATCGAGGACATCGAACGCTTCAAGGCGGAAAGCCGAGGCGAGGCTGCGCCCGCCGTCAGCAAGCGAAAGCGCGAGGGCGTCGTCTACACGCCCGACATGGTTACGCGCTTCCTCGTCGAGAAGACCATCGGTCTCAGCCTGCGCGAAGCCTTCGACGCGCTGTGGGCGAAGCATCGGCCAAGCGAGAAGGCGGCGACGGCGACGCAAGCCGCGTTCTGGCGCGACTACCTTGGCGTCCTGCGCGGCTTCACTGTGGTCGATCCGGCCTGCGGCTCGGGAGCTTTTCTGATCGCGGCTTTCGATGCGCTGGCCTTCGAGTATCGCCGCGCCGAGACGGCGCTTGCCGCGCTCGGCGAAACAATCGACTTCGACATCTTCGACGAGATCGTGACCCGGAATCTCTATGGCGTCGACCTCAACCCCGAGTCGGTCGAGATCACGCGGCTGTCGCTGTGGCTCAAGACGGCGCGGCGCGACCATCGCCTGCAGAATCTGGAGGCGACGATCAAGACCGGCGACAGTCTGATCGAGGACGCAGCCTTCACGCCGCGCCCGTTCGACTGGCGCGCGGCTTTCCCGCATCTTTTTGCGCGCGGCGGCTTCGACGTCGTAATCGGCAATCCGCCCTATGTGCGGATGGAGCTGATCAAGGCGATGAAGCCTTATCTCGAAAAGCATTATGTCGTCGCCGCCGACCGCGCCGATCTTTACGCCTATTTTTTCGAGCGCGGCGCCGGGCTGCTGAAGAGCGGCGGACGGCTGGGGTTCATCTCGTCCTCCACCTTCTTTCGCACCGGGTCGGGCGAAGCGTTGCGGACCTTTCTGACCGATCGACTCGCTGTCGAAGCCGTCGTCGATTTCGGCGACGTGCAGGTGTTCGAAGGCGTGACCACCTATCCGGCGATCCTGACGCTGCGCAAGAGCGATGACGGACCGGCGACGCTCTCCTTTCTGACCATCGCGGACGAAGCGCCCAAGGAACTGGGCCGAGCCTTCGACGAGCAGGCGCGCCCCATGCCGCGCGCGAGATTGACCGCCGGCTCGTGGCGCTTCGAGGAGGAGCCGCTGGCCCTGCTGCGAGACAAGATCGCCAAGGGGCGAAAGACGCTCGGCGAGGTTTATGGCCCGCCGATGCGTGGGATCGTCACTGGTCTCAACGAAGCCTTCGTGATCGACACAGAGACGCGCGATCGGCTCGTGAAGGCGGACAAGAAATCGGCCGAGCTGCTCAAGCCCTTCTTGCGCGGCGAGGACGTGAAGCGCTGGCGCGTCGAGCCGCATGGACTGTGGCTGATCGACACGCCGAAAGACATGATAGACATCGACAACTATCCAGCAATCCGAAACTGGTTGGCGCCGTTCCGCGAGGAATTGGAAAGACGGGCGACCAAACAGAATTGGTTTGAGCTGCAGCAGGCGCAGCTCGCTTACCAGCCGAAGCTTGAAGAACCGAAATTGGTCTGGGGTCATTTTCAGTTAGACGCCGCATTCTCCATCGAATCGTCAGGAAGCTTTTTGAACAACAAATGCTTCTTCCTGCCGACGGCTGACGGAGCGCTATGCGCGATGCTTAATAGCCGGGCGCTCTGGGCTCAACTGCGCGCGATCGCGCGCCCGAAGCGCGGAGGATACATCGAGGCAGAAGCGCAATATGTCGAGCAACTTGCCATCCCCCACCTGCCTGCGCGAGCGCGCGAACGCCTCGCCGCTCTCGGCCAAGCCAGCACCGCCGCCGCCGCCGAGCGTTTCGCCCTCCAATCCGCCGTCCGCAAGCGCATCCTCGACCTCGCGCCGCCCGAACGCGCGAAGCTCAACGGCAAGCTTCACGACTGGCGCGAGCTCGACTTCCCCGCCTTCCGCGCCGAGATCAAAAAGGTCTTCCGCGCCGACGTTCCGCTGAAAGAGCGCGGCGAATGGGAGGCGTACCTCAAGGAAAACCGCGCGCGCGTAGGGGCGCTCTCGACCGAGATCGCCGCCGCCGAGCGCGAGATCGACGCGCTCGTTTACGAGCTGTTCGAGCTGACGGGCGAGGAGACCGCGCTGCTCGAAGCCTCGCTCGTTGGGCAATATTGAAGTGCTGGACCTCCACGCGGCCCAGTCATGCGCAGCGTCGGCTCACGCCTTCTTACCCGCCTCGATCACATCTTCCAACGTCCGCAGGCCGGTCGTCGGCGCGTTGACGAGCACCGCCATGTTGCCGGGGGCGTGCTCGTTCTTCCACATCTTGGTGTGGGCCAGCGGAATCTTGTCCCAGGGGAACACTTCCGACATGCAGGGATCGACGCGCCGGTCGATGACGAAGCGGTTCGCCGCCGCCGCCTGCTTCAGATGCGCGAAATGCGAGCCCTGGATGCGCTTCTGCCGCATCCACACATAGCGCGCGTCGAAAGTGAGGTTGAAGCCCGAGGTTCCCGCGCAGAACACGACCATGCCGCCGCGCTTCACGACGAGGCAGGAGACCGGAAAGGTCTGTTCGCCCGGATGCTCGAAGACGATATCGACATCCTTCTTGCCGGTGATGTCCCAGATCGCCTTGCCGAAGGCGCGCGCGTTCTTGGTCCATTCGCTGAACTCGGGCGTGTTGACCTTGGGCAACTGGCCCCAGCAGCTGAATTGCTTGCGATTGATGACGCCCTTGGCCCCGAGCGACATGACGTAGTCGCGCTTGCCTTCGTCGGAGATCACGCCGATGGCGTTGGCGCCCGCCGCTGCGCAGAGCTGCACGCCGAAGACGCCCAAGCCGCCCGACGCGCCCCAGATCAGCACGTTGTCC
>DASPSI010000147.1:0-11958 GCA_035624015.1 Methylocystis sp.
TCGCCGCCGGCCATGTAGCGCGGCAGGTCGGGGCGGCGCTTCAGCATCGCCGCCGGCGGCGTCCACGAAGGCCACTCCTCCTTGCGGCCAATGCGGCGCACGCCGCGCCAGGTGAAGCCTTCGCGACCGACGCCGACGCGATAGCGCCACGCCTGACCGTTCGGCAGCGAGAGGTAGAGCGTGCGCTCGGTGGTGTCGATCGTGATCGTGCCGGGCTTCGCGCCGGTCGGGTCGGCGACGAGCTCGCGCGTCGTCGTCGGCGTCTCGCGCGCCAGCGGCGCCTCTTGCGGCGCATAGGCCTGGTAGTCTTCGGGGGCCGTCGCCTGCTGCGGCTGCCCCCCGAGCCCGAACAGCGAGAGAAGCGACTCGGCGCGCGCCGGGGCGGCCGCGAGGGCGAGAGCTGCTACAGCAAGGACCGTGACTTTGACCAACCGCATGGTCGCCTCCCAGAGCTGCCGCAGCAGGCTGCGGACTTCTGGATGCTACAATGCGCGAGGCCGAGCTTTCGTTCCAAAATTCGCCACAATTATTATCAGCGCGCAGGCTCGGGCGCGGCTCTGTAAGAAAAATCGTCGGCGCGTCCGCGCCGCGCCGGCTGGTCGCCGCCTTCGATGAGCACATGCTTCGCCAAGGCGCGCTCCGGAGAGTCCTCGGCTCCCGCGCGCCGCGCGCTGTTGGCGCGCGCCGCGAGCTCGTCCGAGCCCGGCGCGAAGCTCGTCAACTGCTGCTTCGCGCCGATGGCGGGCCGCGCGTCGGGAAGCTTCGGCGCCGCGGGCGGAAGCTCTATCCCCGGCGCCTCCCCGGGGGCATGTAAAGCCGGATCGGACGGGGCTGCGGCGGCGTTCGCGGCCGCAGTGGGGGCCGCGGCGGGCTGCGCGGGCGCGGTCGCGCCCTCGGCGGGAGCCTGTTCCGGGGGCAGTCTCGCTTCGTAGATCTTCTTGATGTCGGCCTCGACGAAATGGGCGAGCTTGCGCGCGCCGGCCTCGGTGAAATGCACCCCATCGGCCAGGCGCAGCTTGACGATCTCTCCGTTCACATCCGGGCCGAAAACGCTGTATTGACCGCGCTCGTCGGCGAACTTGTCCCAGATGTCGACGAAGATCGCGCCGGCCTTCTCGGCCTCCGCGCGGTAGATATCGTTGATTTGCGCCATGTCGGCGGAATATTTCTCCCCCTTCATGACCGGCAGCCCCACCATGATGAAGGGGATGCCTTTCTCCTTGAAGGCGGCGAACACCGCCTGCAGGCGAGCGGCGTAAAGTTCGCGCCAGCGCGGCGATAGCGGCTCCAGCGTCTGGCCGTTCTCGGCGAGCGGCTGGCGGTCGTTGCCGCCGATCATCAGGATCGCGATGTCGGGCTTGGGCTGCTCGGCGGCGATATCCTTTGAAGCCTTCACCCAGTCGTAAAAGTCGTCGCGAACGAGGCCGGAGTTCTCCTTGGCCCTGTGGCGAAAGCCGATCTGCGGCGTGGAATCGAACGCGTTCTCGAGCCCCGTGGTCAGCAGCAGGCCGAGCGTGTCGCCCAAGACCGCGACGAAGAAGGTCTCGGTTCCAGGCGGCTTGACGGCGGGCTTGCCTTGCCCGCCGCGGGAGGAGTGCGGGGCGCCGTAGGAGGGGCGCGTGATCGCCTGGGGGCGAGACGCGAGGTGCGGCATGTAGCGGCGCGCCTGGCTCGGCCGCTCGCGCGGCGCATAGCGCTCCGCGTGTCGGGAGCCGCCGCCCCCGAAAAGCCCCTCGAAGAACGCCGAGAACGGATCTTGCGCGCGCGCAAGGTCGGGCGTCGCGAGGATCAAGGCGAGGAGGAGCGCGCAAAAGCGCAGGAACGGCCGTCGAAGGTTGCGAGCCATGGTCGAACTATAGTCGATTGGCTGCCGACGATAAAGTCCGACTCATGCGCGTCGGCTAAAGCGCGTCAGTGTCGCCGTAAGCTCTGAGCGCCTTGGAGCGCCTCAGATAAAAATGCTCGCCCTGCTTGTAGGCGGCGTTGCCGGCCACGACCTCGAACTCGCAAAGATCTTCCGGCGACGCGGGGGCCTCAAGGCGCGACGTCGGGCTGACCAAGCGCACGCTTCTCGGCAGCAGGCGAAGCGTCGCGTCATGCGCCGACGTTTCCCAGCCCTTCAATTCGACGCTCAAGAAGCTCATGGCGTCCTCCTTTGAACAATCGGCATCTAAATCCCGACGCCCGCGCAAATCCAATTGTCTTTTGGGATGATCCAATGCATTTTCTGCATCATGGAGCTCGAATGGATCGACGACTTCCTGGCGCTTTGCCACACGCGCAATTTCACGCGCGCGGCGGAGGCGCGGCACACGACGCAATCGGCCTTCAGCCGCCGCGTTCAGCGCATGGAGGAGTGGCTCGGCGCGTCTTTGTTCAACCGCGAGGCGCGCCCGCTCGCGCTGACGCCGGCGGGCGAGGCGTTCCACGCGCGCGCCCATCGCCTGCGCGAGGACATATTCGACGCGCGCCGGGCCGTGCTCAGCGCCTCGAGCGTTTTCAAGAAGTCGCTGCGCATCTACACGACCAACACGCTCGCCGCGACGCTGCTCTCGGATTGGATCGTCGAGCGCCGGCTCGAGAACTATTCGCTGATCGTCGCCTCGATCTCGGGCTGCATCGAGGCGGTGCGGCGCGGGCGCGCGGAGATGGCGCTGATTCCCGAGCTTGGCGGCGAGGAGGCTCTGCAGGGCCTGCAGGTCGAGCGCATCGGCGAGGATCGGCTCATGCTCGTCGCGGCGAAGGGGCGGGGCGGGGAGGTGCGGCTTCGCAACGGCCGGCTGGAAGGTCCGGTTATGGTCTACACCCCCGGCACGAGCTATGGCGCGCAGATCGCGGCGATGCTCGCGGCTCATAGGGTCGTCGTCGCTGAGCAGCCGATCTGCGAGAGCGCCTCGGCCGAAGCGCTGCTGGCGCAGGCGGTCGCGGGCCTGGGTGCGGCCTGGATCCCGCAATTGCTGGCGAAGGGCGCCGCGGTCGAGCGCTGCGATCTGCCTCAGACCTTCGACATCGCCTACAAGATCGCGCTCATCAGGCCGAAGCCGGAGCGTTGACGGCGTCGAAGGACGCCTCGCGCCATTGCTGAGATCTCAGTTCGCGCGCGCGACCACCATGAGATGCGTGATCTCACCGCTCTTGTAAGCTTGCAGGAAGGCATAGTAGTCCCGAAACGACACGCAGCCGTTGGAATCGCCGTTCGGTCCGAGCATGAAAGTGTGAGCTAGCAGGCCGGCGCGCCCGAAAACATTGCCGGGGCCGACGGGATTGAGCCGCAGCGCCTGGACGCCATGGAACAGCTGCTCGCGCGGCGTGAGCTCATAAAGATGCGGCGGCGTCGCGCCGCGCATGCGCTCGTGGACGTAGTTCGGGTCGTCCAGCCTTGCGCCGAGCCCCGAATGCGCTTCGAGCCGTCGCCCGCTGGGCAGATAAACCGTGTGGGCCGAAATGTCGTAGACGGCGGTGTGGTTGCCCGGGCGGGCCGCGACGGAGGGCGCAGCAGGCGCCGCCGTCATCGAGCCGCTGAGGGAGCTGAACAGGCCGCCGCTGTCGGGCGTGGCCGCATAGGCCACGGCCTGGCGCGGGAGACGCTGCGACGCCGAGGCGTCCGGTTGCTGCTGCGGGGCGGCGCCGCCGAAGAGCCTTTCCAGGAAGGAGCGGCCGTCCGCGGGCGCTTCGGCCACGACCGACGTCCGCGCCTGCCGCGTCGCGGGAACGCGCGCGGCGACGGAGGGCGGCTGAGAGGGAGTCAGATCGGCGGGGCGGCGCGGCGGCAGGGGCGCGTTCTCGCTGAGCTGCGGCCCGATGGACTGGGTCGAGGTCGGCGCCTCGGCGGCTAGCGGCGCGGCGTCGGGCTGGGCGGCGGGCGTCTGCGTCGCGCGCAGCGGGCCGAGGATGGGCGTCAGCGGTTGCGCCGCGGACAGCGCCGCGGTCTTGCGCAGCACGTGCGAGCGCAAATCGAGCAGCAGCGCGCCATGGGCGTTGAACGGGACTTTGGGCGCGACCTCGGGAGCGGCGATCGAGGGCGCCGTCTCGACGACGGCGACCGAGGGCGGCGGCGCGGATTCCAGCGTGCGCAGCGGATGCGCGTTGAGCATCCAGAGGCCCGCGAAAAGGCTCGCGAAGCCGAGGCCGGACGTGCCGAGGACGGATGGCGAAAGCAACCTGGCGACTAAACTCGGACGATCGAACGAGACCCCAAAAGAAGCATCGATAGCCTGTGTCATTTAGCCCCCACTTCCACGCGCACGCCTGGGTTAATCCAACCTTTCCCGAATCTCTAGAAAGCCACACAATTCCTAGAGACGCGTAAACGGCGCTTGAACGTCATCTACGCCAGAGCTTTTCGGCTGCGGTTGGACGG
Organism: Methylocystis sp.; assembly: GCA_035624015.1. GTDB lineage: Bacteria > Pseudomonadota > Alphaproteobacteria > Rhizobiales > Beijerinckiaceae > Methylocystis. The sequence goes on from DASPSI010000147.1 coordinate 4,361, forward strand.
CTTTGGGGCGGAGCGAAGGTTTTTTGGGAGCGCTTTGGGCGCGTTCTTGGCAATTTCGAGGCATTAACCATAAGAGACGCGCGCTGCGCTGCAAAAAAATTCCGCGGAAATCGATTATTGGCAGTAATGCTTTGCGCGCTGCTTGGTGAAATCGAAGCAAGGGAGCAAAAAACCATCGCTCGCACGCAATCATTCACGGGCGAGCGGCTTTGCCTAACGAAGACCTGCGCTTCCTGTGGCGCTCTTCAGCGAACCCGCGTCCAATGATCTTCGCCGCACAGATTGGTGCCGGCGACGCAGCCTTCGAGCGTCAGCGACGCTTCGCTGGTCTGCGTGAGCTTCGCGCTGTAGTTCTGGCCGTTCTGCGCGTTGTAGATCGTGCCCTGCCACATGTTTTCGCCGGATTTCTGAAGGCTCATGATCGTGAGGCCGAGCAGTGGACGCGAGCGTTGCGCCGGATTGGGATTGTTCTCATCCTTGGCGCCGCGCTCGGCGATCGTGTCGATTGCGCCGCACAGGCCCGCGCCGCAATCATGCACCTTGATGACCGCCGAGCCGTCGCCGACGCGCCACTTGCCGGCAGGCCCCGCCAGAACCGCGGTCGGCGCGAGAAGCGCGGCCGCGAGCAGGGCGGCCCGATACGGCGAAATCTTCATGCTTGGGCTCCGATTCGATTTTTGGGGAGGGCTCAGTATAGAACATGGCCTCCGCCTTTTGAAACTAGCCTCGCTTAAGGCGGCGGCCGCCCGTTGACAACCCTTAAGCCAAACCCATGCGCAAATCCCCGCCACACGGGCCTAAGCCCGCGCCGGCCGCCGCAAATCCACGGCGCGCGCTCATCTTGGGCGGCACGCGCGAGGCGCGCGACCTTGCGCGGCTTGCGGCGCGAAGGCCCGAAGTCGATGCGGTGCTGAGTCTCGCCGGCCGCACCGCCGCGCCTCTGGAGACGGAGCTGCCGACAAGGATCGGGGGCTTCGGCGGCGTCGAGGGCCTCTCGCGCTATCTGGCGGAAAACCGGTTCGATTGCGTGCTCGACGCGACCCATCCCTTCGCAGCGCGAATTTCCGCCAACGCGCGCGCCGCCTGCGCCGCGCTTTCGCTGCCGCTGGCCACGCTTGCGCGCGCGCCGTGGCGCGCGCAGGAGGGCGACGACTGGATCGTGGTCGAAGACAACGCCGAAGCCGTCGCGGCGCTGGGAGAGGCGCCCCGGCGCGTGTTTCTCACGATCGGTCGGCTCGGCGTTGCGGCGTTTCGCCGCGCTCCGCAGCACGACTATCTCATTCGTTCGATCGAGCCGCCAGACGCTTCCGAGCTGCCGCGGCGCGCCGAGGTCGTGCTGGCGCGCGGTCCCTTCGCCTTGGCTGACGAGATTGCGCTGATGCGCGCGCGCGGGATCGAGGTCGTCGTCTCCAAGAACAGCGGCGGGCCGCTCACCTACGCCAAGATCGAGGCGGCGCGCGCGCTGCAAATTCCCGTCGTGATGGTCGCGCCGCCCGCGGGCGAGGGCGTCGCGGTCGTGGAGAGCCTCGATGCGGCGATAAATTTTCTCGTCGGCGGCGCGGCATGAGCCGGATCCTCATGTTTCAGGGAACGGGGTCGGACGTCGGCAAGTCGCTGATCGTCGCCGGCCTCGCCCGCGCCTTCGCCAACCGCGGGCTCAAGGCTGCGCCGTTCAAGCCGCAGAACATGTCGAACAACGCCGCCGTCACGCTTGAGGGTGGCGAGATCGGGCGCGCGCAGGCGCTGCAGGCCCGCGCTGCAAGGCTTGCGCCGAGCGTCGACATGAACCCGGTGCTGTTGAAGCCGCAAGGGGCCGCGGGCTCTCAGATCGTGGTCCAGGGCGAGGTCCTTTGCGCCGCGCCCGCCCGCGACTATCAGGCGATGAAGCCCTCCCTGCTGCCGCGCGTGCTGGAGAGCTTCTCGCGCTTGCGCGCGAGCGCGGACATTGTCCTCATCGAGGGCGCGGGCAGCGCCGCCGAAATCAACCTGCGGGCGGGCGACATCGCCAATATGGGTTTCGCGCAAGCGGTCGACGCCCCGGTCGTGCTGATCGGCGACATCGACCGCGGCGGAATATTCCCGCAGCTCGTCGGCTGCCGGGCGGTCCTCGACGAAGCCGACGCCGCGCTGGTCGAGGGCTTCATCGTGAACAAGTTCCGCGGCGATCCGTCGCTCTTCTCCGAGGGCCTCGCGCTGATTGCGAAGAGGACCGGGTGGCGGCCGCTCGGCCTTGCGCCCTTCTTCGCCGAGGCCGCGCGGCTGCCGGCGGAGGACTCGCTCGCCTTGCGCCACGCCGGCAGGGCGGGGCAGGGCGTCAAGATCGCCGTGCCCGCGCCGCCGAACATCGCCAATTTCGACGATCTCGACCCGCTCAGGGCCGAGCCGGGAATAGCCGTCGAATTCGTCAGGCCGGGGACGCCGCTGCCGGGCGACGCCGCGCTGGTGATCCTCCCCGGCTCGAAGGCGACGATCGCCGATCTCATGGCCTTTCGCGCCGAGGGCTGGCATATTGATCTCCTTGCGCATCGGCGCCGCGGCGCCCGCGTGCTCGGAATCTGCGGGGGGTATCAGATGCTTGGCAAGAGCGTCGCCGATCCGCTGGGCTTGGAGGGGCCGCCGGGCGAGACCGAAGGCTTGGGGCTCCTGGACGTGACGACCGTGCTCGAAGGAAGGAAGACCCTGCGCGAGGTCCGCGGCGAGGTCGTCGCCGGCGGCGCGCCCTTCAAGGGATATGAGATGCATGCGGGCGCGACGGCGGGTCCAGACTGCGCCCGGCCCGTGCTGCGGCTCGCAGACGGCCGCTGCGACGGCGCGGCCTCCGCCGACGGCCTTGTCGAAGGCGTCTATGCGCACGGCCTCTTCGCCGAGGAGGCTCCGCGCGCCGCGCTGCTCGGACGGCTCGGCGTCGCGCCCTCGGCGCTGCGCTACGAGGCCGCGATCGAGGCGACGCTCGACGCCCTCGCCGCGCATCTCGAACGTCATCTCGATGTCGACGCCCTGCTGGAGATCGCGCGATGAGCCTCGCCGAGCGCTATGTCGCGTCCCCGCCCCCGGAGCGGATCGTCCATGGCGGCGGCCTCGACGCGGCGCGGCGGCGCTTTCCCGACGCCCCGACGCCCTGGCTCGATCTCTCGACCGGCGTCAGCCCGCGCGCCTATCCCATTCCCGCGATTGCGCCCGAGGCCTTCGCGCGGCTGCCGGACGAGAGCGCCGTCGCCGCCGCCGAGGCCGCCGCCGCCGCGGCCTATGGGACGCCGCCGCAGGTCGCGGTCGTCGCCGGCGCCGGGTCGCAGGCCTTCATCAAATGCTTGCCGCGGCTGTTTCTGGCCCGCCGCGTCGCAACGCTCGGCCTCGCCTACGCCGAGCACGCCGCCGCTTGGCGCGCCGCCGGCGCGCGCGCCTTCGAGGCGCAAAGCCTCGACGACCTCGCCGGCGCTGACGTCGCGATAGTCGTCAATCCCAACAATCCCGATGGACGCCTTTGCCTGCCCCAGGCGCTGACGCAGCTTGCGCGGCGCATGGCGCCCGGCGGCGTGCTGATCGTCGACGAGGCCTTCATGGATTTTTCGCCGCAGATGAGCGTCGCGGCCGACGCCGGGACGAGGCTCGTCGTGCTGCGGTCCTTCGGCAAGGCTTACGGGCTGCCAGGCCTGCGACTGGGCTTCGCGCTCTGCGACGCCGCCCTTGCCGAGAGGCTGCGCATGGAGCTCGGGCCTTGGAGCGTCAGCGGGCCGGCGCTCGCCGTCGGCGCCGCGGCGCTCGCCGACGCGGCGTGGCTCGCCGAGAGCGCTAAGGTCATGCAGGGCGCCGCCGGCCGTCTCGACGCGTTGCTGCGGCGGGCGGGATTTTCGATTGTCGGCGGCGCGCCGCTGTTCCGGCTGGCGCAGAGCGAGAAGGCCGAAGCCTGGTTCCACCGCCTGTGCGCAAGCGGAATTCTGACGCGCCGTTTCCCGGAGCGGCCGCAGTGGTTGCGTTTCGGCCTGCCGGGCGCACATCAGGATTTCGCGCGTCTTGCGCAAGCGCTCGGCGTTTGCGATGTCTGAGAGCGAGCTCAAGCCCGCCGCCGCCTTCACCCAGGCGGAGCGCGGCGCCGTCTATCGCGCGATCTACGAGCGTCGCGACGTGCGCGGCGAATTCCTGGACCGCGAGGTCCCGCGCGCGCTCGTCCGCCGCCTCATCGCCGCCGCGCATCACGCCCCCTCGGTCGGGCTCATGCAGCCCTGGAACTTCATCCTGATCCGCGACGTTGAGACGCGCAAGCGGATCCAGGCCGCCTTCAAAAGCGCCGCCGCCGCCGAGGAGCAGGAGATCACTGAGGAAAAGCGCGCGCTCTATCGCAATCTCAAGCTCGAAGGGATCTTGCGCGCGCCGCTCAACATCTGCGTGACTTGCGATCGCGCGCGTTTCGGGCCCACGGGGCTCGGCCGCACCCAGCAACCCGACACCGATCTCTTCAGCACCGCCTGCGCGGTGCAGAACTTGTGGCTCGCGGCGCGGGCCGAAGGCGTGGGCGTCGGCTGGGTCAGCATCCTGCGCCCGGACGACGTCAAAGCCATCCTCGAGATTCCCGAGAGGATCGTGATCGTCGCATACTTATGTGTCGGTTTTATCGAGCAAAGCTACGTCCGCCCCGAGCTCGAGGTGAAGCGCTGGGCCGAGCGGCTGCCGGTGGAGGAGATGATTTACGAGGAGCGTTGGGGGGTTAGCGCCGCAAGGCGACGCTAGGGCTCTGTCTTTTCGCTTGTGGGGAATATTTTAAGCCTGCCCTAATTTCACCATTGCGCTAGTTGAGGTTCTAAGAGACAAAAGCGACGTGTGATCCCCCCTGGAGCGAATCATGGCGGCGGTAAGTTTCGACCGAGCGTTCGATCGGTCGTTGGCGGTTGCTAGGAACGTCACCCTCACCGTCGCCCAGGCGCCGGAATGCGATGCGGACCTGCTCGGAATGCTCGAGGGCGCCATGATGCGGGGCCGGCGCAACCACGCCCAGCTCACGCAGATTCAGCTGCCGTTCGAGCGCTTCCCCAACATGGACTCGAAATTCTGGCACATCCCCGTCGAGGATAGCGGCGACGCGCATGTGCTGCGGTTTTTCTACGAGACCTTGCAGGACGCGGCGTAGGCGGCTTAGCGCGTCTTCCGATCGCAAGGGAATCGGTGAGCTGACGACATATCTTTTGCATTAGAGCAATTTCCGATCAAATTGGAAGCCGTCATTGCGAGCGAAGCGAAGCAATCCAGGGCTACACGAGCAATATTGGGAATTTTCGCCGCCGAGATCAACGTCGGAAGTTTCAGCCGCGACCCTGGATTGCTTCGCTTCGCTCGCAATGACGCTTCCATCCTTTTCGGGTTGCGGTGACAGGATATTGATTTCCCATTATTCCGCGCTTTCCAGCCGATTACAGCAGCAATGTCCACTGGCGCCGTAACCAAAAAAGCGGCTGCGGCGTCAGGCGCGTCAGCGTCGCCATCTCGGACGGCGCGGCCCCGCGTCTGCTTCGTCTTAGAAGCTACCCGAAAACCGAGTGGAGCATCATCGACCGCCTTGACTTGGAAATCGACTCCGGCCGCCTCATCCATGGCCATAAATCTATGTAAAAGATAGGAAATATCAGTCTCGCTTCGTCGAAAACGGATCTGGCGGCGCGCCTGATGGTGTGGCTAAAGTACAACACACCACGCACAAAGCGCATTGGAGAGCGACCGCGCCCGCTCCGTCGCTTGCTTTCGAAGCTCGGATGGGTCTTTATATCCTACTATGACGATAGGAAAATGAGAGGTTGCGTCATGAACAAGGGTCTTGCTTACGCCGCCTTATTGGCGATCCTGGCGGCTGGCTCGGCGCGCGCCGCCGACCTTCCCTCAGCGAAAGCCCCTCCGCCGGTCGCTCCGCCGCCGCCGAGCTGGAGCGGATATTATGTCGGCGTGAACCTTGGCGGAACGTGGCTCAGCGGCAACGGCGACACTGTGTATCTCCCTTATGCCGATCCTAGATATGCGCTTCTTGCGACGGCGCCGGGCGGGGGCGGCGCGAGCAATTTCTTCCTGCTCCCTGGCGGAGGGTCGACTCCCAACGGCAATCAGGGCGGCTTCATCGGCGGCGGCCAGATCGGCTATAATTATCAGCTCGGACCAAGCTTCCTGGTCGGAGTCGAGACCGACTTTCAGGGGGCGAGCGTTTCGGTCGACGGCCGGCAGAATTTCGCCGGCTTCTATCCCAGCCCGTTCACGCCGGCCGGAGGGTTTCTCGCGCCTCTCGTCGGCAGCAGCGGCGGCAATCTCGGCCTCTCCTGGCTCGGCACGGTGCGGGGCCGACTGGGCTACATCGTCGCGCCCACCCTTCTGGTCTACGGAACGGCGGGATTTGCCTATGGCGACGTGAGCTCGTTCAATTCCAGCAGCACCCGCACGGGCTGGACGGCCGGGGGCGGCGCCGAGTGGCTCGTGTTCCCTGACCGGAATTGGACGGCGAGGATCGAATATCTCTACGCAAGCCTCGCAGCGGACGGCGGGACTGGCGGCTCGGGCTGGAGCGGCAATTATAGCCGCAACGTCGGAGTGAACGTCGTGCGAGTCGGACTGAACTATCGGTTCGATCCGTTTTCGGGGCTCTCTCCGATCAGGAAGCCGTGACAGGCTCGACATTGCGCCCGAGGCCCGCGTTGGGATAGCCGGGGGGGCCGCTTGATCCCCGGCCAGAGGAATTACGGTGTCACCGTAATTCCAACGATTTGCCGAAATTCGTCGCGGTAAAGTTTGAGAGCAACGGACGGTTTCGTGAGATTAAACCTACCAGAAAGAGCCCCGCCGGCTCTGCCGGCGGGCCTTAGATTGAAGCGCCTCGCGCGTCCGATCCTTCTGCTCCTGTATGTCCTCGCGCCCCAAGCCAGCCGGGCGCAGGCAATCGGCTGCCCAGCCTCTTCGAGGCCGATGGCCAGACTGGAGCTATTATTCGGCGCGCAGCTCAAAGGCGGCGCCGTCGGCAGGCGCGCTTGGACAAATTTCCTGAACAAGGAGGTCAGCCCGCGTTTTCCTGAAGGCCTGAGTGTTTTCGAGGGCTATGGTCAATGGAAGGACGCCGCCCGGCGTTCGGTCCGGGAGCCCTCGCGCATGTTGCTCATCTGGTATGAGCGGGATGCCGCGTCAGACGCCAGGATCGAAGCCATCAGATCCGCATACAAGAAGCGCTTCAAACAGCAATCTGTGCTGCGCGCAGATTCGATTTCGTGCGTCTCCTTCTGAATTGGCGCTCGAGGCAAGAGCTGGCGAGATTCATGAATCAAGCCGCGTCGGAGGGCCTGTGAACCGCCGCCATCAATGCTCTATCGAGGTCGGCGATAATGTCATCTATGTGTTCGGCCGTTGCGGTGACAGGATATTAATTGCCCAATTGACCACTTGCTTGTGATCGATCGTTAAATCTCCAATTGACATCATGCCGCCGTAATCCAAAAGGGTTACGGTGACATGATATCAATTGTATTAATTTCTCTCGGCTTTCGGCTTCGGTCCGCATCGGCCAGGTTGCGGCTTTCGCCCCAGCTGGCGTTCCGCCTTCTCGACGAATCGTATCCTTGACGCCCAATTTGGCAATT
>DASPSI010000175.1:0-6039 GCA_035624015.1 Methylocystis sp.
GTATCAGGCCACAGCCACTATGAACGAAGCCAGCCCCAGCTTGAACAATTCGCGCGCGCAGGTTCAGCAGAAGCGCGAGGCGGCCGTCCGCGCCTTGCTCGGACGCGTCGAGGGCAAGCTTTCGCAAGAGGTCATCGAGGAGCTCAAGAAGGACCTCGGCGTGAGCAGGGCCACCGCCTACCGCATGATCAAGACCTTTCGCAGCTGCGGCGCGGTCATCGCGCCGTCGACGCGTCCGGTCGGACGTCCCAAAGGCGCGCGCGTCCTCGATCCGCAGCGCGAGTTCCTGATCGCCGAGGCCATTCGCACTTTCTATCTGCGGCCGCTACGTCCGAAGTTCAGCGAATTGGTGCAAGAGATCGCGCGGCGCTGCCGCGAGGAGAAGCTGCCGCCGCCCAACTGGCGGACCGTCAAGGCGCGCCTTCACGACGTCCTGACGCAGATGCAGAACGCCCGCCGCTGACCCGCTCTTCGCCGCCCCGCGCAACGACGGGGCGGCGCGCTTGCCTCGATCGGTTTTGATCATTATCTGGTTTCGTCGAAGCATTTGGCGAAAGGCGAAATGGGCCTATGGCGCAATTCCCGAATATTCTGCTGCTCGCCGCCGTGGCGGCGGTGGCGCTCGTGCTGATCCTCGGCGTCGCCAACATGATGCGCGGCGGCAGCCCCGAGAAATCACAAAACCTCATGCGCTGGCGCGTCGGCCTGCAGCTCCTCGCCGTCGTCATCATCGTAGCGATCCTCTTCTTTCGTCGCTAACCTTTATCCGGAGCGGCTCATGGTCCGTCTCGACAGAATATACACGCGCGGCGGCGACGCCGGCGAGACCTCGCTCGCGACCGGAGCCCGCCGGCGAAAGGACGACCTGCGCGTCGAGGCCTATGGCGCGATCGACGAGACCAACGCCGCCGTGGGCGTCGCCAGGATTTCGCTTGAGCCGCACGACCGCCTGCTCGATTCGATGCTCGAGGCCATCCAGCAGGATCTGTTCGATCTCGGCGCCGAGCTCGCGACGCCGCTCAACCCGTCCACGCCCCTGGAGCAGCCGGAAGGACGCCTCTGCATCGTCGATGCTCAGGTCGAGCGGCTCGAGCGCGAGATCGACCAGCTCAACGCGGCGGTGCCCCCCCTGAAGTCTTTCGTGTTGCCGGGCGGGGCGCCCGCCGCGGCGCACTTGCATTTGGCGCGCGCGATCGGCCGCAGAGCGGAGCGGGTCATGGTCGCGCTCGCGAATGCGCCGGGGGAAAGCGTCGCGGCGCCGGCGCTACGTTACGTCAATCGCCTTTCGGACCTTCTTTTCGTTGCGTCGCGCTATGTCAACCGCGAGCGCGGCGACGCGCTCTGGAAGCCGGGCGCGACGCGATTATGCGCGCCGGCCTCACGCAAAGGCCCGTGAGCCGTCCGTTGACGACCGCAACGCGTCGCGTTACCAATCCCTAAAGGGACAACGCGGACAGGACGGCGATCAGAAATGACAAGGCAAAGCTGCGCCAAATTCGCGATCGGTCAGGTGGTCAAGCATCGCCGCTATCCGTTTCGCGGCGTGATCTACGATGTCGATCCGGAGTTCGCGAACACGGAAGAATGGTGGCTGTCGATCCCAGAGGAGGTTCGTCCGAATAAGGACCAGCCCTTCTATCATCTATACGCGGAGAATGCCGAGACCGAGTATATAGCTTATGTTTCGGAGCAGAATCTCGTGGTGGACAATTCGGGCGACCCCGTTCGCCATCCGCAGGTCGACGAGACCTTTGTTCGCGCGGACGACGGGGCCTATCATATAAGGTCCGAAAGCCGGCATTAAGCCTCTCGTCCGGGCGAGACTGGGGAGTTCCTCCGCCTTATCTTGTCCGACCAGAAATCGCTGTATCGCCAATGACTTAGCCAGGCCGCTCCCCACGCCGCCGCGCCGCCGCGCGCGCGATCTCGGCGACGAGCGCGCCCACGTCGCCGGTCGGCCGCAGCGCGACGCCAGCCGCCTTGTCCTCGTCGTTGATCTGCTGCAATTGCGACAGCACGGCGTGACGGAATCCGAGCTTGCCCGCCTCCTTGAGCCGCGGCCCGCAGTGGATCACCGGCCGCACCGCGCCGGAGAGGCCGATCTCGCCGAAATAGACCTGCGTTGGCGGCAGCGGCGCGCCCGTCAGCGAGGACACGAGCGCCGCCGCCGCCGCGAGATCCGCCGCCGGCTCATCGGCGCGCAGGCCCCCGGCGACGTTCAGATAGACGTCGTGCGCTCCGAGCTTGAGCCCACCATGCGCTTCCAGCACGGCCAGGATCATCGACAGCCGCGCCGGGTCGAAGCCGACCACGGCGCGCCGCGGCGTGCCGAGCGAGGTCGGCGCGACGAGCGCCTGAATCTCGATGAGCATGGGCCGCTGCCCTTCCATGCCGGCGAGCACGGCGGCGCCCGGCGCCGCGGCGTCCCGCCCGGCAAGAAACAGCGCGGAAGGATTTGGCACCTCCGCCAGCCCGAGCCCGGTCATCTCGAACACGCCGATCTCGCCGGTCGCGCCGAATCTGTTCTTCGAGGCGCGCAGCATGCGGAAGTGATGCGCGCCGTCGCCCTCGAAGGAGAGCACGGCGTCGACCATGTGCTCGACGACGCGCGGACCGGCGACGAGGCCGTCCTTCGTCACATGGCCGACGAGAATCACCGCGGAGCCGCTGGACTTGGCGTGGCGCAGCAGCGCCTGCGCGCTGGCTCGGACCTGCGTCACGGTGCCGGGCGCGGAGTCGGCGGTTTCGCTGTGCATGGTCTGGATCGAGTCGATGACGACCAGCGCGGGGCGCCGCCCCGCGGCGCAGGTGGCGACGATGTCCTCGACCTGCGTCGCGCTGGCGAGCTCCACCGGCGCCTTGGCGAGGCCGAGCCGAGCCGCGCGCAACCGCACCTGCGCCATGGCCTCCTCGCCCGAGATGTAGATCACGCGCGCGCCGCGCTGGGCGAGCGCGGCGCAGGCCTGGATCAGCAGCGTCGATTTGCCGATGCCGGGCTCGCCGCCGAGCAGCGTCGCCGAGCCCTGCACGAAGCCGCCGCCGAGCACGCGGTCGAATTCGCCGATGCCGGTCGAGACGCGCGGCGCGGAAGGCCCCGCCCCTTCCAGTCCTTCGAGCTCGAAGAGGCGCCCGCGCGAGGCGCGGATGGCCGTGGGCGGACCGGAGGTCTCCTCGACGATGGTGTTCCACTCGCCGCAGCCGTCGCAGCGGCCCTGCCAGCGATTGCCGACCTGGCCGCAGTTTTGGCACACGAAGACGGCGCGCGGCTTGGCCATGTCAGGCGGCCCTCCAGAACAGGCCGATCGTCAGCGCCGCGCCGATCAGCACGACGAAGACGCGCAGCAGATTTTCGTCGAGACTGTGCAGCAATCTCGCGCCATAGAGCCCCCCCAGCGTCGCGCCGACCGTGGTCGTGGCCGCCTCCCGCCAGTGCAGATCGAGCGAGAACAGAAAGATCAGCACGGCCGAGGCGTTCATGACGGCGGCGAGCACGTTCTTGGTGGCGCTCGCCGCGCGCACTTTCTCGCCGGCGAGAGTCAGCGCCGCGACCATCAGAAAGCCGATGCCGCCGCCGAAATAGCCGCCATAGATCGAGATCAGGAATTGCGCGACGCCGGCCGTCACGGGGCCGATGTGGCCTTTGGTTTCCGCTTTGCGGAAGAACCCGCCCCAAGCGAAGATCGCGGTCGCGAACAGCACGAGCCAGGGCACGAGGCGGGCGAAGAAGTCCGCGGGCGTCACGAGCAGCACGCCCGCGCCGATGGCGCCGCCGACCATGCTGACGAGCGTGAGCAAGCGCAGCGACAGTCCAGAGACGCCCGCAGCGAGAGAGCGTCCGGCGAGCGCGATGGCGATCTGGGCGGGGAAGAGTCCGACACAGCTCGTGATGTTGGCGGCGCGCGCGTCCATGCCGGTCAACATCAGCATGGGCAGGGTGAGAAAGGAGCCGCCGCCGGCGAGCGCATTCTGCGCCCCGGCCCAGAGAGTCACGAGAAACAGCAGCAGATGGGTCATGGCCTGCCGCGCCTCGGCCGCAGGGGCCTGCCCCCTCTCCCCGCTTGCGGGGAGAGGGCTGGGCTCGGGCCTTCATCAGCTTTTCGGCTTTTCATGCGGAGCAGCATATTTCAGGCTGAGGCCAACGGCGCAAGGGCGGGAGCGCCGAGGGCGGCTAGCCATGCGCGCTGCGACTTCTTACGCATTCTTCGGCTCCAGAGGCGTCGCCTTGATCTTCTCGGGATGCAGCCGCACTTGCGCGAGATCGTGGTCCATCTGCATGCGCAGCCAAAAGTCGGCGGAGCCGCCCAGCGCGATCTCGAGGCGTACGGCCATTTCCGGCGTGACGCCGTGCTGGCCGTTGATCACGCGATAAAGTTGCTGTCTCGTGACGCCGAGCTTTCGGCGGCCTCCGCCACCGAAAAGCCGAACGCCTCGATATCGTCCCTGATGAGACGCCCGGGATGGGGCGGGTTTTTCATACGGGTGGCCTTTGTGTCTCCGCTATCGCGATGGGAAAGCGGCTACTTGCGTCAACTCGATTTCAAACTCCCCGGGTTGATCCAGGCGGCGCATTTTACGTCGGCCGCGCCAGTCGATCGTAATGATCGCGTGATGGTCGAAGGCGCTCAACTCGTCCAAAGTGACGCGAACGGCGATGGCGTTTGCCCGAAGCAGAATGAGCCTCTGGGTGGGCAACACGATGAGGGACAGGTTGCGGCCGACGAAATTGGTCTGAAACGCCAGCGCTTGGTCGGATGTCATCATGACATCGAAGCGTTCCTCGACCAGCCTCAGGAGCTCGCCGTTCTTCTTACCCTTCCACCCCATGCGTTCCACGTTGGAGACTTCGTGAGGCTCCAACAATTTGCCGAACTGGCGCGGCATGTTCTCGTCAAAGAACACCCGCACGCGGCGCCTCCTCGTCGCGCGTCACGTCCGGCGCGCTTCGCTTCAGCGCTTCACAAGCCTGCAACAGCGCTTGGCGCGCTTCCTCGCGGTCGAGCGTCGGGAACTGTTCGATGATCTCGTCCAGCGAATAGCCGTCGGCCAGGTTCTCGAACAGAATCTCGGCCTGGAGCCTCGTTCCCCGGAACGCCGGGTGGCCGTGCAGAATCTCGTCGTGTTTAACGATGACAGCTGTGTCTTTCGCGCTCATTGGCGCCTCCAACGTTTTCGTCCGGCTATATAACACATCGCCCCGTCAGGGCGCGATGATCCCCGCTTCGATCTGCTGGATGTCGCGCTTCAGCGGGCGGTTGACGCGCTCGTCCAGGGAGACGCCCCTGCGCGCTCGCGCGCTGCGTGAAGAAGTCGAGGACGTCGGGCTCGAGATGGACTGGCGGCACGAGCCGCGCGCCGGGACGGAAGAATTTGCCCCGCTCCGCGTTCGAGAAGTCGTATTCTTTCTTCATGAGATGCTGGCTATACACCGCAATTTTCAATCTTAACTTCCTTTCGCGGAGCCTTTCCAATCCTCACCTGACGAGCAAGCATTTGGCTGCTCAACCTCCGTCGCCGCCTCAAGTTCACGTCCTCTCTTCTCCAGACGTACGATTAGCGGCGACTTGAAAACGTTTGGTGCCCCTTCCGCAATCTTTGTCTTCAGAATAGCTTCGGCCTCATCTGCCGTCTTTGCTGGGATTGCGTATTCGACTTTCTTGATCCGCGATCCCGTGATCAGCACGACGAGATACGGCAGCCGCTTTTCGGGTGGGTTGTAGATAGACCAGTGCCAAGTAGCCATTGACGCGCCCTTCTTGCACTCCGGACGCGGCCCGGAGTTGACTCGCGTTTTCGGAGCGCGACGGCGCGAGTTGACCCTTCGACGACCGCGCGGCTGTGCTGCATGCGCAAAAACGTCCCGAAAATGCGGCCAGCTGAGCACCGTACCATCTGGCGTCTCAATAAGTCAGAAACCACCAGCTAAGCTGGTGGTTTGATGGGGAACCGCTAAAAGCGGTTTTAAAGGACTCTGCTACTTTTGGGATGGGACTACGAGATCAGGGTAAGCTGGTCCATTTCGCGATCCTGTTGCTCTTGGTT
>DASPSI010000025.1:0-26697 GCA_035624015.1 Methylocystis sp.
GCTATGACGATATTTCAGCAGTCTTCGGCCAATCGCGATCGCGATGTCCTTGGCGTCGAGCGCGCCCTTGACCGGGAACAGCCAGTTTCCGCTCTCGTCCTTCTTGCCGATGCAGATCGGCTGGTGCGGCGCGCCGTAGAGTAGCTCGCGCAGCTGGTTCTCGATCAGCGAGCGCTTCTCCTCGACCACGATGATGAGATCGAGCCCCTGCGCGAATTCGCTCAAGCCCTGCGGCTCCAGCGGCCAGGCGCAGCCGACCTTATAGAGGCGCACGCCCAGCGCGTCGGCCTTTTCTTCATCAAGGCCGAGATCGTCGAAGGCCTGGCGCACGTCGAGATAGGACTTGCCCGCGGTCGCGATTCCGATCTTGGGCGCAGCGCCGCCGGTCGTGATCAGCCGGTTGAGGCGGTTTGCGCGAATGAAGGCGAGCGAGGCCGCAAGCTTGCTCTCCTGCAGCCGGGCTTCCTGCACGAGCACGGGATCGGCGGGGCGGATGTTCAGCCCGCCGGCGGGCATGTCGAAATCTGTCGGCGTCGCGATCTCGATGCGATTGAGCGAGCCGTCGACTGAGGCCGTGGACTCCACGGTGTCCTTCACGCATTTCAGGCCGACCCAGACGCCCGCGTAGCGCGAGAGCGCGAAGCCGTAGAGGCCGTAGTCCAAAATCTCCTGCACGCCGGCGGGCGCCAGGATCGGCATCATCACGTCGACGAAATGATATTCGGACTGATGCGCGGTTGTGGAGGATTCGGCGGTGTGGTCGTCGCCCATGAGCGCGAGCACCCCGCCATGGCGCGAGGACCCGGCGAGATTGACATGGCGCAGCGCATCGCCGCTGCGATCGACGCCCGGCCCCTTGCCGTACCAAAGCGAGAACACCCCGTCATATTTGCCCTCGCCGCGCATCTCGGCCTGCTGGGCGCCCCAAATTGCGGTCGCGGCCAAGTCCTCGTTGAGGCCGGGCATGAACAGGATGCTCGCCTGGTCGAAATAGGGCTTGGCGCGATGCATCTGGGCGTCGACGCCGCCGAGCGGCGAGCCCCGATAACCCGTGACGAAGCCGGCGGTGTCGAGCCCGCGCGCGCGATCCCGCGCGCTCTGCATGAGCAGCAGGCGCACCACGGCCTGCGTGCCGGTCATGAGCACGCGCGTCTTGCCGAGGTCGTATTTGTCCTCGAGCGTGGCCTCGCTCAGGGAAAGCTCGGGGGGCCGCGCGGAGCGATCCGCCATGTCGCAGGGTTCTCCTAAGAGATTGGAGCGCTCGGCCCGCCTCTTCACTGGGGCGCCGGCCGACTTGCGCCTCGCTCCGACGCTTCAGACTTAGAACGGCTAAGACCCGGAAGGCAAGCTCCGCCTTGCCCTAGCCCTGGGCTCTTCCGCCAAATCCTTGCGCCGTCCCCGCGTTTCTCGCCTGGGCGCGCTCCGGCGTCGCCAGCATGTCGAGCACAGGGCATGAGGGGGCGGGGTCGGCTGAACATCGGGAGATCGTCTCGGCGAGAATAGCCTCGAGCTTGGCGAGGTCGGCGAGCTTCGCCCTCACCTCGTCGAGATGCGTCCGCGCAATCTTCCTCACCTCGGCGCAGGAGCCGCGGGAAGGCTCGGCAAGGGCCAAAAGGGCTCGGATGCGCTCGATGCCGAAGCCAAGCTCGCGGGCGCGGCGGATGAAGGCCAGCCGCCGCACATCGCCTGACCCATAGACGCGGCGCCCGCTCGCCGTCCTTGCGGGCGAGGGCATGAGGTTGATGCGCTCGTAATAGCGCACGGTCTCGAGATTGACGCCCGCCGCCGCCGCCAGCCGTCCAATGGTGAGAGAGCCCATGGATTTTTCTCTTGCGCCCGTAGCCGCTACGGGATGCAGAATAGCCCGGTCCTGAAGGGAGGGCCAGCCATGACCGTCAACGACGCCGCAAGCCGAACGACGCCAGCCGCCCCAATTCCTCCTGCGGCGCGAGCGTCGCCGAAGTGGTTCGCCGCCCTGGGCCTGGCCGCCGGCCTCGGGGCAATTGTCGCTTCTTCCTGCTGCGTCATCCCGCTCGGGCTTGCCGCGCTCGGGGCGGGCGCCGGCGTGCTCGGCGGACTGGAGGCGATCGCCGCATGGCGCATTCCGCTCTTTTCCGCGAGCGCCCTCGCGGTTGCTGCGGGATGGGGCGCTTGGCTGTTCAAACGTCCCGCTACGTGCGCTTGTGAAGCAGGCTGCGCCTCGCCCCGGCGCTCGCGCGCGACGCTGACGCTGCTGCTTTGCGCCTCGGCGATGGCGCTGGCCGCGGCGAGCTGGGGCCATATCGACCCCATGCTGCTCAATCTCTTTCGGTGGCGATGAATGAAGCTCGTTTCGACTATCGCTTGTCCGTCCTGCGGTCATCGATCCGCCGAGACGATGCCGACTGACGCCTGTCAGTTCCTTTACGAATGCAAAGGCTGCGGGGCGCTGCTGAAGCCGAAGGCTGGCGACTGCTGCGTCTTCTGCTCTTACGGCGATGTCCCCTGCCCGCCGATTCAGGAGGAGAGAGCGCATGGCCGCACGGGGGGATGCTGCTCCGGCGCGTAGTGTCTTTGGCGCGCGGGACGCGCGCCCTCCGCGGCGGGCGGGCGTCTCGCCCGCCAATCTGGATGAAGCAGGCCAGCAGCAGGCCGCCGGCTTCACCCGTCCTGCTGCGCGGCGAGCTCCAGCCATTGCTCCTCGGCGGCGGCGAGCGCCTTGGCCAGCTCGCCGCGCTGCTGCGCGAGCTTTCCCGCCTCCTGCGCGTTGCGGGAGAAGGCTTCCGGCGCCGAGAGGGCCGCATCGACACGCGCGAGCAGCGCGGTGAACTTCTCGACCTTCTCCTCCGCGGCCGCGAGCTGACGGCGGAGGACGGATGACGGAGGACGGATGGAGGATGACGGAATTTCGGCCAATTCGATTTTAGCTTTGGCGCTCGCCGTCCTCTGTTCTCTGTCATCTGAGCTCTGCAAGACGCGTCTCGCATAATCGTCCATGTCGCCGTCGAAGACCCGCACGCGCCCGTCCTCGACGAGCCAGAGCTGGTCGGCGCAGGCCTCGAGCAGATAGCGGTCGTGCGAGACCAAGACCACCGCGCCTTCATAGTCGTTGATCGCGTTGATCAGCGCGGCGCGCGAGTCGATGTCGAGATGGTTTGTCGGCTCGTCGAGAATCAGCAGATGCGGGCCGTTGAACGAAGCCACGCCGAGCAGGAGCCGCGCCTTCTCGCCGCCCGAGAGCTTCTCGACCTTGGTGTCGGCCTTGGCGCCCGGAAAGCCGCAGCGCGCGGCCGCCGCGCGGACCTTGGCCTGCGGCGCATCGGGCATAAGCCTTGAGAACACGAGATAGGGGGTGTCGTCGAGGTTCAACTCGTCGATCTGGTGCTGCGCGAAAAACCCCGCCTCGAGCTTTCCCGCGCGAACGGCCTTGCCGGCGCAAGGCTGGAGACGGCCGCCGAGGAGTTTGGCGAAGGTCGATTTGCCCCTGCCGTTCGCGCCGAGGAGGCCGATGCGGTCGTCCTCCGACAGGCTGAGCGACAGCCGGGACAGCACCACGCGGTCGACATAGCCGACGCTTGCGTTCTCCAGCGCGATGATGGGCGGCGACAGCGGTTTTTCCGGCGAGGGCAGCACGATCGGCAGAACCTCCTGATCGACGATCGGCGCGACGCTCTCCATCTTGGCGAGAAGCTTTAAACGCGACTGCGCCTGGCGCGCCTTGGTCGCCTTGGCGCGGAACCGATCGACGAAGGATTGCAAGTGCTTCCGCTGCTCCTCTTGCTTCTTCGTAGCTTTGAGCGCGAGCTCAACCGCCTCGCGGCGCTGTTTCTCGAAGGACGAGTAGTCGCCGCGATAGAGCTGAAGCTTGCCCTGGTCGAGATGCATGATGTGCGTGGCCATGGCGTCGAGCAGGTCGCGGTCGTGGCTGATGACGATCGCGCTCGCGGGATATTTGGCGAGATAATCGACGAGCCAGAGCGTCCCTTCGAGATCGAGATAGTTTGTGGGCTCGTCGAGCAGCAGCAGGTCGGGCTGCGCGAAAAGCACGGCGGCGAGCGCGACGCGCATGCGCCAGCCGCCCGAGAATTCCGCGAGCGGCCGCTGTTGCGCCTGCGCATCGAATCCGAGGCCATGGAGAATCGTCGCGGCGCGGGCGGGCGCCGAATGGGCGTCGATGTCGGCGAGACGCGTCTGGATTTCGGCGATCTCGTGGGGGTCGGTCTCGGTGTGCGAGCGCTCGATGAGCCCCGCGCGCTCGAGATCGGCGGCGAGCACGAAATCGACGAGGGCGTTCGGCCCTCCCGGCGCCTCCTGCTCGACGCGGCCGAGACGCGCGCGGGCGGGGACGGAGATGGTTCCGGCCTCCGGCGCGATCTCGCCGGCGATGAGTCGGAACAGCGTGGTTTTTCCAGCGCCGTTGCGCCCGACGAATCCGGCGCGCGAGCGCCCCGGCAGTGCGACGGAGGCGTCGTCGAAGAGGAGCCGGTCGCCGAGCCGGTAGGTCAGGCCGCTGATGGTGAGCATGGGGAGGGCTTTAGGGCATTTGCCCGCGCGAGCGCAATTCGCGTGGGAAGACTCTTGTCAGCGCGGCGCGCCGCCTCTATAGATCGCGGGCCTTGCGACGGGAGCCGCCGCGAGAACGAGCGCCCATCGTCTAGAGGCCTAGGACGTCGCCCTTTCACGGCGAAAACAGGGGTTCGAATCCCCTTGGGCGCGCCAACTTGCATTCATGCACGGGAGCGTCGCCAAGGGCTCGCGCCTCAAGCCGCCGAGAGCCGCATGTGGAGACGACAGCGCGAGATCGTCTCGGCGCTCGGAGGGGTTTGGCCGCTCTCCAGGCGGGCGACCGCGGACTCGCTGGCGCCCATCCGTTCCGCCAATTCGGCCAGGGAGAGGCCTGCTCGCAGCCGCGCCCTGAGAAGCTCGGCCGCAATCCCGAATTCCGGAGCGAGCGCGTCATATTCGACCTCGGCTTTCGATCGGCTTGCCGCTTAGGGCGATGGCGCCGGAGCAGGCTCCCGCCGGCTACCAGTCATTCATCTTGAGGCGCAGGCGTCTCCACAAATGGCGTTTCGCTTAAAATTTTAGCTTTTGAATTGGCGCGTGCGCAAATTGCCGCAGGCATCCTAACTCGCAAAGTCAAAGCAGGAACGGCCGACGCGTTCCTCTACCGGCGAGTCCGCGAATGTCTGTTGGAGTTGCGCGCGCTGTCAGCGTGATAGGCCTAATTCTGCTCAGCCTCGAGCTTTGTCCGCCGCTGAGCTCGGCGAGGGCGAGCGAGCCAAGGTCGACCTTCGCGCTCGTCGGCGAGCCGACCTCGATTCCCTACGGGTGGATCGATTTCTGCGGGCGTCAGCCGCAAGAGTGCAACCAGCCTTCGCTCGAAGCGCAGAACATCAAGCTGACGCGCGCGATCTGGGCTGCTCTTGATGGAATCAACAGGGAGGTCAACGCTTCAATCGAGCCGATGTCCAATCTCGACCATTGGGGCACGATCACGGATCATTGGGATTACCCGGTCGACGGCAAGGGTGACTGCAAAATCTATGCTCTGCAAAAGCGCAAGCTGCTTATCGACATCGGCTTTCCGCGTCAGGCTCTCCTCATGACCATCGTAAGAGACAAGAATAACGCGGGACACGCGATCCTTACCGTGGTGACGAACATGGGCGACTTCATTCTCGACAACTTGACGGATGAAATTCGTCCTTGGGAAGCGACGGGCTACCGCTTCATAAAGCGCCAGTCGCAGGAGGACCCGAACACTTGGGTTTCTATCCTGGGGTCCGGTTCCGGGCGCAGCTGAAGACAGGCCGCGGCGTCTCACGCCGGCGGATCTGAGGTCCGGCTGAGGTGCGGATGGATAGCCGGTTCCGGCCAAGGGTCGCCAGACGTTTTCGACCGGGTCGGCGTCCGCGGCGCGGGAAGACGGGAAGATCGGCGCGGCGCCGATCGGAGCATCGAGCTTGGCGGTGGCGCGCCTCATGCAGCATGGCGCGAGATTTCGCCAAGGCGGAGGTCTGCGGCGTCGGTGTCGGCGCCCGGATAAAGCTCGCGCGAGCGTAAATAGTTGCAGCGTTATTTCAATGATATAGGCGTTTGGACCGGCTCCGGCTTGATTTCTCCCGCCGAAGCCCTGATATGCGGTCCGACCGTCATTTCCGGAAGCAGTCATGAGCGAGCAGAACAATAGCGACACACCGCCGCAACCCGACGCCGCGTCGGAGAGCCCCCCAGCGGAGACGGCGCCCGCGCCCCAGGCCGCCGAGCTTGCGGCGCTTCGCGCGGACAACGCCGAGATGAAGGATCGGCTGCTGCGCGCGCTCGCCGAAATGGAGAATTTGCGCCGCCGCACCGAGCGCGAGGTCGCCGACGCCCGCGCCTACGGCATGGCCAATTTCGCCCGCGAGGCGCTGGCGCTCGCCGACAATCTGCGCCGCGCGCTCGAAGCCTTTCCCGCTGCGGCGCGCGAGGCCGCCGAGCCGCATGTGCTTGCGCTGCTCGAGGGCGTCGAGCTTACCGAGCGCGACTTCGTCTCGAGGCTCGCCCGTTTCGGCGTCAAGAAGATGGAGGCTTTGGGCGCGCGTTTCGATCCCAACCAGCACGAGGCGCTGTTCGAGATTCCCGACGAGAGCCAGCCCGCCGGCACCATCGCCCAGGTCGTCGAGCCCGGCTACGCCATCGGCGAGCGCGTGCTGCGTCCGGCCAAGGTCGGGGTGACTCGAGGCGGCCCGAAGTCCGCCGTCCCGGCGCCGGCGGCGCAGGAGTAGCGGAAGTCGGCGGAGGCGGAAATGCGCGGCGCAAGATTTAAGCTGTCCCAATGCGCGCTGATACTGACCCTGGCCGGCGGCGCGCAGGCGCATGCGCAAGAGGCGCCGCCGCCGGCGATCTCGCCCCCCTCGAATGTGGCTCGGCCCGGCCACGGCCACACCAATGTGAAGATCGCGCCTATCCGGAAGCCCGCCGCGCCGCCGCCGCGCTCCGCCGGGCCGCAGGCCCCCGCTTCTCCGCAAGGGGACGACAAGAACTAGCAGCCCGCCTCGTCGAATTTGCGCGCCACGATGCGGGCCTCCAGGCCCGCAAGCTAAAAGGGTTCAGCTTGATCGAAGCGGACCACTAGCCGCCGCCTCGCAGCGCCTAACGAACGATCTCAAACGAATCCATGCTCACGCCGCCGATGCTTTTATTGCGGCGTGCGGCAGCGCCGTCGCCGGCTCGGCCCGGCCATACAGCCAGCCCTGCCCGCGATCGGCGCCGGTCAAGCGCACTGCGACCTGCTGCTCGCACGTCTCGACGCCTTCGACGACGACTGTGAGGCCTATGCGCTTCGCCAGCGCGCACACCGCTTCGACGATGGCGTAGGAGGTGGTGTTTGTGGCCACGTCTTTCGTCAGCGACTGGTCGATCTTCACGATCGAGAACGGCAGCCGGCTCAAGAGCGACAGCGACGAATAGCCGACGCCGAAGTCGTCGAGCGCGAAAAGCACGCCGATCTCCTTCAGCCGCTGGATCGTGTTGATGGTCTCCTCGAATTCCTCGATGAACAGGCTTTCGGTGATCTCCAGCACCAGCCGCTGCGGCGCGAGGCCATGCGCGGCGAGAGAGCTCCTCACGCAATCGACGAGCCGATCGGGGTTGCGGAACTGCAGCACCGAGACGTTCACGCTGACGCTGGTCGAAGGGTCCCACTCGGAGGCGATCGCGCAGGCCTTGCGGATCGCGAAGCTGCCGAGCCTGTCGATGGAGCCGTTCTGCTCGGCGATGGGGATGAACACGCTTGGCGACACAAGGCCGCGCGTGGGGTGCCGCCAGCGCGCGAGGGCCTCGAAGGAGACCACCGCTCCGCTCGAAAGGTCGACGATCGGCTGGAAATGCAGCTCGAAGGCGTCGGCCGCGAGCGCCGCCGTGAAGTCGGCCTCCAAGCTCAGGCGCTCGGTCAGCTGTTCGGCCATGGCGTCGTCATAGACGAGCGCCGCGCCGCGCCCCTCGGCCTTGGCGCGATAGAGCGCGATGTCGGCGTGACGCAGCAGCTCTTCGGCGTTTGCGCCGTGCTCGGGCGCGAAGGCGACGCCGATGCTGACGCCGACGCGGCTGACCGCGGTTCCAATCAGAAACGGGTCCTGCAAGCTCGCGGCGATTTCATGGGCGAGCTTGATCGCCGCCGCGCGCTCGAGCGGGCAGAAGGCCGCAAATTCATCGCCGCCGAGGCGGCAGATCATCGTCTCCGGCGACTTCTCGCGCTTCAAGCGCTGCGAGACTTCGACAAGGAGCCGGTCTCCGGCGTCATGGCCGAGCGTGTCGTTGACGCGCTTGAAGCCGTCAAGATCGAGATAGAGCAGCGCGAAAGCCGGACCGCCGCGGCCGAGCTCCTCGAAGGCCTGCGCGAGGCGGCGGCTGAACTCATGGCGGTTCGGCAAGCCCGTCAGCATGTCGTAACGCGCGAGACGGTGGACCTCCGCCTCGGCCTTCCTGCGCGCGGTGGCGTCCTCGGTGAACATCAGAATGCCGTCGGCGGAAGACGGATGGAAGTGCACGATGAGATGCGCGCCGGCGTTCGTCGCCAGCTCGACCTGCGTCGCCGCGCGCTTTTCGAAGCTCGCCCGGTAGGCCTCGCCAAGCTTGCGCGCCGACTCGCTCGAGATGACGCCTACCCGCAGCAGATGCATCTGCATGGCGGGAAAGGTCAGGTTCTCGAGATCGGGCGGCGTCCCGAAAAGCGCGAAGTGGCGCGCGTTGGCGACGGCGAGACGCAGGTTGGCGTCAAACATCGCGGCGCCGTGCGGCATGGTGTCCAGAGCGGTTTCCATCGTCTGGTTCTGGCGCTGAAGTTGCGCCGAGAGCCAGTCGGCTGTCTTGCGCGCCGTGGCCATGCGCACGATCTGGCGGTGAATTTGAAAGACGATCGAAACGTTGACGAGGATGTACAGGCACAGCAGCCATCCCGTCCAGACATAGTAAGGCGCGGGCGACGTGACCAGCGCCGCAGCGATCGGGGCGAGAAAAAGGAACAACTGCAGCAACGCGAAGAGCGGCCGCGCCGCATTGCGCGCGATATAGCCCGAGCCGATTCCCATGTTCACGGTGATGACGAGAATCTGCGCCGAGAAGTTCGCGCTCTGCGTGAACAGAAGATAACCGTTGATCCCCGAGACGAGGCTCATGAGCGTCGCGCCGAGGATGAACTGGCGGTCCCAGCGCCGGGTCGTTCTCCTGTCGTCCTGACTGTGGCTAAGCCGTCGATAGCGGTAAAGCGAGCCGATGCGCAAAAGGCCGATGAAGACCGCGAGCCCGAAAAGGACCGCGAAGCGGTCGTCCCCGGTCTCCCGCCAGCAGATATAGGGCGTGAGCCAGCAGGTGAGGACGCCCGGAATCAGCGCTTCCGGAGAAGCGAACAGGGAGGTGATGATCGCACGATAGGACGCGAGATCTCGCGTGGGCGGCGAGCTCGCCTCGAGGGCGAGCGCAAGCCGTCGACACGTGGATTTCAATCCGCGCGCCTTTGTCGCGTGCTTGAACCAGTCGAAAGCCACTCGCGCCCTGCCGCTTACTCAACTTCAGGCTAAGGCAGCAGTAGCGCTCAGGTATTAAATATTTGATCCCGCTAATTGTACACGATTCCAGCCCGCGCTTTGCCGACGAGCCGCGCGCGCTTCAAAGCCAACACTGCGCGTCGCAGCTTCGAAAGCTCCAGCGGGGGGCGTTTAAGTGCTTTGCTCGCTTGCGGCGCGCCACGGCGCCCTGCGCGGCCGATCTTTGCGCGTTTCGTTAACCCTGTTTGAATCATCGCGGGCAGGACCGCTGCGCAGCTGCTGCGGAAGGCGCTTCAGCGCAGCGCGCGAAGCCTCGTCCTGGCGTCGGGCTTATGGGCCAGGCGAGGCTATGGCGACGAGCGCGTGGCCGCGGGTCGAAGACCTGTGGCGAAGAAGCCTCCCCGGAGAGGAGGGCCTCGGCTTGCGCTACACCGCGATCGGCGCGGCGATCGCCGGCCAGGGGTCGTAGCCTTCGATCGCAATGTCCTCGTAGCGCGTCGAGAACAGGCTTCCCGGCGCGAGCCTCAAGCGCGGCAAAGGCCTCGGCTCGCGCGAGAGCTGCTCTTTCACCTGCTCCACGTGATTGAGATAGATATGCGCGTCGCCGAAAGTGTGGACAAAATCGCCGGCGACGCAGCCGGTCTCGCGCGCGAGGAGATGCGTGAGCAGCGCATAGCTCGCAATGTTGAAGGGCACGCCCAGAAACATGTCGGCGGAGCGCTGATAGAGCTGGCAGGACAGGCGCTTCGCCCCGTTCCGCTCCTCGACGTGGAACTGGAACAGGCAGTGGCACGGGGCGAGCGCCATGCGGTCGAGATCCGTGGGGTTCCAGGCGGTGACGACATGCCGGCGCGAGAACGGATCGCGCTTGATCGCCTCGACGACCTCGGCGATCTGGTCGATCGAGCGCCCGTCCGGCGCGGCCCATGACCGCCACTGCTTGCCGTAGACGGGACCGAGATCGCCCGTCTCATCCGCCCATTCGTCCCAGATCGTCACGCCATGCTCGCGCAAATAGCCGACATTGGTGTCGCCCGAAATAAACCACAGCAGCTCGTGAACGATCGATTTGAGGTGCAGCTTCTTCGTCGTGACGAGCGGAAACCCTTTGCTAAGATCGAAGCGCATCTGCGCGCCGAAGATCGACAGGGCGCCGGTGCCGGTGCGATCGCTGCGTCTTTGTCCGTCCTGAAGGACCCGGCGCGAGAGGTCGAGATATTGTCGCATGCGCCGGGATGTACGCGATCTTGGAGACGCGGTCCACCCGCGGTCGCGAGACTTTCGGTTGAACGCCGGCGGGCGCGCCATAGTTTCGCTCCCGTGACCTGAGCTCGGAGAAAAAGCCATGGACGGTCAAGACGCGACGCAGGCGACGGCAAAGGCTCCGCCGCTCCCGCGCTTCACGTTTCTCGTGCACAACTGGCCCTATATTCTCATGCTTGCGCTCGCGCTGCTCGGCGTCGCCATGACGAGCGTCGCCCGACAGGCGATGACGACCTATTGGATCGTGCTCGCGCCGGTCTTCGCGCTTCTCAGCCTTTACGCGCGCTGGCGCGAGGCGGGAACGGCAGAGTCGCCCTGGCGGCTTCTCAGAATCGAGGTGTTTCACTGGCTTGCCGTGATGGTCGCAATGTATCTCGCAATGATCGGCTCGGTGAAGCAGATGATGAACGCCGACGCGAGCGCGCTGATGACCTTGACGATACTCGCGCTTGGCACGTTTTCGGGGGGGCTTCAAATTCGCTCCTGGCGGGTCTGCGTCGTCGGGGGCGCGCTGGCCGTGGGCGTGCCGATCATCGCCTGGATCGAGACCGCCACGCTGATATTGCTGCTTTTGGCGGGGCTGTTCGCGACCTTCCTGCTCTTGCTTTACTTTCATAAGCCGAGACATGCGTGAGACAGAGCACGCCGGATCATGGCTAGAGCGTAACGCTTGGGCCGGGCGCAAGAGGGGATTTTACGTCGCAAAAAAATGTTTTAGAACGATTTGCACATGAGTCTCCTAACAACCACCGATCAACTCGCTGCGCTGTGCGACCGTCTCGCCGAGCACCCATTCGTGACGGTCGACACGGAGTTCCTGCGCGAGACCACCTTCTGGCCAAAAGCTTGCGTGATCCAGCTCGCGGGGCCGAGCGAGGCGGCGGCCGTCGACGCGCTCGCGCAAGGCCTCGATCTTTCGCCCTTTTTCGCGCTGATGGCCAATGAGGCCGTGGTCAAGGTGTTTCACGCCGCGCGCCAGGACTTGGAGATCATCTGGCGCCTCGCGCGGCTCATCCCGCAGCCCCTGTTCGACACGCAGGTCGCGGCCATGGTCTGCGGCTTCGGCGAGCAGGTCTCCTATGTCGAGCTCGCCAAGGCGATCGCGCGCGTGAACCTCGACAAGTCGTCGCGCTTCACCGACTGGTCGCGCCGGCCGCTCTCCGAGGCGCAGGTTAATTACGCGATCGCCGACGTGACGCATCTGCGCGAGATCTATCTGCATCTGCGCGGGCGGCTGGAGCGCTCGAAGCGGCTCGAATGGCTCGACGACGAGATGCAGACGCTGACCTCGCCCGCAACCTACGAGCAGCATCCCGATGACGCCTGGGAGCGGCTGCGCCACCGCGCGCGCAAGCCGCGCGATCTCGCCGTGCTGATCGAGCTCGCCGCCTGGCGCGAGAGCGAGGCCCAGGCGCGCGACGTGCCGCGCTCGCGCGTGCTCAAGGACGACGCGCTGATCGAGATCGCGCAGGCCGCGCCGACAAGCGTGGAAACGCTGCAGAACCTGCGTGTCTTTCCGCGCTCGGAGAAGCCGCGCGCCGGCGCCGATATTTTGGCGGCGGTGGCCCGCGGGCTCGCGCGCGATCCGGCCACCCTGCCCTTCGTCGAGCGCGAGCGCCGCAACGGCAACGGCGCGACGGTGGAGCTCTTGAAGGTGCTGCTGCGCCAGGTGTCGGAGGAAACCGGCGTCGCGGCCAAGATGATCGCGACAGTCGACGATCTCGAAGCCATCGCCGCGGACGACGCCGCCGACGTCTCCGCGCTGCGCGGCTGGCGGCGCGCGATTTTCGGCGGCAAGGCCCTCCAGCTCAAAGGCGGGCGGCTCGCGCTGGCGGTCGAGCACGGCCGGGTCGTGACGCTGGACTGGCAGGACGCCGAGCCCTTGGTCGAGGCGCGATGAGGGCGTTCTCTCTTTCCTGCCTGCTGCGCGCGTGGCCCGCCTCGCCCCCCGCCGTCCGTCCGAGTTAAGCATTCGTACTTAGTATTTTATGAGACTTTTTTAGCGTCGATTCCCGAAATGCGCGCTAGCATTGATAGCACGGGCCGAATTTGGTCCGCAAAATGAATGCGGTTGCGTTTCGGAGGGTCGGCCATGAGACAGGGGGCCGCTTCGCTGTCGCGTCCGATCGGCCGGGTTTTGTCGGCGGCTCTCGTGAAGTGCTGCGAGACGTTCGCCGGCGCCGGACTGGTCTGGGGAACCAGCAATTGGACCGCCATTCTCGAGGCGATGAAAAGATCGCCCGACGAGGGAGCGCGGCCCAAGACGAGGGACGAGCCTGCGGCGGCTTCGGGACCGGCGGCGCGGCGCCGCGGGCCGATCGCGCCTCGTCGCCCCAGAAACAGACCGGCCGGTTCGCCCAATTGACTATCCTATGCAGCGCCCCGAGAGGGTCCGGCGCAATGCGATAGACCGCCCCGCCCTGGAGCGAGGCGACCGGCGGAGAACGTAATTCCGCAATTCGCATCATCTCCGCCTGACGCGCCGCAACGCAGATTCTCCGACTTGCCTTTCATTTGCCGCATCGCGCCTCTTAGGATGGTCATGGAGCGTTAGCTCCGCCTGTCGTCGAATTTCGACGATGGGGGCAGCGTCGGAACAACACCCAACCCCCCACGTTCCGACGCTGCTTCCCCCTTCGACGCCTTCCCGATCCGCCGGCCCGCCTGCGAGCCTCGACGACATGCGCGAGAGCCGCACGGACCTCGCTGTTGCGGATTTACCACACCATTCGAAATTCAGGCATGACTGCGGCTCGCCACGATTGCGCCGCAGCCCGAACGCCTCGTAGAAAACAGGCGTAGTCGTTGTGTGCTACGCGCGTTTTCGCAGACACGTGGGGCGACCTCCCGTGGGGGGTGAGGTCGCCCCTTTCCATGGCTGCAATGGCCCCATTCCAAAATCGCGCCCACGATATCGGCGATCAGTCGTCGGCGCATATTCTTCCGCCATCGTTCCCCGCAAGGCTCCTCGAGCTTTCGCCGTTCGTCCCTCGGCGCGCTTCCCACGGGTTTCAGGGGAATCAGGCGAAATGGAGCGCGCTCATGACCGATGAGCTGGAAATCGTCGCAAGACTGCCGCCGATGCATCCCGGCGAGATGCTGCGGGAAGAGTTTCTGGAGCCGCTTGGCCTTTCCGCCGGGCGCGTCGCCAGGGCGTGCGGCGCGCCGCGAACGCGCATCGAGCGTATCGTTCGCGAGCAGCTCGGCACTTCGGGCGACACGGCTGTGAGGCTCGGCAAGTTCTTCAAGACGAGCCCGGAATTTTGGATGAATCTCCAGGCGCGCTATGGGGTGCTGACGGCGCAGCGCAAGGCCGCCGACGCCCTCGCGCGCATCATGCCTTACGAACCGAGCGCGGCTTGATCCGCGGGCTTAGTTGCCGATTGAACCTCATAACGTTATACGTTATCGTTTCCCTATGATCCAGAGCTTCGCTGATCCGGAAACCGAGCTGATCTGGTCGGGCCGCCGCAGCCGAAAGCTGCCTCCCGACATTCAAGCCCCGGCGCTGCGCAAGCTGCGCGTTCTCAATCAGGCGCGCGCGCTGCGCGATTTGCGCGTTCCCCCCGGCAATCGCCTCGAAGCGCTCAAAGGCGACCGAGCGGGGCGGCATTCGATCCGGATCAACGATCAATGGCGCATCTGCTTCATCTGGAGCGAGGGAGGGCCGTCTCATGTCACGATCGTCGACTACCATGACTGATCTTTTGCCAAACCCGACCCCGGGCGAGATCCTCGCGGAGGAATTCTTGAAGCCGATGGGGCTGAGCCAGAGCGCGCTCGCCCGCGCCGTGCATGTGCCGCCGCGCCGCATCAACGAGATCGTTCTCGGCAAGCGGGCGATCACCGCCGACACGGATTTGCGCCTCGCCCGCTATTTCGGCTTGTCCGAGGGTTTTTTTCTGGGGCTTCAGGCCGATTACGATCTCATGGAGCGACGGCGGCAGATCGGGCCCGAGCTTGCGGCGATCGAGCCGCGGGCGGCGTGAGGCGAGCGCTGCAATCGTTAGGGCGACCTTGCATGCGCGCTCGCGCCGCACGATAATGACTGAAGCAAAAACGAGGATGCCCATGAGCGGCGCGGTGGCGTTTGACACACCGAAATTCGTCGAGAGGCTCGAGGCGGGCGGCTTCACGCACGCTCAGGCCAAGGCCGCGGCGGAGGCCTTCGCCGACGCGACCGGTCAGGAACCGGCCACGAAGACCGATCTGACCGCCGTCAGGGCCGATCTGAAGGCGGAAGCCGCCGCCATACGCTCGGAATTGCGCGAGCTGGAGCTGCGGATGACGATCAAGCTCGGCGGCTTGAACATGGCGGCGACGGGAGTGCTGCCTGCGGCGATCAAATTCGTGAAGTGACGCCCAGCCGGCGGCAATCTTGGACTTTAGCCGCACTGCAATAGCGAATCCATTGGCGAGACGCTGCGATCGAGCCCCTAAAATGAACCGTTCCCAAGCCATTGAGCCGCTCCGCCAGAACAAAGCGATCTTGACCGCCCGCTACGGCGTGACGCAACTCGCGCTGTTCGGCTCCTTGGCGCGGGACTCCGCTCGCAACGACAGCGACGTGGACATTCTCGTCGCCTTCGACGGTCCGGCCACCTCGCAGCGCTACTTCGGCGTCCAGTTTTTCCTCGAAGATTTGTTCGCTCGGCGTGTCGATCTGGTGACGGAGAAGGCGCTCCGCGCCGAATTGCGGCCGTTCATCGAGAAGGAAGCCATTCGTGTCTGACGGCGCGCCGCGTGAATGGCGTTTCTGTGGACGATCATTCAAGAAGATGTCCCAGCGCCGCTCGCGGCGCTGCGTGCTCTCAAGGCTCGGCTGGCGTAGCGACGAACGTCCGGCCGCCCGCCTCAATGCGCCTCGTCCCAATTCCGCGCCGCTCTCGCATCCACCTGCAACGGCACCGACAGCGCCACGGCGGGCAGCGGCGCCCCGCTCATCACCCGCTTGGCCACAGCGATCGTCGCTTCCGCCTCTTCCGAAGGCGCCTCGAACACCAGCTCGTCGTGCACTTGCAAGAGCATCTGCGCCGATAGCCCCGCCCCTACTAACGCCGCGTCCATGCGGATCATCGCCCGACGGATGATGTCGGCCGCCGCCCCTTGCAGCGGCGCGTTGATCGCAGCGCGCTCGAAGAAGGCGCGCTCGGACGGATTGGCGGAGGCGATGCGCGGGAAATGGCACTTGCGCCCGAAGATCGTCGTCACCACGCCCTTCTCGCGCACGGTCTTGCGCATCGCGTCCATATAGTCGCGAATGCGCGGGAAACGCTCGAAATAGGTCTTGATGTAGGCCCCCGCTTCTTCCCGCGGAATGCCGAGCTGGTTTGCGAGACCAAAGGCCGAGATGCCGTAGATGATGCCGAAATTGATCGCCTTGGCGCGCCGCCGCACCTCCGAGGGCATGCCGTCGATCGGAACGGAGAACATCTCCGACGCCGTCATCGCGTGAATGTCGAGCCCGTTGGCGAAAGCCTTCTTCAATTGGGGAATATCGGCGACATGTGCGAGCAGGCGCAGCTCGATCTGCGAGTAATCCGCCGAGATCAGCACGCGTCCCTTGGGCGCGACGAAGGCCGCGCGAATCTTGCGCCCCATCTCGTTGCGGACGGGAATGTTCTGCAGATTGGGTTCCGACGACGACAGCCGCCCCGTGCTTGTCGCGGCGAGCGCGAAGGACGTGTGCACGCGCCCCGTCGTCGCGTTCACGTGAGCCGGAAGCGTGTCGGCATAGGTCGATTTGAGCTTTGCGAGCTGGCGCCACTCCAGAATGAGCCTGGCGAAGCTGTTGCCCTCCTCGGCGAGATCGTCGAGGACGGAGGCCGATGTCGACCATTGGCCGGTCGCGGTCTTCTTCGCGCCGGCCAAGCCCATCTTGCCAAACAGGATGTCGCCAAGCTGCTTGGGCGAGCCCAGGTTGAAGCGCTCCCCCGCGGCCTCATAAATCTCGTCCTCGAGCCGCGCCATGACTTGGGCGAACTCGCCCGACAGCCGCGAGAGAATCGCGCGGTCGATGGCGACGCCGCGCTTTTCCATGGCCGCGAGCGTCGCGACCATGGGCCGCTCCAGCGTCTCGTAAACGGTCGTCGCGTTCTCGGCGGCGAGCCTCGGCTTCAACACGCGCCACAGCCGCAAGCAGACGTCGGCGTCCTCAGCCGCATATTCCGTCGCCTTGTCGAGCGGAACGCGCGCGAAGCCGATGAAGCTCTTGCCGCTCCCCGCGACCTCCGAGAAGGCGATGTTCTTGTGGCCGAGATGCTTTTGCGCGAGCTCGTCGAGGCCGTGATTGTTGCGCCCGGAATCGAGCGCATAAGAGATGAGCATCGTGTCCTCGATCGGCGCGACCGTCACGCCGCGGCCGTCGAGCACGGTCAGATCATATTTCATGTTGTGAGCGATCTTGAGCACGCCCGGGTCTTCAAGGAGCGGCTTCAAGCGCGTCATCGCCGCCTGCATGGGAATCTGGCCGGCGACGAGCTCGGCGCCGCCGAAGAGATCGTTCGGTCCCGCGCAATGCGCGAGCGGAATGTAGCAGGCGCGGTCTCCTGGCAGCGCCAGCGACACGCCGACGAGATTGCAGGTCATCGGATCGAGCGAGGTCGTCTCCGTGTCGAGAGCGACGATGCCGGCCTCATGGGCGTCGGCGACCCACGCCTCGAGTCGATTAAGCGAGAGGATCGTTTCATATTTGCTGCGATCGATCGGCGACGCGAGCGCCGCCTTCGCACGCGCCTGCGCGAGCGCCGCCGGTCCCGAAGCCTCGGCCACAGCCACCGGCGCCTTCTGCGCCGGCCGCGGCGCGTCCGAAACCCCGCCGTCGCGAGAGCGCCAGCCCGCGGGCCCAACGAAGGCCGGGTCAGGCTCGATCTTGCCCGCATCGAGCCCATAAATTTCGGCGATGCGGCGCGTGATCGTCGAGAACTCCATCGCCTGACAGAAGGCCACAGCCTTCTCCGCGTCCGGGTCATGCAGCCCGAGGTCCTCGAGCGGCGTTTCGACGTCGACGTCGTCGACGAGACGCACGAGGTCCTTCGAGATGCGGATGAGCCTGACGTTCTCGGGCTCGCTCAGCGCCTCGCGGCGCTTGGGCTGCTTGATCTCGCTTGCCCGCGCGAGCAGCGTTTCGAGATCGCCGTATTCGTTGACGAGCTGCGCCGCGGTCTTGACGCCTATGCCTTTCGCGCCCGGAACATTGTCGGTGGAATCGCCCGCGAGCGCCTGCACGTCGACGACCTTGGCGGGCTCGACGCCGAAATATTCGCGCACCTCCGCCTCGCCGATGAAGCGCTCCTCGCGCGCGCCGGACGCGGGGTCATACATCGACACGCCTTCGCCGATGAGCTGCATGAGGTCCTTGTCGGCGGAGACGATCAGCACCTTCGCGCCCTTCTCGCGGGCGATGCGCGCGTAGGTCGCGATGAGATCGTCGGCCTCGAAGCGGTCCTGCTCGACGGGCTTGAGGCCAAAGGCGCGCACCGCGGCGCGCATCAGCGGAAACTGCGGCACGAGATCCTCGGGCGGATCGGGCCGATGCGCCTTGTAGTCGGGATAAATCTCCTTGCGGAACGACTGCTCGGACTTGTCGAAGATGATCGCGAGATGCGTCGGCGTCACGCCAGCCGCGCCCTCGCGCAGGAACTGCAAAAGCTTCGTGCAGAAGAGCCGCACGGCGCCGGTCGGCAGCCGGTCGGAGCGGTAGTTGTATTTCGCGTCCTGCCGGATCGACTGGAAATAGGCGCGAAACACGAAAGACGACCCGTCGACAAGAAAGACTTGGCTATCGGGGCCGAGCGGCCGGTGCGCGCTGGTCAATTGCGCCTCCTCAGCGTTTGCGCCGTTGGGGCGCTGCGCGCCGCTCCCGCGGCGGCGCCAGCGATCGAGCGCGTCGTTGGATTGCACCACGGCGCGCCGCCTCTCGGGGTCGAGGTCGCAGCGCTCGAAACCGCGCGGAGCTGTCCTATCCCGCCGCGGGGCCTGCGTCCAGAAGCCCCGAGACTGGGTCGCCCCACCGCCAATGCGGAGGCGCGAGACGCTCTCATCATATGCTGCAATATGTGGGACGTTCGGCGACAGCGCGCGCCGGGCGAAATTTAATCATGTAAAATCAGTCTCTTATAAGAAATCTCCGATCGCGCCATATGCCACATTGTCAATCGCAAATTTTCGGGTTAACATCCGCACGATGCGGCAGGTATCTGGATACAACGACAACAACAACCCTAGGGGGAACTAAGATGGCTTCAGTCCACAGCTCCGCGGAAATCGGCCGGACCCTGCTCTATCTCGCGGGAATCGTCGTCTTCGTCGTGGTCGCCTTGACTTGGGTTCCGGACTGGATTTCGCCGGAAGGCACGAACGGCACGGGCAACAACCGCGGGGCGCTCGGCTCCGAGGGCGTCGGCAAGACCGTGAAAATGATCCAGTAAGACGCTTCGCGCGTCGTCACGCCCGGGGCTCCTGCCCCCGGCGTGACGCTTCGCTTCCAAAGGGCGCCCTCACAGGCGCTTTTTTATTTGCCCGGCCCTCCCCCGAATTCGGGCCAAAATTCGGGCCAAGCCCGCGCGAGCCGCCCGCCGAGCCGCAGCGGCGCGATTCTTTGCGTCAGACCGTCGGCGCCGATCTCGACGCAAACCCCGCACAGCGTCGCCTCGCCCTGCGCCGGCTCATAGCGATTCCCTGGCGTCTTGCGCAGGAAGCGGCGGATAGGCTCGGCCTTCGTCATGCCGATCACCGAATCGTAATCCCCGCTCATGCCGACGTCGGAGATATAGCCCGCGCCCTTCGTCATAATGTGAGCGTCCGCCGTCGGCACATGCGAATGGGTGCCGACGACGAGCGAGGCGCGCCCGTCGACGAAATGCGCCATGGCCATCTTCTCGCTCGTCGCCTCTGCATGCATGTCGAGCACGATCGCGCTCGTCTTCTGCCCGAGCGGATTTGCCGCCAGCTCGCGATCGACGGCGGCGAAAGGGTCATCGAGCACCGGCTCCATATGCACGCGGCCCATCGCGCTCACGACGAGCACCCTCCGCCCGCCCCGCACAGCGTAGACATTGGCGCCGCGCCCCGGCGTTCCTGGCGGATAGTTAAGCGGACGCAAGAGCCGCGGCTGACGCTCGATATAGCTCATGGCCTCGCGCTGATCGAAGGCGTGATTGCCGAGCGTGACGCAATCGGCGCCGGCCTGGAGCAGCTCTTCGCACAGGCTTTCGGTGATGCCGAAGCCTCCGGCGGCGTTCTCCCCGTTGACGATGACGAAATCGAGCGCCCATGCGTCGCGCAGCGCCGGCAGCCGCGACAGCACGGCGCTGCGGCCCGAGCGGCCCATGACGTCGCCGATGAACAGCAGACGGAGCGGAGAAGAGGCGAGAGTGGACATGAGTCGGTCGCTGTTTTGGCGCGCGAGACGCCCTCCTTGGAGGGCGGGCGTCTCGCGCGCCAAAGCAACTAACCCATAGCGCCGTCTGGCGTAAAGCCGTTCAACCGCCTCTGGCGGCGGCGAGCCTGATCCTGACGATCGCCCGCAGATATTTCAGATATTCGCGCGCGAGCAGCCGCAGCACATGCGTGTCAGAGAGCTCGGCGACGTTCACATGGTCGCTCACGACCGAATAGGGATAGAAGCTCATGCCCGGCAGCGCCGCGGAAAGCTCCGCCAGCGCCCGCGGCATGTGGTAGTTCGAGGTCACGACGATCAGCGGCCCCTTGATCCCGTGCGCCCTAACCCAGCTGCGCGTCTCGACGGCGTTGCCCGCCGTGTCCCGCGCGCGATAGCCGAGGTCGACGCAGCAGTCGAACAGCGCCTTGGACATCGGCAGGATGCGCGCGAGATCGGCGTCGCGCGTCGCCGGATTGACGCCCGTGATCAGCAGCCGCCGGCCCTGCCCTCGCGCGAGCAGCCCCGCGGCCTCCAGCACGCGGTCGCTGCCGCCGGTCAGCGCCACGACGCCCTCGGCCTCGGCCTCGATCGGGCGCTCCTCGCGCTGGAGCGACGCGACGAAGCCGAAAAAGCCCGCGACCAGCGCCGAGAGGGCGAAAGCGGAGCAGCAAAGGACGACCGTCAGGACGGGACCGGGCTTGTGGCTTCTCGAAAGGGGAGCCGGCGGCGGCGCGGTCATCGAGCTAGTCCAGCTCGCGTAGACGCCGCAGCACGATCAGGCGCGACATCTGCCCCGTCAGCACGGCGATCGCCCCCGCAAGCACGGCGATGGCGGCGTAGCCGCCGGCCCCGAGCGCGAGATCGCCGAACATGCCCTCGAGCTGATCGCCGCTCGGCGTGGCGGTGAGGCTCCCTGGCAGGAGCTGCGCAAGAGCGAAGAAGGCGACGCCGGCGCCGGAGCCGATCAGCGCGCCGCGCAACCCAAGCCCCAGAAACCGCCGCTGAAACTCGCGCGCGATAAAATCGTCGGCGGCGCCGACCATGTGCAGCACCTCGACGATCTCGCGGTTGGTGGCGACGGCGGCGCGCGTCGCCGAGACCACCACGATCGCCATCGCCGCGACGACGAGCGCAAAGATCAGCGCCGCGAGACCCACGACGACGCCGGCCATGGCGCCGAGCCGCTCCAGCCACAGCCGATGATCGTCGAGCGCGGCCGCCGGGGCCTTTTTGGCGAGCTCCTCGCGCAGCGCCGATAGATTGGCGACGCGATCGACGCGCATGTCGCCTTTGAGCCGCAGCACGATCATGCGCGGCGTCGGAAGCTCCGAGAGATCGAGCCCCGTGCCGAGCCATGGCGCAAGCAGGGCCTCGGACTCGGCCCTCGTGTAGACGATGACCTCGCGCACGCCGTCGGCCTCGCGGGCGATGTCGGCGGCGGCGCGCACGTCGGCGTCGAGGTCGCGGCCCGGCAGGGGCCGCACCTGAATCGTGGCCTCGCGCGCCGCCTCCGCCCGCCAGCCGGCGCTGGCCTCGGCGATCAGCAGCGCCGCGCCGAGCGCGAGCGAGGCCAGAAAGGTCATGATCGCGATGAGGATCACAAGCGAGCGGCCGGCGACCGAATCCGTCGGCGCGAGCGGCTGCCGGCGCAGCGGCGCCCCCTCCTCCTCTCCCTCGGCGTCGCCACGCCTGACCCAGGTCTTTTTGAAAGAGAAGACGGTCATGACGTCACTCGAAGCAATGCAGGCGTCCGTCGGCGAGGACGAGGCGGCGCGCGTTGTCGAATTGTTCCATGAGATTGTAATCGTGGGTGGCGATGACCACTGTCGTCCCGGATTTGTTGAGCTCGACAAAGAGCCGCAGCAGGCGCCGCGCGAGCGTCGGATCGACGTTGCCGGTCGGCTCGTCGGCGAGCAGAAGCTCCGGGCGGCCGATGACGGCGCGGGCGATCGCCGCGCGCTGCTTTTCTCCGCCCGAGAGCACGCTCGGGACGTCGCCGCGGCGGTCGTAGAGCCCGACCCATCGGAGCAGCTCGACGACCTCGGCGCGATAGCTCTCCTCGTCGCGCCCGACGACGCGCAGCGGCAGCGCGACATTCTCGTAAAGAGTAAGATGATCGAGCAGGCGGAAGTCCTGGAACACGACGCCGATGCGGCGGCGGATGTGCGTGATGGCGTCCTTCTCGAGCCTTGCTGCGTCCTTGCCGAAGATCCTGATCGCGCCGCGCGTGGGCTTCAGCGTGAGCAGCAGCAGCTTGAGCAGGCTCGTCTTCCCGGCGCCCGAGGGACCGGTGAGGAACTGGAAGGATTTGGGCTCGATCGAAAAGCTCAGATCGCGCAGCGTCTCGGGCCCGACGCCGTAGCGCAATCCGACATTTTCGAAGGCGATCATGGGCGGTCGCTAAAGGCTCGGGCGGCGCAGTCGATTCTAGCAGTCGATGGGTAGCGCCGAACGGGCCGGCCTGCAACTGCAGCCGCGACGCGACGGCATGTCCATCCGAAAGCCCGCTTATTTTTTGGCGCTCACGATAGCGGGGGGCTGCGCCTCATGCTATGAGCGAGGGCGGACGGCCAAGCTGCCGCCGCCGATTTGGCGGCTTCCTTCAAGCCTCGATTGCCGAGCAGGCGGCTCGTCGACGCCGAACCGGACGCCCGAAGGCTCCCCGAGCAGAGATATTCCGATCCAGGCCAGAGTGGAGCGAAAGCGATGATCCCGATTTCGCGTTTCAAGGCGATGCTTGCGTCCGCCGTGGCGGCGGCCTGCCTGACCTCTGCGTCGGCGACGCTCGCCGCCGACGCGCAGATGGCCGGGGGGACTCAACCCGAAGAGCCTGCGGGATATCTGAAGCCCGGCGAGCTCCCAGACAGCGTCGCGTTGCTGCCGCCGCCGCCCGCGCTGGGCTCGGCGGCCGAGGCGCTCGACCAGGACATCGCCCGCGAGATGCTCAAGCTGCGAGGCTCGGAGCGCTTTCGCCTCGCCGGCCTCGACGCGGATCTGGACTTCCCCGAGGCCGCCGGAACCTTCTCCTGCGCGCTGGGCGCGGCCGTCACCGAGCGGGACACGCCGACGCTCTACCGCATTCTGCGTCGGGTCAAAGCCGACGCCGGCGCCGCGACAGGCGCCTCGAAAAACAAATACCGTCACGCCAGACCCTTCATGCTGGACGGCGAACCGACCTGCGTGAAGTCCGAGGATGAGGAGGAGCTGCGCAAAAACGGCTCCTACCCCTCAGGCCATACCTCGATCGGCTGGGCCTGGGCCGAGGTCCTCGCGGAAATCGCGCCCGATCGCGCCGACGCGATTCTGGAGCGCGGACGCGCCTTCGGCGAGAGCCGGCTTGTTTGCAACGTGCACTGGGCGAGCGACGTGAGAGAGGGGCGCATGATTGCGACCGCGACGGTCGCGCGTCTGCACGCCAGCCCGGAATTCCTCGCCGACGCGCAGGCCGCGAAGCTGGAAGTGGAGGCTGCGCGAAAGAAGGGCTTGCGCCCGCAACGCGATTGCAGGTTCGAAGCAGAAGCCCTTAAGGAGAAGCATGGGTGGACGCCCTGAGGCGTGACCCATGCGACGTTCCGAAGAGAGCGCGCGCCGACAAGGAAGCGCCAATCTTAACGCTTTATTAACCATGCCGCCTTTGACTGCAATTTGGCGCTGCGACTTTGGTTGCGGCGTCGAGCCCGCTCTCTTCCCAAACGAGGGATCCCCGATGCTTGGCCCCAACGCGGAAATGTCTATGCTCCTGGCGTTGCGTTATGGCGCTTTCATTGTCGGATGCTACTTCGCCGGACGGATAGCGGCTTTGTTGTTCCGGTAGCCGAGCGGATGGCGGCGGGTCCGCCTCGCTTTGGCGCCGACGGTCGCAGCCGTCAGCCGGCGTCCGCCTCCCAGGCCGTCTCCCCCGCGACGAGCGTCAAGCTCACCACGCCCTGCAGCAGCGCGCCGTCGAAGGGCGTGTTGCGGCACCGGGAATGCAGCCTCGCGGGATCGACAACGAAGGGCTTGTCGGGATCGAACCGGATCAGATCGGCGGGCGCGCCCTTCTTCAGGCGCCCCTGCTCCAACCCCAGGATCTCGGCGGGGCGCGACGACATCGCGCGCAAGAGGCGCGGCAGCGCGATCTCGCCCGCGTGCACGAGCCTCAAGCCCGCCGCGAGCATGGTCTCGATCCCGATGGCGCCGAACTCCGCCAAGGCGAAGGGCAGCCGCTTGGTCTCCACGTCCTGGGGATCGTGATCGGAAACGATCACGTCGATGAGCCCTTCGGCGAGCGCCTCCACCAAAATCTTCCGGTCGCGCTCGCGCCGCAGCGGCGGGCGCAGTTTCAGGAAGGTGCGGTAGTCGCCGATGTCGCCCTCGTTCAGCGTCAGATGGTTGATTGACGTTCCGCAGGTGACGTTCTGCCCGCGCGCCTTGGCCGCGCGCAAGGCCTCGAGCGAGCGCGGCGCGGCGACGATGCTCGCGTGGTAGCGTCCGCGCGTGAGCGCCAGCAGGCGCAAGTCGCGGTCGATGACGATGGTTTCAGCCTCGCCCGGAATCCCTGACAGCCCGAGCCGCGCGGCCATCTCGCTCTCGTTCATGACGCCGCCCGCGGAGAGCTCGCGGTCCTGCGGAAAATGCATGATCAGCGCGTCGAAATCCTGGGCGTAGGCCAGCGCTCGCCGCATGACGCGCGCGCTCGCGATCGAATGCGCGCCGTCCGAGAAGGCGCTCGCGCCGGCGGCCTGAAGCAGGCCGATCTCGGCGATCTCGCGCCCCTCGCAACCCTTGGTCAGCGCCGCCATCGGCAGCACGCGCACGCGGCCCGTGTCGCGCGCGCGCCGCAGCACGAAGTCGACGACGGCCGGATCGTCGACCGGGGGCGATGTGTTGGGCGAAGCGAGAACCGTCGTGACGCCGCCCGCCGCCGCGGCGAACGTCGCGGTCGCGATCGTCTCGCGATGCTCGGCGCCGGGCTCGCCGACGAAGGCCTGCATGTCGATGAGGCCGGGAGCGACGACATCGCCCTGGCAGTCGATGATCCGCGCCTTCGGCGGCGCGGATTGCGCCGTCACGGCGGGTCCAAGATCCTCGATGCGGCCGTCCTCGATCAGGACGCCGCCCCGCGTCTCGACCAGGGCTTCGGGATCGACGAGACGGGCGTTGACGAGCGCGAGCGGCGCGGAGTCGGTGGCGCGGCGAAAGGACATGCGCGAGCTTTAAGCGATTTTGCCGCGAAAGTGAAAGCCGCCCGCGCTTGGGGCGTCAGCGCACGGGCGTCGGAGCCTTCGTTCTCGCCGCCTCCTCCACCGCCGCGAAGCTCACCAGCACGTCGGCGCCGCTCTCTGGCGGCGCGGCCAGCCGCGCGCGAAACGGCGTCGTCTCGCCCGGCTGCAATTGCGTCTTCGGCGCCGGCGAGCTCCAGGCGTATTTGGCCCGGCCGTCGTCGCCGCGCACGGTGAGCGCCAGTTCCGGGACCTGCGTCGGCTGGCGGCGCAAATTGGCGATCTCGCCTTCGATCGCAAGCACCTTGCGCGCGCCGTCCATGACGATGCGCGAGCTCACCTTGCGCAAATCGAGCCCCAGGACATTGACGGGCAGACCGACCGCCTTGTAGCCAGCCGCTGCGGGCGGCGCGACCAGCACGATCTTCTCGCGCAGCGCGACGAGCGCCATCGCGCTCACGAGCGTCGCGATGATCGCCGTGATCACGGGCGCGCGGCTTTGCCGCTCCTCTTTGGCGGCAGGCTCGACGAAGGGCCGGCGCGCGCTCCACAACTCGTCGTAGGAAGACTGGCGCCTGGCCTCGCTTTGCGCTTGGGCGACGATCGGCGCGTCGTCTTCTCGCAACGCCACGAGATCGGCGAGCGGACGGTCTTCCGGAGCGGCGCGCATGGGCTCAAAGCTCGACAGATTGGCGGAACGGGACGAGACGATTAACGGCCATTAAGGTTAAGGAATGATGAGCAGGCGGATTGCGGCGTTCGCTTCAAAAGCCCGACCGTGCAAAAATCCCCCGAGCGGTCAAGCGACGTAGAAGATTGCGTTTGCGACGCGCGGCGGGACCAGGAGCTTTCACCCTATTCTAGCAATAGGCCGCGCTTCTAATTTATCGACCTTGGCTCTCCAAACCGGGGAAGAAACGCCTGCGGCGGCATAAAACGCGTCAAGGCGCGCGCGGGTGGAGCCGCCCAAGCGCAGGTCGAGATAATTGGCGGCATTCGCGCCAAAAAACCGGTCGCTCAGCTTGCCTTGGCTTCCCAGTGAAGCGTCCCTGTCCAAAACACGAAATACAGACTCGAAATTTTGTAAATAGCTGTTTGTGGCTCGCCCTTCTATCGTTATCATTTCCCAATCCGTGCCGTACATCAGGCGTTGAGCGAGAGCGGCGCCGCCCTTGTCAGACGCGGTTTCCCTGTATAGCGCCCTAGAGCGCGTCGTCAGTTAAGCCAGAACAGGATGGAGACCAACTGGACGGCGGCGAGGAATGTATTCGCGAGCTTGTCGTAGCGCGTGGCGATCGCCCGGAACCCCTTAAGTTTGCAAAAGAAACGCTCAACGAGGTTG
>DASPSI010000048.1:0-12308 GCA_035624015.1 Methylocystis sp.
CTTCGATGATGTCAGTCGTCGTCATCGAGCTCTCTATTTTTCAGCACGCCGAGCAGCAGGCGGGCGCCTACGCGATCGGACGGATCGAGATCCAGGAGTTTCTCGACCGCCGCGCGGCCCTCGTCAAGATCGCCCAGACGCATGTTGAGATAGGCGTAGCCCTTGAGCACGAACATGAAGAATCGTGCGAGCGGGGCATCGAAAGACGCGAACTCCGCCTGGCCCCGCTGCACGAGACGCCAATCGAGCGGCAGGGAATTGTCGATCGCGGCCCGCAGCAGGCAGGTTTCGGCTATGTCGCGCGCCTCCTTGAGGCGGCCCTTGTAAAAAAAGAAGCGGTAGAGCCCGATCAGCACGGCGGCGTGGTCGGGCGCGAGACGGCGCGCCTCGCGCAGCGCCGCCAAGGCGCGGTCCGAATCGACGTAGCTCGCGCCGGCCTCCTTCAGCAGCCGTTCGGCCTCCGGCGGCAGGCCGCCGCCGAAGACCGGCGAGGCCAGCACATCCGTCAGTTCGTCGATGGCCGCGAGCGTCATGGCTTTTAGCCCCTTTGCACCAGCGTCGTTCCAGCAAGGACGGCGCCAGCATCTCAGGCGCCCGCGATCTCGGGGGCTGCAAGCTCCGTGCTGGAGCAGGCGCAGCTCTTCGCCTTGGGGTCGATGAAGCTGAAGCCGCTCGAGGTCGGCGTCTCCTTGAAGTCGATCGTGACGCCGTCGAGCAGCAGCCGGCTCTGCGCCGGCAGGAACAGCGTGATGTCGCCGTGCCTGAACGCGGCCTCGCCCTCACGCGGCGTCGGCTCGACGGAAAACTCCGACGACATGCCCGAGCAGCCGCCGGGCGAAACGAGCAGGCGCAGGCCATAGCCCGGCTTGCCGTCGAACCGGAGCAGTCGGCGGATGAACTTCTCCGCCGCCGGGGTGAAGGCGATGTTCATGTCACGCCCCCGCGGCCTGGTAGCGCGGATAGGACGTGTCGATGATGCAGGTATTGTCGACCGGGCAGACTGCGACACATTGCGGGATGTCGAAATAGCCGATGCACTCAGTGCACTTCTTCGGGTTGATGACGAAGGTGCCGTTTTTCTCGGAGATCGCCACGTTCGGACATTCCGCTTCGCAAGCCGAGCACGACGTGCACTGCGAGGCGACGATTTTATAGGCCATGTGTTTGCTCCTTGTTTTGTGCACTGCTGGGAGGTTCTCCCCTTCTCCCGCTCCGCGGGAGAAGGTGGCCGAAGGCCGGATGAGGGCTGGTTCCGCCCCAATCCCATCGAGAGGTTCCCCTCTACGCCCAGCGTCCCTCATCCGACCTCGCCATAGCCCGTCCTCTTGGACGGGCGTCCTCTCGGACGCCCTATGGCGAGGCCACCTTCTCCCGCAAGCGGGAGAAGGGATTCACTCACGCCTCGATCAGGGCGCCCTGACGGATCTCGGCGTCGCCGCGCTCGACATGCGCCATCTCGCCGCGCTTCACGCGATCGAGATAGTCCTTGAAGTAGATGATCGCCGACTGCTCGATGAACTCGAAGGCGTATTGATCGACCGGCTCGATGCCCGCCTTGATGAGGTCGTTCTTCGGGCAGCCGCCGATCTTGGCCACGAACACCGCCACGCAGTCG
The DNA here is from genome assembly GCA_035624015.1 of Methylocystis sp. Classification (GTDB taxonomy): domain Bacteria; phylum Pseudomonadota; class Alphaproteobacteria; order Rhizobiales; family Beijerinckiaceae; genus Methylocystis. The sequence goes on from DASPSI010000048.1 coordinate 1,616, forward strand.
TTGATCGCGCGGATGACCGTTTCGAGACTGTCCTCGTCGCCATAGCCGCCCTGGCAGTAGAGATCGACGCGACGGTGGCCGACGAATTTTGCGCCCAAGGTGCTGAGCTCGTAAATCTGAAACTCCTTGGCGTGGCCGAAGTGTTCGTTGATAAGCCCTTGACCCTTGGTCGCGACGGCGACGAGCACCTTGATGTCGCTCGCCTCTTCGTCCTTGAGCGTCTCAAGCTCGGCCTGTTTCGCCGCGACCTTCGCCTGACGCTGGTGCTCGACCGCGTTCTGGTATTCCTGGCGCGACGCGAAGTCGTATTCGACGTCCATCGCCATGATCTTCTCGGTCGTAAACTCCGCCGAGCGATCCTCGCCCAAGAGACCCACGGCGTCGGCGCGGCACTGGCGGCAGTGCCGCATCATGTTCATCTCGCCTTCGCAGCTGTCCTGCAGCGCCTTGAGCTCCTGCGCCGTCGGGCCGCGCTGACCGTTGAGGCCAAACACAGTGCCGTGTTCGGGCGCTGAGATCAGCGGCATGATGTTGTGCAGGAACGCCCCGCGGGATTTGACCGCCCTGTTGACCTCGACGAGGTGCTGGTCGTTGATTCCGGGGATCATCACCGAGTTGATCTTGCAGAGGATACCTCGCTCGGTCAGCATCTCGAGACCCTGCATCTGCCGGTCGGTAAGGATCTTTGCCGCCTCCTTGCCGGTCACGCGCTTATGCTTCCAGAATATCCATGGATAAATCTCGGCGCCGACCTCGGGGTCGGTCATGTTCACCGTGATTGTAACGTGGTCGACGTTGAAGGCCGCAATCGTGTCGACGTGATCGGGCAGGGCGAGCCCATTCGTCGACAGGCACAGCTTGATGTCGGGCGCGGCCTTCGCGATCAGCTCGAAGGTCCTGAAGGTCTTCGCCGGATTGGCGAGCGGGTCGCCTGGACCGGCGATGCCGAGCACTGTCATTTGCGGGATGGTCGAGGCGACCGCAAGCACCTTCTTCGCCGCCTGCTCGGGCGTGAGCTTCTCGGAGACGACGCCGGGACGCGACTCATTGGCGCAATCATATTTGCGATTGCAGTAGTTGCACTGGATGTTGCAAGCGGGCGCGACGGCGACATGCATGCGCGCATAATGGTGATGCGCTTCCTCGCTGTAGCAGGGGTGGTTCTTGACCTTCTCCCAGACTTCCGGCGCCATGTCGGCCGGGCCGCCGCTCGAGCCGCAGCTCGACTTGCCGCCGCCCGAAGACGCGCCGCAGCCCTTGTGCTCAGCGATTTTTTCCATGATGTCGTCGAGCGGCTCACTGACGGCGAAGTCGGAGGCGTATGAATCGTCCATGGCGGCTCCTTTTCAGGAATTTGTTGTTCCACGGCGCGGGAAAGGCCCTTTCAGCGAGCGCATTCCGAATTTGCCGGGTGCAACGCAACATGCGTGCCACGCCGACTTCTTGGAATTTTTCCGGGCAACGGGGGCCATTGCGCGAAATGCTGCGACTTGTCCGCATCGTGACATTGGCCGCGACGGCGGGGGATCATTGTCGCCAAGCCGACAACGCCGATCTCGACCGAGTGCTCTTGCTTGAAACCGAGTGCTCTTGCTTGAATATGCCGCCTTGAATATGCCGCAAGGCGCATGTGATGAAGCACGAATAAATCGCTATGAGGATATCTTGGGATGAACGCGCTTTCATCGCCCGGAAAAGTGAGCGGGCGATTACGCTGTTTCGTGATCGGACTTGTCTTTGCGTCGGTTGCGAGCTGCGCCACTTGGCTGGGAGCTAAATTGGTCTCTTTCGAAATTCCGGCCTTGCTTCGAAACCTCCCGCTTCTGCCTGGGACTGGGGGACAGCTCTTTTCCGACCGGCTCCGCGAACGTTTTCCAGTCGGCTCGCCCGAAACGGATCTCATTTACGAGTTGTGGCGCGAAGGCTTCCAACTGAAAGGGGGTTTCGACGCGCCGGAGCGGGTGGCGGAATACGACACATTGGGGAAGCGCGGCTTCGTCGCTTGCCGCATCAGCGGCTCAATTTCCTGGGCGGTCGACGATCACGATCGCCTCACAAGCGTGACGGGTCGGTATTGGGCCGTGTGCTTATGATGGGCCACCACACCGTAGGCCGCGAATTCCACACTGGTGAAGTGATCGAACCCCGTGAAGGAGGCGTCAGCGAAGAGACCTGTGACGACTTCCTGCCGAGCGCTGGCCAGCAAAAGAGCATGACGCTGGGCCGCCGCGCTTCGCGATGTTCCGTCTGGAGGCGCTCGCCTTAATCGAGCTCAAGCGCGGCAACAGTGATATCGCGTTGCAGCACGTGGTGAAGCTCGCGCTGCTGGACCCCTCCGACAGCGTGGGCTGGCCGGTGATTTCCTTGTTGGCGGAAGGGGTTGTGTAACCCTGTCGCTTTTTGTACAGGGCGTGCGGCTAACTGTCACAGCTAATGCGTGTTGGGCGAGGCATGTGCTTTGCATACAAAAGGAGGGCTGCGTTCGTTCTCTCGTCGTCGGAAAAAGCGATGGGTTTTCACCCCGGAAGCAACATGACCGGAACAGGCGTCCGCATGTCGGACCTGAGCGAATCCGCTCTGGTCGGCGTCTATGAGATTTCTAAGCTGCTCGCCTCGCCCAACCGCCTGGAGCGCACGCTCGCGGGCGTGCTGGCGCTGCTGTCGAGCTTTCTCGACATGCGCCATGGGCTCTTCGCGCTGCTCGACAAGAGCGGCGAGCCCGAGATGGTCATCGGCTCGGGCTGGTCCGAAGGCAATGCCAAGCACTATTTCGAGCGTCTGCCCGAGCGCGCGATCGGCCAGATCGTGGCCACCAAGATGCCGCTCGTCGTCGAGAACGTGCTCGCCTCGCCTCTCTTCGAAGGTTCGGACCTCTCCGAATGGGGGCCCGCCGACGGCCAGCCTTTCTCGCTGGTCGGCGTGCCGATCAAGGAGGGCGACACGGTCGTCGGCACGCTGACCATCGACCGTCCTTTCGCCGAGCGCTCGTCCGTGCGCTTCGACCATGACGTGCGCTTCTTGACGATGATTGCCAATCTGGTCGGGCAGACGCTGCGGCTGCATAAGCTCATCGCGCGCGATCGCGAGCGCTTGATGCTGGAGAACGCGCGCCTCGGCAAGGGCGATCGTCCGCATTCCGAGACGGGCAAGATCGAGGGCATAAAGGGAATCATCGGCCAAAGCCCCGCGGTGCGCGCGGTGGTCGAGAAGATCCGCGTCGTCGCCAAGTCGCGCTCGACCGTTCTGCTGCGCGGCGAGTCCGGCACCGGCAAGGAACTGTTCGCGGCGGCGATCCACAATCTCTCGACGCGCCACAACAAGCCCTTCGTCAAGCTCAATTGCGCGGCGCTGCCGGAGAGCGTGCTCGAGTCGGAGCTGTTCGGCCACGAGCGTGGCGCCTTCACCGGCGCGGCCAACATGCGCAAAGGCCGCTTCGAGCTCGCCGACGGCGGCACGCTGTTTCTCGACGAGATCGGCGAGATCACCCCGGCGTTCCAGGCCAAGCTCCTGCGCGTGCTCCAAGAAGGCGAGCTCGAGCGCGTCGGCGGCTCGCGCACGCTGAAAGTGGACGTGCGCTTCGTCTGCGCGACGAACAAGAATCTGGAAGAAGCGGTGCAGAGAGGCGAGTTCCGCGCCGATCTTTACTACCGCATCAGCGTGGTGCCGATCTTTCTGCCGCCGTTGCGCGAGCGGAAGGGCGATCTCGAGCCGCTCGCCAACGAGTTTTTGCGCCGGTTCAACGCCGAGCAGGGCGCCCATCTCGCCTTCTCGCCTTCGGCGCTCGAAGTGCTCGCCGAATGCGGCTTTCCGGGCAATATCCGCGAGCTCGAGAACTGCGTCTACCGTACGGCGACACTCGCCAGGGGCGACACCATCGTCGACAAGGATTTCTCCTGTCGCAACGACGGCTGTCTTTCAGCCGTGCTGTGGAGCGGCTCGCACGAAGAAGCTGCCCGGCCGACGCTATTCCGCAAGCCCCTGCCAATCGTCCCGGCGCAAAAGCCGCCCGCCGCGCCGCCGCGCGCGGCGCCCGAAAGCGAGCCGCCGCCCAGCTGCCCCGGCGCCGAGAACTGCACGGCCGTCGGCGCCGATCAGCGCGGCGACCGCGACAGGCTGATCGCGGCCATGGAGCAGGCGGGCTGGGTCAAGGCCAAGGCGGCGCGGCTGCTCGGCCTCACGCCGCGCCAGATCGGCTACGCCTTGCAAAAGCACGCGATTCCGGTGCGCAAGTTCTAGCCTCATGAGCGGCGCGGATTGCGACCCCGAGCTGCCGTTGGATTGGCTCGGCCAGCCGATAAAGCGCCGCGAATGCGGCGACGCCGCGCTGAACCGCGAGGGGCTGTGCCGCGAGGGAGCCGCCGGCGTGCGCGATCGGAGCGCGCGGCGCGTCGATAGCTTCTTCAAGGAGCATCGCGATCTCGCGAATGGGTATCTCGACGATTGCTATTTCGAGCTGCGAACGGTCGCCGCGAAATACGCGAGCGTGCTGCGTCTGCGGGCGCTGCTCGACGATCCCGAGCCCGAGGTGCGCGAGGCGGCGCCCGCCCGATTGGCTTAGGCGCGGCCCTAAGAGGCGTTTCGAGGCGCCAAACAAGAGAAAACCTTTGCCGACGAATTGCGCTCCAACCTCGCCTGGGATAAGAGCATCCTTGGCGGGAGCGGGCTTTCGGATGAGAGGACGCAAGATGGCTTGTAGGTGGAAGCGCTTCGCGCTGGCGCTGGCGGCGAGCCAGATTCTCGGCGGCGTGGCCAGGGCCGAGGACAATGTGGTGACGATCCTCTCGCCAGCCGACGGCGATAAGATTGCGGCGAGTCAGCCCCTCAAGCTGGACTATGAGGTAAAAAGCGGCGCGGCGGCGCATCACGTGCATCTCTATGTCGACGACGCCGAGGCCGCGACGGGGCACAAGCTGAAAGGCAGCTTCAGCGCCGGGCCGCTGAAGGCCGGAGAACACAAGGTCTGCGTCGCCCCCGTCAACAAGAACCACACGCCGATCGCCAACCGCGCGTGCATAACGGTCACGGCGCAATAACGGACGATCATGCAGCTGGACAATCTGCTCTACTCCCTCGTCCAGGTCATCCATAACTTCGGGGCGGCTGCGGCGGTGGGGCTCCCGATCGCCGTCGTCCGCCTGAGACCCTCCCCGGACTTCGTCCAGAAGTTGATCTGGATAGGCCTGGCGGCGTGGCTCGCGCAGACCGCGAGCGGCATCGGCTTCGGCGCGGTCAGCTACGTGACGCTCGGCGAGCTGCCGGAGATCCACAATTTGGCGTTCGCGGCGCTGGTCGTCAAAATTCTCTGCGCCGCGCTCGCCATCCTCCTCTTCGTCGCGCTTCTCCTCCGTCCAGCGGCCCGGACGGCCAATGGCGTATGGTTCGCGCTCTCGGGCTGCGGCAGCACGGCGCTGCTCTGCGCCGCTTTCCTGCGCTGGTTTTCCTGAGGCGGACGGCGCGGGGCGCTCGCACGGCGGCGCGGTAGCGTAACGAGCCGCCGATCAAGCCGCTTTGTCCGAGCCGTCCACCGCTCCGCGATCCAAAGCTTGATGAGGGACTGTCGCATGACGCCGAGTCTTTGCGTCAAAGTTTTCCCCCAATCCATTCTCAGCCGCCATGGCGAGCCTCCTCCCGTTCGCCAAGTCGAATCAGAACCCGTTCGATCGGATCCGCCGGATGAGTCTGCCGCAATGCAGGTTGGCATTAGTCGCGCCGCTCTCGAAAGCGCCAGCATTGCTGATGCCCAAACCCCAGTTCATTGATCAATGGGTTGATCGCGAAGCTGTTGAAACCCTGCGGCCTAGAAGGACGTTTTATGAAGAAGGAGGCTTTCGAAGGAGACAAAACGCAATACGTCAGGCAAAGCTTATCCTGACCTGGCCGCGCTCCTTCCTATCGTCGCTTGCGCCGCATCCGGTTCTTCGCCGCCAAGAAAGAAGCCGCGACTCGTTGCCAAGAAAAACCTCGCAGCCGCGCGCGCACGTCCGTCAGGCGTTCGCTAACCTCAATCGCGCGCGGGATGCAGTCCAGCGCCGGCGGCTCGGCTCCGCGCCGCGCCCAGTCCCATTGTCCGATCCGTTCTGGGGGGGGGGGCGGAGTGAGCTTTCTACGCGAGCTCGTCGCCTAAGCGCCCACATTTTAGAGAAGAAAAGCGCTGTGCCTTTGCATCCGAGCCGGCGGCGCTTCATGGCGACGCGGCCTTCCGAGCTAGAACGCTACTTTCCGCATTCCCGATTGAGCGCGTCCGCCAAATCAACGCCATGCGTTCTATATTCGAGAGGTTCAACGGTGGCTCCCCTCGGCAAGCCCAGAGCGTTAGCATCGCTGTTCAAGTTTGCGCCGCGGGGGACAATTGTCGGCGCTGTCACGGTCCAGAAATTTGCAGAGATTCGCGTGAAGGCGCTGCAATTAACGCGGGACGCAGCCACGCTCCGCCCTTTATGCGCAGGGTCCGCGATGGCTCCGCTCGCGGTCGCCAACGAGAGCGTCGCGAGGGCGCAAATGACGCGAGGGTGAAACTGCGACATGTCCGTCTCCGACGAAGATGGCGACGCTTGGCGTTAAGCGGAAGCGGGCCGGCAGGATGTCAGCCTAAAAGTAGGAAATTTGGCCCTGGATCCAAGCCGAAAGGCTAGAGCGTCAGCGGAGCGGGCGCGCCGGCCTTTCGGTTGGTGGTCGCAAATGATAATGCTCTTTATAAAACAATAAGATGCATGGTCATCGCAAGCAGGTCGATTCTTAGAGGGATGGAGCTCTTCGTTTGCGGCGTCCTCACCTTAGCCTTTTGAAACCGCGATCTGAGAGCCTATCGCCAGCTGTGCAGACAGCCACGACTTAAGTCGTTTCCTCCGGCTTCCGTTCACGCACGCAGCCCTCGGAAACCCTCCTCTCGCCCGCCAAGCCGATCCAGGCGTCGACGACAGACGGATCGAACCCGACCTCGCGCCTTTCGCCGACGCGCATCAACGGACGCCGGATCAGCAGCGGATCGTCGAGCATCAGGCGTAGCGCCGCTTCCGGGGCGAGCGCCATGGGGTCCACCTCGCCCGATTTCACCCGCGGCGAGGCCTTGTTGAACCATTGCTCGACCGGCCTCTCGCCAAAGAAGCTCAATAGCTCTTCCTCGGTCCAGGGCTCGGCGAGAAGGTTCTTTGCGAAAACCTCGTGACCGGCCGCCGCAAGCGCCGCCTTCTGCCGCGCATTGCCGCCGCATCCGGGCTTCTCGAAGAAGATCACCCGCGCCATGCTGTGTCAGCCCGTCAATGAGCGCCGACCGCTTCACGCGGCGCCTCCTGGGCCGGCAGGCGGCTCGGGCGTCCCGCCGCATCCGTGAACGGAAACAAGCCCGCCTGGAAACATTGCGTCATGTGGGACGCCTTGGCGATCGCTTGCGCCGCCTGCGTTTCGGGCAGGGTTTCCTTGGCAGTCTCCGAGAACAGCTGTAGCCAGCGCGCAAAATGCTCGGGCTCGATCGGCAGGTTGATGTGCGCCGAGAAAGGATGGCCGTCATAGCGCTCCGTATGCAGCAGCGACTTCGACCAGAAATTCACGACGACGCCCAGATGCTTCTCAAGCTCGGGAATCTTGTCGAACACGGGCCCGAGCAGCGGATCGGCGGCGCCCTTGGCGTAGAAGGAGCGCACGCAGGCCTCGATCGCCGCTTCGACGCGCGCCCGTTCCGCAGCGTCTTCGACCAGCGGAAAATCGAACGTCATGAGGCCCTCCTTATCGCTCGCTCTGCGCAACGCCCTTGCGCCGCCCGGCGCCCTCAAGGTCAAAAGCACGTTCGGCGCCAGCGGTAAATCCCGTTGTTCGTCGCAGCCCCAGGGGGGCGTGTCGGCTCGACGACGCGGCTTGTTATATTCCAGACAACACAGCAGGCGCGAACAGATATGTCTATGACAATATAGCTTCGTGCTCCTCCAGAAGGGCGGCGCTCATGAGATATGATATTGATATACATGGTTTTTATCCATGGCGCCAACATGGCCCGCGGCTTGCTCTTCGCCTTGGAAAGGAGGCTCCGCGCCATGGACGAGAGAATTGCGCTTCATCACCCTGCTCCGCTGCGCGGCCTCTTCGCGATTGTGCTTGGGACAAACGAGATCGCCTCGGCCATCGCAGCGCGACTGGCGCAGGAAGGGTTTGGAATAGCGCTCAGTCACGATCCCTTTCCGCCGGTCATCCGCCGCGGCATGGCGTTTCATGACGCCCTCTTCGACGATTGCGCCGAGATCGACGGCGTCATCGGAAAGCGCGCAGATGAGGCTCTGGAGCTGCTCGACGTCCTGTCCAGGCCGAGCCATGTCGCGGTCACGACGCGCCAGGTCAACGATCTCATCACGCTGCGCACGACGGACGCCATCGTCGACGCGCGCATGCAGAAGCACCGCATCACGCCAGATCTTCGCGGCGTGGCCCGCCTCGCTATTGGCGTCGGACCGAATTTTTTGGTGGGACGCAACTGCGACATCGCCATCGAGACCCATCCCGCGCACACGGGCGCGCTCGTGACCCGCGGCGCGACGCAGGATGCGGACGGGATCGCGCGCAAGCTCGGCGGCGTGGGCGAAGCCCGTTTCCTCCATGCGCCGCGCAACGGCGTCTGGCGGACGCCGCTCGACATCGGCGCCAAGATTTACAAGGGCCTCGTGCTCGGTCGCCACGACGGCATGCCCTTGCAAGCGCCGATGGACGGCTTTCTGCGCGGCGTCGCGCGCGACGGCGTCTATGCCCCGCAAGGCGCGAAGCTCATCGAGATCGATCCGCGCGGGCGCGCCACGTGCTGGACTGGAACCGACGAGCGCGGACGCGCGATCGGCGACGCCACGGCGCGCGCCGTCCTGACCTCGACGAAGCTTCGCGCCTGCGCGGCGCCGATCGAGCTGGCGCTTTAAACGACTCGAGTCTGCTCCCTCTCCCCGCAAGGCGGGAGAGGGCACAGATCGCGGCGTTCATCAGTGACGCATGAAAGGAGGCGAGAATGGTCGACGACGACATCGGGGATCGCAGCATTTGCCGCATCGCCGCTCTGCGAGGAGCGCCGAGCGCGACGCTGCAGGCGACGCTCGCGGCCTTCGCGCGACGACTCGCGGGGCGCGGGCTCCGCGTCGCCGGCGTGATCGAGATCGCCTGCGAGCGGGAAGGCGGCGGCTGCAAACGCCTCAGCGTGCGCGATCTGGTTTCGGGCGAGGAGATTGCGATCTCGCAGGAGCTCGGCGCGGGCTCGACCGCCTGCAACCTCGATCCCGCGGGGCTCGTCGCCGCTTGCGGCCGCGTCGAACGCGCGATCGACTTCGGCGCCGAGATCGTCATCCTGAGCAAGTTCGGAAAACTCGAGGCCGCGCGCGGGGGCTTGAGCGACGCCTTCCGCGCCGCGATGCTCGCGGATATCCCAGTGGTGACCGCCGTCCCTGTCGCGCTCAACGACGAATGGGAGCGCTTCGCCGGGCCGATGTCGCAATTCGTTGAAGCGCACGTGGAGGCGCTGGACGCCTGGTGGTTGACGCAAAGCTGCGCTTCCCGGGCGGAGCGGCGCGCGCAGTGAGCGAGAAGCCAATGAGCGTTCGGCTCGACGCGAGCTTGCATTTCGCAAACGGCGGCAGGCTGACCCCCAAGGACCTGCTCCTTATCGAGGCTATCCGCCGCGCGCGCTCGATTCTCGGCGCAAGTCGCGCAACCGGCCTCTCCTATCGCAAGTGCTGGCTCATGGTCGACGCGCTCAACCGCACCTTCGAGACGCCCGTGTTTGCAACCTTTCCCGGGCGCAGGGGCGGCGGCGCCGAGCTGACGCCCTTCGGCGAGCGGCTGGTCGCGCTCTACGCCTCGATCGGCCGGCGCGCGCAAAGGCAGGCGAAGGCGGCGCTCGACGAGCTTTCCGCCGCGCTCAATCCGGATTTCTCACCACGCGCCAGCGCCGGGGCTTTGGAGGCGTCGCCGGCAGAACCGCCTCCTCGTCGATTGCCACGCTCTTGATCATGACCCAGGCCTTGAGACCCGGCTCCAACGCTAGGCGCTCGACAGACTCGGCCGTCACGAGCGCGTAGATGTCGGTTGCGCCGAGATTGAAGGTCACGCGCACGAAGGGAAGCGGCAAGGGCTCGAGCGCGACGATCTTGCCGGGAAGACGGTTAGTGATCGAGACGTCCATCGGCCGCGACAGCGCGATGGACACGTCGCGCGCGTCGATGCGGACGCGAACCCCGGCGTCGACCGGCGCCTTGACGAGCGGCGCGCGCAGCTCACCGTCGTTGAAGAACAGGGTCGAGAGCCCGTAGGCGACATCGTGCCGCAGCACGCGCGCGTCGACGGTCGCGGAGAGCGGTGGGGCTTGGGAAGTGACGACGGTGTTCTGCGAGAGAGCCATAAGGAGATGACAAGCGAAAATCGGGCCAAGCTCGGCGCCTAAAATTCAAGCTTGCGGCGGGGGCTCGGCTGTTTACTTAGGCCAAAAGAAGAGGAGGAACGCCATGAAGATCTCGGCTCGCAACGCGCTGCCTGGCGTGGTCAAGGACATCAAGAAGGGCGCGACCACCGCCCATGTGCAGATCGATGTGAACGGCGTCATCGTCACCGCCTCGATCACCAACGAGTCGGTTGACGAGTTGGGCCTCAAGATCGGCGACAAGGTTCACGCCGTCGTGAAGGCGTCGGACGTGATGGTCGCGACGATCTGAGGCGTTCGCGCCGCCTTGGC
>DASPSI010000055.1:0-23808 GCA_035624015.1 Methylocystis sp.
CGGTCCTGGCAGAGCTTCAACACCGCGCCGAGATAATCGTCGGGCGTCATGATCGTCGCCCTGATCCAGGGCTCCTGAATCTCCGCGATCTTCACCACATCCGGCATATCGGCGGGGTTATGCAGCTCGATCTCCTCGCCATTCGTGAGCTTGATGCGATAGACGACCGAGGGCGCCGTGGCGATGAGGTCGAGATCGAACTCGCGCCGCAGCCGCTCCTGGATGATCTCCAGATGCAATAGCCCCAAAAAGCCACAGCGGAAGCCGAAGCCCAAGGCCGCGGAACTCTCCATCTCATAGGAAAAGCTCGCGTCGTTCAGCCTCAGTTTTGCGATGGCTGCGCGCAAATCGTCGAAGTCGGCGGCGTCGACCGGGAACAGGCCGCAAAACACCACGGGTTGCGCCGGCTTGTAGCCCGGCAGAGGCTCGGCGCAGGGCTTCCTCTCGTCGGTGATCGTGTCGCCGACGCGCGTGTCGGCCACCTGTTTGATCTGCGCGGTGATGAAGCCGATCTCGCCGGGACCGAGCTGCGCCACGTCCTGCATTTTCGGCTTGAACACGCCGATCTTGTCGACCTCGTAATGGGCGTTCGTTCCCATCATCAGGATCTTCTGGCCCTTCTTCAGCACGCCGTCGAAAACGCGCACGAGCACGACGACGCCGAGATAGGCGTCGTACCAGCTGTCCACGAGGCCGGCCTTCAGCGGGGCGGTCTCGTCGCCCTTGGGGGCGGGCAGGCGCTTGACGATCGCCTCGAGCACCTCGTCGACGCCGAGGCCCGTCTTCGCCGAGATCAGCACGGCGTCGGAGGCGTCGAGGCCGATGACCTCCTCGATCTGCTGCTTGATGCGGTCGGGCTCGGCGGCGGGCAGGTCGATCTTGTTCAAGACCGGCACAATCTCGTGGCCGGCGTCGAGCGCCTGATAGACGTTGGCGAGCGTCTGCGCCTCGACGCCCTGGCTCGCGTCGACGACGAGCAGCGACCCCTCGCAGGCGTGCAGCGAGCGCGAGACCTCATAGGCGAAGTCCACATGCCCCGGCGTGTCCATGAGGTTCAGGATGTAGGACTTGCCGTCCTTCGCCGTGTAGTCGAGGCGGACGGTCTGCGCCTTGATGGTGATGCCGCGCTCGCGCTCGATGTCCATCGAGTCGAGCACCTGCTCGACCATGTCGCGCTCGGCCAGCGTCCCGGTGAGCTGGATCAGCCGGTCGGCGAGCGTCGATTTGCCGTGATCGATGTGGGCGACGATGGAGAAATTGCGGATGTTGTCGATGTTGTGGCTGCTCATGGCGCGCTTCCGTAGCAGCGCCACGAGCCAAAAGGAAGAGCGGCGGGCCGCAATCCCCGCCGGATAATCGGCCTATTTCTTCGCGAGACGGGCTTCCGCCTCGATCTTGAGCTTCTGCGCGAGCTCGATGACCTGCGGCGTCGCCCATTTGATGAAGGCCCAGCCGTTCCGCACGATGAAGCAGCCGAGCGCGGTCAGCGTTTCGACGGTCTTGTCGAACCAGGGCAGGGCGGGGCTCTCGGGCGGAATCTTGCTGCGAACCCAGGCGACGCCCTGCGTCGTGAGCTTCGAGACCGCGGTCCATAGCTGGAGCAGCGGGTCGGTCTCGGAGAGCGCCGCCAGCGCGGCGCTGACCTTGGCGTGCGCGGTCTCCGCGCTTTCGGCGCGGCGAACGGCGTTCGACAGCTCGCCGCTCAACCGGCCCTTGTCGGCGGCATGGGCGTCGCGTTCCCCCGTCAAAGCCCCGACCCGCGTCGAAAGCTGGTCGCGCTCGCGCGAAAGCTCGTCGAGACGCCTCAAAAGCTCGGCCTTTTCGGAGGCGGCGCTGCGCAGCTGGTCGCGCTCGCGCGCAAGCTGGTAGCGTTCATGGGCGAGCTGGTCGCGCTCGCGCGAGACTGCGGCGAGCTGCCGCTGCAGCTCTGCGAGAGCGGCGGCGGCGTCGGCGATGGGCTCGGACACGGCGGATTCGTACTCTTCGGACATGGCATCCTCCAAGATTTCTCAACCCTTGCGGGCGACAGCTTTGAGGGGGCGCGCGCGTCCGCCTTTCGCACGCGTTCGGCAGATTAGAATCAGACCATATTCCCTTTACGAGGCGAACGCCAGCGCTGGCCGACCTTTTGCGGCTCTTGCGCGCCAAGCCTCCTTGAATCGCGCTTGCTCGCGGCTCATCCGTTGTTTTCCGCCGCCGCCTTGCTCTGGCTCGAGGGACGGGGCGGCGTCTTCAGTCCCGTGATCCGCGGATCCGTGTCAAAGGTCAGAGCCAGGAAGCGCGCGAAGCGCATGAAGGACTCGCCCTGTTTCGTCAGACGCCATCCTGAAGGCGTGCGCTCGAGATTGCCCGAAATTTCTTGCTCGCGGAGACGGCGGCCGACCTGGTCCCATTCGTCCACATAGATTTCGACGAAGGCGTCGCGCGCCGCCTCCTTGGTCATGGGCGCCTGGGCGCGCTCGACTTGCGACATGATGAAGATCGAAAGCGAGCGGTCGGCGGCGGTCGGCCCCACTGCGTAAACAGCGAGAAGCGCCAGGTAGGCGATGAGGCCAGCGTTGAGGCCGTCTCGCGCGGTGAGCGCAAGGGAGCTCGGCAGCCGCCGAATGAGCAGTGCGAGAGCCGCGCCCGTCAGGCAGCCCGCCACGGCGAGAGCCGCCAAGCCCCGATAGAAGACGATGGAGATCATCCCCAGCGCGCCCGACTGAAGGAGAGCGATGCACACGACCAGACAGGCTATGACCGCAACTGCATAGAGCGCGAGAAGCGCGACGCCGGCAGTCACAACGGCGCTCGTCCGAGCCATGGAAGGATTCATTTCGCGGCCTCCTGCAAGAGATAGATTTTCACGCGCTCGTTGGCGTAGCTCGATTCTGCGGTCGCGACCCAGGATTTCGGATCGGCGAACACCCTGTCGAGCGCGGTGACGACGAGCGCCGAAACCCCATAGCGCGCGGCCACCTGCCGAACTTCATCGTAGGTCATCGACGGGTTCGAGAAGATCGGCGCGATTTCGGCGATGCGCCCTTCGACCGCTTCCTTCGACGGCCCGAACAGGCGGCCGTTGTGATGGTCGGACACCGCTGCTGGGAATTTTCCATAGAGCCCATAGGAGAAGCTGCGCTCGACGTCGGGCTGCGCCTGCGCCACCGCTCCCGCTGGCAGGCGCGCTTCAAGCCAGGACCAGGCGGCCGCCTCGTCATGAGTGACGACGTGCCGCAGCGCGCTGCCGTGCGTGTCCCATCGCAACATGAGGAAAGTGTAAGCGATCGTCGCATAGCCGAGCCCGAGCAGGACGCGCTTCGCAGTCTTCGTGGCGACGGTCAGGTCGAAGGCGCCCGCGCGCAGCGCCGAATAGCTCCAGACCAGCGCCGCGAGCTGCGCGAACATCATGATGCGCCAGCCGAGATCGTTCGATTGGATCGTCGAGCGAAAGAGGGATCCGATCGTAAGCGACGCGCAGGCGCCGATCACGAGGATCTGCGCGAGGTCGTTCTTGAGGCCCTGACGCCCGGCTCGCTTCCAGAACAACCAGGCGCCCAGGCCGAACACGCCGAAGTGGAGGGCGTAGGCGATCGGCATGAAGGAGAGGCGGGCGAGATTGAGCGCTAGGGCCGAATCGAAGGCGGAAGGCAGCCAGGGAGGGCCGCGCAAGCCAAAAGCGATCGGCGAGGGCCCATGTTCGCCGACCATCGGCAGCAGCGTCAGCATCCAGGGCGTCGCCACCAGGAGCGCGCCGCCGCCAGCGAGCGCGAGATGGGCGGCGTCAGTCCAACGCCTCGATTGCAGCAGCAGGACCAGCCAAACGCCAGCGATCGCAACGCCTCCAATCGCCACATAGATCGACATGCCCGCCATCGAGGCGAAGGCGAGCGCCGCCAGCGCCGTTCGCCGCGCGTCGCCGCCACCGCTAGGGCGCGCAAGCGCCATGAAGGCGACGAAGGCGGCGCAGAGGGCGGCGAGGTGATGCGGCACCCAGAGTGCGCCGGAGACCCACGGCGTGACCTGCTCGTCCCACACGTGCCCGGGATCTGGCAGCCAGAACTTGCCATTGCTGCCCAGCGCGATCCCAAGCACCGGAACGATGTCCAGGCCGCCCGCGAGGGCGAGCGCCAGAAAGCCCCAGCCCAGCGGACGCGACGGCTCGCGCATGCCGATCGCCGCGTCGGTCGCTGCGCGCCGCCAGACCTGATAGAACAACGCCAGAAAGGCGAAGCCCGCGACGATCCCGCTGGCGTAGGCGGCGTGACGGGCCTCCACGCCGAAGGGGCTCGCGAGAAGGCTCGCCGAAGCGGTTATCGTGTAGAAGAAGTAGTAATAGGCGATCTGTCGGCCTGGATCGAAGTAGGTCGGGTTCCAGGGGGGCGTGCCGGACAGGGCGACGGACCATGTGACGGCGGCGTGCTTGACATAGTCGATGACGATGTAGCTGTGAGCTAGGCCCGCATCCGCCGGCCAATCGATGATGCCCCCGACGCCCACGAGAAACCAGCAAAGAGCCGCCGCCGCCCATAGCGGGGCGTCTCGAAACGGTTTCCAGCCGGCGCCGCGAAAGAACGCTGGCGCGCCGGCCAGGGCGAGGGCGCCGGCGACCGACGCCATCGCATGGCCGCCGAAGCGGCCGGCGAGATCCAGCGCGATAGGCAGACCCGCGCAGCCGCACAAGAGCGCGATCCCAGCCCGCTCGATGAGTCCGGCCTCGGCGAAGCCTGGAAAGCGCAGCGTGCGCGCGAACAGGGCTCCGCCGCCGAGGACAAGCGCGAATGTAAGCAAAAACGCGATCAAAGTTTCGGCATATTCCGCAAACACCACGGCCATCGAGCCCCTCCCCCGGATAACCGATTGATAAGTCGAAAATTATGGAGACTTCGCTAATCGGGCGGACTAGGTCTCCCGCAAACAGCGCTTGTGGCTTGCTTCGTCGAATTTGCGCGCCACGAAGCGGGCCTGGAGGCCCGCGGTCCATTGCAGCGCCCTGAACGCGGGCCTCCAGGCCCGCAAACCAAAGGGGCTCCGTTTGAGCGAAGCCGACCGCCTTTGGCAGAGCACAAGGAGCGTCGCGATTGCCCTACGAGACGCGCCGGCGCAGGCTTTCCGGAAACTATTTCTTATTATCGCTGCCCGGCAGCAGGTAGACCCGCACATGCTCGTTGGCGTAGCTCGTCGCCGCGCTCGCGACCCAAGATTTCGGATCGGCGAATACGGCGTCGAGCGCGGTGACGACGAGCGCGGACACGCCGTAGCGCGCAGCGACCTCGCGCACCTCGTCATAGGTCATCGACGGGTTTGAGAAGATGGGCGCGATCTCGGCGATGCGTGCTTCGACTGCCGCCCTTGACGGCCCGAACAGTCGGCCGTTGTGATGATCGGACACCGCCGCAGGGAATTTCCCATAGAGCCCATACGAGAAGCTGAGCTCGACGTCGGGTTGCGACTGCGCCACCGCTCCTGCCGGCAAGCGCGCATCGAGCCATGACCAGGCGGCCGCCTCGTCCCGATTGACGGCGTGCTCCAGAGGACCATTTCGCACGTCCCATCGCATCATCACGAAAGTGTATGCGATTGTCGCGTATCCAAGCGTCGTCAGCGCGCGGCGCGACGCTTCCGTCGCGGCGCTCGCGCTGAACGCGCCGGCGCGCAACGCCGAATAGGTCCAGACGAGCGCCGCGAGCTGGGCAAACATCATGATGCGCCAGGCTAGGTCGTTGGCGTGGATCGTCGAGCGCACGAAAGATCCGATCAGGAGCGCGGCGCAGGCCCCGATCGCGAGGATCCGCGCAAGGTCGTTCGCTAGGCCGTGGCGTCCGGCCCGGTTCCAGAACATCCAGGAGCCGAGGCCGAATAGCCCGAAATGAAGGGCGTAGGCGATCGGCATGAAGGAGAGGCGCGCGATCGTGAGCGCTGGCTTCGCGGGAAAAAAGGACATGATCCAATCCGGGCCTCGCGGCCGAAAGGCGATCGGCGACGCCCCGCTCCCGTCGGCCATCGAACCCAGCGTCGCGAGCCATGGCGTCGCCAGGATCAGGGCGCCGCACCCGGCGAGCGCGAGATGCGCGGCGTCCTCCAGACGACGGGCGGCAATTAGGAGGATCAGCCAAACGCCGCCGATTGCCGCGGCGCCCATCGCCACATAGACCGACAGGCCCGCCGTGGACGCGAAAGCGAGCGCCGCCAATGCGATTCGCCGCGCGTCGCCGCCGCCGCTAGGGCGCGCAAGCGACATGAATCCCACAAAGGCCGCGCAAAGAGCCGCAAGGTGTTGCGGCACCCAAAGCGGGCTCGAAAGCAAGGGCGTGACCAGCTCGTCCCATCCCTGCCCCGGATCCCTGAGCACGACCCTGCCGTCGCTCCCGAGGGCGATTCCCAGCGCTGGAATGATGTCCAAGCCGCCCACCGCGACAACCGCCAGAAAGCTGAGATCAAACGCGCGCGCCGGATCACGCGCGCCCGCCGCCGCATCGGCGCCCGAGCGCCGCCAGACCTGGTAGAACAGTGCGGTGAAGGCGAAACCCGAGGCGAGACCACCCGCATAGGCGGCGTGGCGCGCCTCGATGCCGAAAGGCGCCGCCAGCAGGCTCACGGATGCGGTGATCGTGTAAAAAAAGTAGTAATACACGCTCGATCGGCCTGGATCGAAGAAGCTCGGGTTCCACGGGG
This sequence comes from Methylocystis sp., assembly GCA_035624015.1. Classification (GTDB taxonomy): domain Bacteria; phylum Pseudomonadota; class Alphaproteobacteria; order Rhizobiales; family Beijerinckiaceae; genus Methylocystis. Next base: position 6,658 of record DASPSI010000055.1, read on the forward strand.
GCGTGCCCGATTGCGCGATGGACCAGGTGAAAGCGGCGTGCTTGACATAGTCGACGGCGATGAGGCTGTGGGCGAGGCCCGTCCCGGTCGGCCAGTCGATCATGAAGGCGGCGCCAAAGAGAACCCAGCAGATGGCGGCCGCCGCCCACAGCGGCCCGTCATTTGCGACCTTCCACGCGGCGCCGCGAAAGAGGGACGGCGCGCCGACAAAAGCAAGGATCGCGGCGAGGGCGGCCATGACGGTCGCGCCGAGCCGGCCGGCGACATCCAGCGTCAGGGGGAGGGAGGCGCAGCCGCACAGGAGGGCGATCCCCGCCCGTTCGACGAGCCCCGCCTCGATGAAGCCGGGAAAGCGCAACGCCCGCGCAAACAGGGCGCCGCCGCCGAGAAGAAGCGCGAGCGTGAATCCCAAGGCGATCAAAATGCCGGCATATTCCGCGAAGACGAAAGCCATCCATTTCCTCCTTGGACGAATGGTCGATAAATCGAAAATCGTGGAGACCGTACTAAAGAAGGCGCGCGCCGAACCGATTCGAAGAGCGATCTGGCGCGGCCCGAGCGCTTGCTCCGCCGGCCCGCCTGTTTCAGTCCTTCGTTGCGCGACCCTCGTCGACCAGACGCTTCTTGCCCGGGTCTCTTGCGGCGTGGTTGGCGAGCCTCTGCAAAAGCGCGAGACAGCCGTGCGCATCCGCCAGGCAGTGTTCGGCGGCCGCCTTGGCGAGCGGGGCTTCAGCCCCCTTTTGCAAGACGAGCGAAAGATCGGATTTGACGTCGTCGGCGCGCTGCGCCGGCTTCTGCGTTAGAAGCGCGTCCGATTGCGCCGTACCCGCGGGGCGCACGCCGTAATGGCTCGCCATGGCGAAGCACAGCAAAGCGAGCGCCAGCAGGCGATTCAAGAAGCGAGACACCGCCCTCTCCGCTGCGTCGGAGTCCGCCCTCACCATGCCGGCGGATCCTTTCGCAAACGTAAACTCTGTTCCTACGGCCTCTTCCTCTCCCGCAACCACTCGCAAACCATGAGGATCGAAGGGCCGTAGAAATTGTCCGGCTGTGTGGTTCGCTTAGCGATCACTTAAGGCCGCTTTGGAAAAACTGCCGCTCTAAAGGAGCAAAGCCTTGCGTATCGTCCTCGAGCCTTTGGCCAAGCCTGTCGCGGCATGGCTGGACTTTCTCGCGCGAAGCGGTGAGGTCGAGCCGACGCGATTCGCCCAGCGACGCGTATTCGTCGCGATCCGCCTCGCGGCCGGGCTCGCGATCCTGGCATTCACGCCTCCTTGGCTTTATTTCAACGGCATTCCGAGCGCTCGTCAGGCCGTCCTCTATCTCCTGATGCAGACGCCGCTCGTCGCGGTGGCGACGCTCGCGCGCACGGGCGATCTGCGCTTGGCGCAGCGCATCTCGATTTTCGGCTGGGCGGCGCTTGCCGTTGGCGTCGAGTTCTTCCTCCAGGGCTCGGAAACGCTTTCGCTCGGCCTGCTCGGTCTCGCCGTGGTCGAAGCGGCGATGACGCTAGAGATGTCGACGATGGTTTTTGTCCTCGCCATCGTCATCGTTCTCGTCGCTGTGGACACGATCGCGGAGCCCGCGTCGCTGGCCTCGCCCTACACGCGAACGGATCTGGCTTCGCGGCTCGCGCCGCTATTGCTTTATTTCTCGGCGATCGCCACGGCGGCGATAGTGGTCGAACAGGCGCGCAAGCGCAAGGAGCTGCGCGCCGCGCGGGATTTGGCCCTGCTGACCGAAGCCCTCGGCGATATCGTGGCGCATTTCGATCGGAGCGGCGTCGCGATGCACATCGTCGGCGACCTTCAGCGCAACTACGGGCTGAACAAGCGAGACTTTCTCGGGCGGGGCTTCTTTCAGCGCGTCCATGTGGCCGATCGTCCCGCTTTCTTGAAGCTCATCTCCGACACTTGCGCCAATATCGCGTCAGATCCTGCTCTGCTGCGTCTCAACGTCGGCGCTTTGGAGAATGTGGAACGCGGCTTCATCGAGCCTGTATACAGTTGTTTCGAGGCCAGAAGCCGCGCGATCTCCGTCGACGCGGTCCCTGAGCCGCACGCCGTCTGCATTCTGCGCGACGTGACGAGCGCGCAAAAAGTGGAGGAGGCCATGGTCGCGGCGCAGCGCGAGGCGCAGCGCGCCAACGCCGCCAAGACCAAATTTCTCGCCACGATCAGCCATGAGCTGCGCACGCCGCTCAACGCCATCATCGGCTTCGCGGAAATGCTTGCGAGCGCGGAGCTGGAGCCGAAGGAGCCGCCTCAGCGCCGCGATTACGCCAGGATCGTCGCGGAATCTGGGCGCCATCTGCACGAGGTCGTCAACACGCTGCTCGACATGTCCAAGATTGAATCCGGCGCAATGGAGCTTCTCCCCGAGCCCTTCTGCCTCGCCGCGCTGGTCTCGCAATGCTGTGACATGATCAAGATCAAGGCCGACCAGGGTCGGGTGAGGCTCCTGCGCGAGTTTCCGCGCGAACTCGACGAGATCGTTGCTGACCGGCGCGCCTGCAAGCAGATCGCGATCAACCTGCTGTCAAACGCCGTCAAATTCACGCCGCCGAACGGCGAGGTTTGTGTCTGCGTTTCGCTTGAGGGCGCTTTCGCGGTGCTGCGCGTCAGCGACACCGGCGTCGGCATCGCGGCGGCCGATCTCGCGCGGCTCGGCGATCCGTTCTTCCAAGCGAGCTCCTCGCACGACCGGCATTTCGAGGGCACGGGGCTCGGGCTCTGCGTGGTGCGCGGCCTCGTCGGCCTGCATGGCGGCGCGATCGCCATCGAAAGCGGCGTCAGGGCCGGCACGACCGTCACGGTGCGCTTGCCGCGTGACGGGCGGGCGGCGCAAGAACGTTCGCCCGCGGCCGCCAAAATCGAAACCATCGCCCGGCACGGCGTCGCCGCGCCGGGTCTCGATCTCGCCCACGACAAGGGAGCGGTGAAGAAAATTGCGTAGCTCGACTCTTTCCGCCGACGCCGGCTTTTCCATGCGCGAAGAGCGCTCGTCCAAAACAAGCCGGCGCGGCCCCAAGAAGGCGCCGTTCTGGCGCGGCGCCTTCGAGGGCAAGCGCGGCTTTCGCCGCATCGTCATGATCGGCTTCGCCGGCGTCGTCGCGATCGGCGTGCCGATCAACGCGCTGATGCTGCAGGAGGGCCCGCATCCGGCGCCGCTGTTCCACTTCGGGGCGAAAGAGGCGGCGTTGAGGCCCGGCGCGACCGGCGCGAAGGAGGTTCCGCTGCCGCCGGCGCGCCCGGCCTCGCTCGCCGCCGCACCGGCCGAAGCGCCGCCGCCCGCGCCCAAGGCGGAGGCCCCGAAGGCGCAAAGCAAGCCCTTCGATGCGATCGGCGCTCTGCTTTCGGGCGATGCGCCTGCAAAGAGCGAAACGGTGGAGAATAAGGACAAGAATGTCCTGTTTGCGCAAAAGGCTCTCGGGAAGCTCGGCTACGGTCTGCGCCAGGACGGCGTCTTCGGCGGCACGACGCGCCAGGCGATCGAGAAGTTCGAGCGCGCCAACGGGATGCCGGTCACAGGCGAACTGACGCAGAAGATTCTACACAAGCTTTCGGCCAAGTCCGGGCTGGCGATGAAGTAGGCGCGGTCGTCATGCGACTGCGATCGGATGTGTTCGTCGCCGCGCTGATCCGCCGCGCGCAGGCGGAAGGCGCCTTCGCGGCCTTGCGCCGCCGTGGCGCGGCGGAGGCCGGCGCGATATTCGTGCTCGTCGACCGGCTCGATGGGGCTGCAGCGCTCTATGGCCCGGCGCCTGCGGGCGAAGAGGCGCCTGACGGCGTGGCGCGGCTGTTCGTGCGGCTGCACGCCGCGGAGTGGAGCGAGCCCGCGGCTCTTGAACAGAGGCTAAAGCGCGAGGTCGCCTTCGATCCGGACTTGTGGATTGTCGAGATCGAGGACCGCCAGGGCCGCGCCTTCGTGGATGTGGCGTAGGGGCGAAAGATTTTTGAGGATCAAAGAGTACCGGTTGACCGCGACGTTCTCCAAAAAAACCTTGCAGAACGCAGCGAGAACGGCTACTGTGCGTTCATGATTTGTTTGTGAGCGGCTGTCATGGTTCCGCGCGCATCGAGTTTGGAGAACGCCGCAGCCGCTGGAGGGCGCTGGACAATGTTGACGAAAAAGCAGAGCGATCTTTTGCGCTTCATTCATGAGCGGCTGAAGGAGACCGGCGTGCCGCCTTCCTTCGACGAGATGAAGGACGCGCTCGATCTGCGCTCGAAATCCGGAATCCACCGGCTCATCCTGGCGCTGGAGGAACGCGGCTTCATCCGCCGCCTTCCGAACCGGGCGCGCGCGCTCGAAGTCATCCGCCTGCCCGAGTCCTCGACGCCGCAAGGTCCCAGCCGCGCCAAGAAATTCTCGCCTTCGGTCATTGAAGGCAATCTCGGGCGCGTGCGTCCGCTGCACGAGCGCGAGGAAGAGCAGGAGCAGGAGAACGTCGCCATCCCCGTCATGGGGCGAATCGCCGCGGGCACGCCGATCTCGGCCATCCAGGCGCGCAGCCGCACCATTAGCCTGCCGATGGACATGCTCACCAGCGGCGAGCATTTCGCCCTCGAGATACGCGGCGATTCGATGATCGAGGCCGGCATCCTCGACGGCGACACCGTGGTCATCAAGAAGCAGGATACGGCCGACACCGGCGATATCGTCGTCGCGCTCATCGACGACGAGGAGGCGACGCTGAAGCGCCTGCGCAAGCGCGGCGCCTCGATCGCGCTGGAGGCCGCCAATCCCGCCTACGAGACCCGCATCTTTGGGCCCGACCGCGTACGCATCCAGGGCAAGCTCGTCAGCCTGATGCGCAGATACTGAGCGCCAAAGCCCCAAGAAGACCGTCTTCGGACCGGAGCCGAAGGCGGACTCGCTTCCTCCTCCGCGCCGCGGCTACGCCGCCGTCGCAAAGCCCGCTTCGCCCAAGTGAAAATCCGCCGTCGCCGGGGCTGGCAATTGCCGCCAGGAACGCGTCTCGTAGCCCCTCGCGATGAGCTCGCCGACGCCGACCGCCGACATCTCCACGGCGAGCCGCGTCGTTGGATTGAGCACTGGCGGCTCGACCCAGCGGAAGGGCGCGCCGCCTGGGGCGAAGGCGCCGATGCAGGCGCGGCGGGCCTGATTGTTCTCATGGCCCATGCGCCCGTTCCAGCCGGTTTCGCGCTGCTGCCAGTCGTTGGCGACGACGGCCGGGCCGCGCAGGGCCCGGGCCTCGCGCTCTCTGCGCTCGACGACGGCGATCTCACCGGGCTTCGCGCCCGTGAGCGTGTAAATCGCGGGACGCGCCAGCGGCTCGTTCGCGAGCAGGGCGACCGCCGCCTCGAAATCCAAGCAGGTTTCGAAGGCGTAGCGCAGCAAATGGTCTGGCGGCCAGCCGTCCTCGCGCAGCAGCGTGTTGGAGAGGTTTATCGCCGCGTCGATCGGCATGAAGGCGAGCCCACGCGTGCGGCGGCGCATCGGCGCATTGTTGATCGAGGCGCAAAACCGACCCGGCGCCATGGCGGTCAGCACGCCGACGGCGCCGGGCCAGGTGACGTTGTAAAACTCGCCCGCGGGTCCCGCCTGCCAGGCCATCTCGACGCAGCGGCCGAGCCCGCCGAAGGGCCAGTCGAGCGTGCGCCGCAGTACCGGCGCGCCGTCGGCGCGCGGCTGAGCCGAGGTTGTGCAGGCGAAGAGATAGGCCATGTTGAGCGTCAAGGCGCCTGGGAAGCCGAGGATGCGCGCGATGTGCTCGAGATCCTCGCGATAGATCGACACCGAGCTCCGCAGCCATTTCGCGGCGACGCGGTCGATCGACCTCAGCAAGAAGTCCCGACCCCATCGTGGCGCGGGCGAGAGGCAGGCGTCGCGCAACGCCGCAGCCGCCTCGACGCGGGCGCGGGTATGAGCGATCGGACCGCCGTCGCGCACATCGACAAGAGGAATAGGGTTCATGCGGCTCCCCAAAGGAGATGGCGTCACTTAATCGCAACATGTGTCACATCGTTTTGTCATAATACAGAAGATTTTTTGTCATAATCGCCCGAAGGCGTGCTGCATCGCATTCAAGTCTCAAGCGCTTCAGGCTTCGCTCGCAGTGCGGCGAAGGACTGGAGCGGAGGCTTGCCGTTTATGATCGGCGCCCCAGAAGTCGGGCCTGGGCGTGGCGGAGCGAGGTTGGAAAGCCGCCCATGAACGGGTGTTCCAAGAGTGAGTTTTCATGCGCTTTCGCGCACCTTGACGCCTGAAACGCGTATCGTGCCGGCGGCCGGCGTAGAGTTCGTCTCTCCCTTTTGTTCCGACGCCTTGGTCGCGTTCGCGCTCGCTTTCGTTGCGGCGACATGATGTCAATTGCACAGTTTTCTCCGAAGCGCGTCTCGACCAGGACCTCCACCTAGGGGCGTCAGGTCGGTTACGCCTATGACACCGCCTCGCGGCCGATATCGATCGCTGATCGGGTCGTCGGAACGCCCGCCCCCTCGATCTCGCTCAATCTCGGCGCCGTGACGCGGGCGACCATGAGCCATTGCGCCGGCGGCTTCCGGCGACGCTCGCCGACGGCAAGCGCGGCGCGCTCACCTTTTATCGCGACGGCGGCGCGGTGACGCCGACCCATGACCCGCGCTGCGACGCCACTTTCGACGGGGCCGAGGGGCCGCCCCTATCGCTCCAGCAATTGCAGTCCCTTCTCATACCGCCGCGCGTTCTCGACATAGTGCTTGGCCGACTCGGTGATCCGCGCCGCCGCGTCCGCGTCGAGCGTCCGCAGAACCTTCGCCGGCGCGCCGACGATCAGCGAATAGTCGGGGAATTCTTTGTTCTCGGTGATCAATGCGTTGGCGCCGACGATGCAGTTTTTCCCGATTTTGGCGCCGTTGAGAATCGTCGCGCCCATGCCGATCAGCGTGTTCTCGCCGATGAGGCATCCATGCAGCACGACGTTGTGCCCGATCGTGCAGTCGGCGCCGATTTCGAGCGGAAAGCCCATGTCAGTGTGCAGCACGCTGTTGTCCTGAATATTGGCGCGTTCGCCGACGGTGATCCATTCGTTGTCGCCGCGCAGCGTGCAGCCGAACCAGACGCTGGCGTCCTCGCGAAGCTCCACACGGCCGATGAGGATGGCGTTCGGCGCGACGAACGCTGGGGCTTGCGCGGGAAGGCGAGGGCGCTCGCCGTCGAGGGCGTATAGCGGCATTGGATGTTTCTCCTTAGATTCGCGCTTCGACCATGCCATTTTTGCGGGGGCGGGCAAAGCCGTTGCGCCCTCGGCGCCCAAAGGCGTCCCGTGCGGGTTGGAGACGGCCGAGATTGCGCTATACTGCCGCAGCGCGCCGGTTCGAGCGCCGCTCGCCAGCCCGCGGGGAGTCGAGGTTCTGAAGGAGGAGACGCTACTCTCGCGGCTGCGCGCGCGACTGAGGGCCGCTGCGCGTCCCGCGGCGAGGCGGCTCGTGCGCGCCGTGGCTTCCTATCACGCATTCCGGGCGTTGCGCATCGGCGCGCCTGACCGTCTGCGCGGCGCTCCGCCGGACCTGCGCACGGGTGACGTGACCGTGGCCGAGGAACTCTATTCGGGTCTCTTCACCTTCCACGGCCGAGCCCTCCACGCGGGAGAGCGCTCGCCTTTCGCGTTGGCGGCGCCGTCGAGAGAATGGCGGCGAGCCCTGTGCAGCTTCGCCTGGCTGCGGGATCTGCGCGCCGCCAACGCGCCCTGGGCGCGCGAGCGCGCGCAAGGGCTGATTTCGGCCTTCCTCGAATGCGCGCCGACGCGGGACGACCCGGCGCAGGAGCCCGGCGTCGCGGCGCGCCGCATGTTGTCGTTCCTCGCGCATGCGCCGATGCTGCTGGGGCAGGCTTCCCCGGAGCTGCAGCAGGGTTTCATGGCGGCGCTGGCCAAGGACGGGCGGCTCTTGGCGCGTGCGGTGGTGCGCGGCCGCGCCAAGGGGGCCGAGCGGCTCTTGTGCGCGCTGGCGCTTAAGGAGTTCGCCATTTGCGCGGACCTTAGCGCGGAGACGCGCGCGCAGGCGGCCACGCTGTTCGGGGAGGAGCTGCGGCGCCAGATTCTGGCCGACGGCGGCCATGTCGATCGCAACCCACAGACGGCTCTCGATCTGCTGCTGGACCTGCTGGCGTTGCGCTCGCTTTACGCCTCGCGCGGCGCCATCGCGCCGCAGGCGCTGGAGGGCGCGATCGACAGCATGACCTCGATGCTGCGCATGATGCGCCATGGCGACGGGGCGCTCGCGCTGTTCAACGGCATGTCGGTTACGGCGCCCGGCGATCTCGCGACGGTGTTCATGCATGAGGCGCCGCTGGGCGCCCCGTCCTTCGCGCCGCAGACCGGCTATCTTCGCCTCGCCGCGGGAGACGCGCTCGTGATCGCCGACGCGGGCGCGCCGCCGCCGAAAGCGTTTTCGCGCCGGGCGCACGCCGGGACGCTGGCGTTCGAGTTCTCGCTCGGGCGGGAGCGCATCGTCGTCAATTGCGGCGCCCCGGCGCGCGCGAGCGAGGCGGGGCGCGAGGACGCGCGCGCGAGCGCCGCGCACGCCGCCCTCGTGATCGGGGCTGAGTCCTCTTGCGTTTTTGCGCCGCCTTCGGCGCGCCGCGGCGCCGGCCTAATTCTTGCAGGGCCGAAGGCGGTCAAGGCCAAGATGGCCCGCCGGCGCGGCTGCGAGATCGCCGTTCTCGCCCATGACGGCTATGCGCGGCGGTTCGGCCTCGTCCACCGCCGCCGACTGGCGCTCGCCGCGGACGGCGCCGCCTTGCATGGGCTGGACCATTTGCTTGCGGCGAAGCCGGGAGGCCGCGTCAAGGTCGCCCCCGATCTCGCTCTGCATTTTCCGCTTCATCCTGCGGTTGAGGCGAGGCTCGACGAAAGCGGGCGCCAGGTCGAGCTGACCTTGCCGAGCGGCGCCCGGCTGGTCTTCGCCGCCCCGGACTTTGCGCCCACGCTGGAGGACGCCGTCTATTTCGCGGCGCCCGAAGGCGCGCGCAAGACGAAGCAGATCGTGATCAAGGCCAAAGCCGCCGCCGGGGCGAGGGTGCGATGGTCGTTGCGGCGAATAGCGGCGGAGGCTCCGCAATCGGCGGCGGGCGCGGAGCCGGGTTGAGGCTTTCGTCGAGAAGCGGACGCCGCCCGCCTGGTCGCGCGGCGAACGGCTCATCGCCTCGGGCGTCGACGGCGTTCGCGTTCCCTCAGCCATCGCTTCAGGATTCAATCTCGTGTTCTGGCGATGGAACGGAGAGTCCTCGACGAGAGTAAGCGCGTTGGATCCGCTTCGCGATCCGCCCGCCGATCAGTCCTCTTGGAGGTCCTGAAACGCGTCTGCAAGCCGGAGCGCTTGGCCGGCCCTGCCGCCTCGGCTAAAATGAGGCTGAGGCAAGAGATCCACGACGAGCGGGAACAACCTTGGGCATTCACCACCAAGCGAGCAGAACCGGCTTCGCGCCGGCCTCCGTCGCGCTCGCCGAGCGGGCGGCGCCGCGCTACACGAGCTATCCCACTGCGCCGCATTTTTCCAAGGACGTCGGCGCCGACCACATGCGCCGCTGGCTCTCCGCCCTGCCGCAAGCCGCGACGCTCTCGCTCTATTTCCACGTGCCGTTCTGCGCCGAGATCTGCGCCTATTGCGGATGCCACACCAAGGCGCTGCGCCAGGACGCCCCGCTCACCGCCTATAAGGAGACGCTGCTGCGCGAGATCGAGCTCGTCGCGGCGGCGACGGACGCGAGGCGGGTCGTGTCGATCCACTGGGGCGGCGGCACGCCCGGGATGCTCGGGCCCTCGCGCTTCTTCGAAATTTGCGAGAGCCTCGCGCGTCATTTCGAGCTCGGCGGCTTCACGGACCACGCGGTCGAGCTCGATCCGCGCCTGTTGTACGAGCCCTTCGTCGAGGCGCTGGCGCGGGCCAAGGTCAATCGCGTGAGCCTCGGCGTGCAGGACTTCAATCCGCATGTGCAGGAGGCGGCCGGCCGCGTGCAGCCCTTCGAGACCGTCGCCGCCGCGGTCGAGCTGCTGCGCAATTACGGGGTCGAGGCGATCAATTTCGACCTCATGTACGGCCTGCCCAAGCAGACCCCCGCCGACGTCGAGCGCACGGCGCAGCTCGCCGCGAGCTTGAGCCCCAACCGGCTCGCGGTGTTCGGCTATGCGCACGTGCCCTGGTTCAAGACTCATCAGCGGCTCATCGACGAAACGGCGCTCGCCGGCGCCGCCGAGCGCCTCGCGCAAGCGCAGGCGGCGCAGGAGACGCTCGAGGCCGCGGGCTACGTGACGATCGGGCTCGACCATTTCGCGCTGCCGGAAGATGGGCTGACGAAGGCCTTCCGGGCAAAGACCATGCGCCGCAATTTCCAGGGCTACACCGCGGACGACGCCGACGCGCTGCTGCCTTTCGGCGTCTCCTCGATCGGGCGGCTGCCGCAGGGCTATGTCGGCAACGCCGCGGACCTGGCCTCTTGGCGGCGCGCGGTGGAGGCGGGCGTTTTTGCGACGAGCCGTGGTCTCGCCTTCTCGCGAGAGGACATCGCGCGCGGCGCCGTGATCGAGCGGCTCATGTGCGATTTCGACGTCGATTGGGGCGCGCAGGCGCGCGCCGCCGGCTTCGCCGAGGACGCTTTCGACGGGGCGACGGCGGCGCTCCAAAAGCTCGCGGAGCAGGGCCTCGTGGAGCTTTCAGGCCGGCGCGTCGCGATGACGCAGATGGGGCGGCCCTTCGTGCGGCTGGCGGCGGCGGCCTTCGACGCCTATCTCGACAGGGGCGCGGCGCGCCACTCCGTCGCGGTGTAGCGTCCTGCTTCGTCCAATTTGGCAGGGATGCTCCGGCGCGCGGGACGCGCGCCCTCCGCGGAGGGCGGGCGTCTCGCCCGCCAATTTGGATGAAGCAAGCCGCCAGGCGCTCTGTTAAAGGAGGCCAGGGATGTCGTCCGTCACCCTCTTTCTCGCCAGGCTCATCGGCGCGACGTTCCTCGTCATGGCCGCGATGCTTGTCGTGCGCGGCAGGGACATCGTTCCCCGCGCGAAACGCATGATCCTCGACCCCGGCGTGCTGATGGTCTCCGGCGCGGCGCGCACGGTTCTGGGGCTTGCGATCGTCATCGGCCATGACGAATGGTCGAGCGGGCTTGCGATCGCCGTGACGCTCTTTGGCTGGCTGCTCTTCTTCTCCGGGCTTTTCCTGCTGTTTGCGAGCGAGGAGCGAATCCTGCGCCTCGTCGAGGCGATGAGCTTGGAGCGCCATCTGACCGCTTATGCTTTCGGCATGGCGGTCGTGGGGCTGCTGTTTCTCGGCAGTGGCTACATGGGATAGAGATGATCGAGTATTCCTCTCTCGAGAAAGCGCCGGCGACACTGCGGGAGGTGTCCTCGGCCTTCCTGGCCGCAGGATCGCGTCCATTCGAAAAGCTTGAACGTCGGCAGGCTGGCGCGCCATGACGAAGATCGACATCCGTCCGCAAGATCTCGATATTCTGCGGCATGTCCTGAAGTCGACGCTGCCCCATCACGCCCGCGTCTATGTTTTTGGCTCGCGCGCGAATGGCAAGGCGCGCCGCGCCTCCGACCTCGACCTCGCGATCGACGCGGGGCGCCCGCTCACCTCGGACGAGCGCGCCGTGCTGGCCGAGGCGTTTTCCCTGTCGGATTTGCCTTACGAGGTCGATGTCGCCGACATGCGCGCCATCGACGCGGCGTTCCTGGCGATCGTGGAGCGGCAAAAGGCGCCGCTGCTGCTGATTTGAGGCGACGGTCCGCCCAGAGCGACGCGAGTCAGAGGCTCCAGGAACGTTAGGCGGACCATTCGTTGGGCGGACCACTTGAAGCGGGGCCCGCTTGGGTCTAGCTTGCGCCCACGAGGATCGGGGGAGGGGCGAATGAAGGCGGCGAGCGGAGTTTTGACGTCGGTTATGGGAGTGGCGGCTTTCGTCCTTCTTGCGGCGGGCGCAAGCGCCGCGCGCGCGCAGCCGGCCAGCACATTTCAGAATTCCTGCACGGACACTCACATTCGCGGCGCGCTGCTGATGGCGCGCTGCCGGCGCATGGACGGCGGCTGGAGAGGAACGTCCATAGAGATCCCCGGCGTCGAGAACATCGACGGCCAACTGCGGTTCACGGGAATTCCACGCAGCAACTTCCAGCTCTCCTGCGAGCACATTCAAGCTTTCGGCAGCACCTTGTCCGCGGTTTGTCGCCGTCGCGACGGCAGCTGGGGGGAAAGCTCGATCCAGATTCCGATGATCGAGAACATCAACGGCGAGCTGCGCTATCGGCGTTGACCTGCGCGGACCGCGGATCGCGCGCGAAAAGGATCAGGATTGGAGCTGAGTCGTCCTGAGACGGTCCTTGAGGTCGAGAGGCCTGAGGCGGGCAATGATCGTCGGTCTCAAGCACCCCGAGGCGGAGAAGCGCCGCTTTTGGATCCTAAAGCCATTGACGAAGACTCGCGGCCGCTGCGGTCGTATGATGACGAGCCAGATGGCGCCCGGCGGGGCGCGCTCGTCTGCGGGACGCCAACCGAGGGCGGCGAAGTTATGAAGAAGCTCCTTCCATATGCCCTCGCGCTGGCGACCGTCTCTGCGACGAGCGGCGTCGCGCCTGCGGAAGAAGCGAGAGCCGATCTCGTGGCCGCCGGCCATGACTTCGCGCTTAAAATCTGCTCGAGCTGCCATGTCGTGGCGATCGACCAAACCTCGTCGCCGCTGATGAATCCGCCCGCGCCGAGCTTCAGCGAGATCGCCGCGCGGCCCGCGACAACCGAGTCGTCGTTGCGGGACTTCCTGGCCAAGCCTCATGGAGAAGCGCGCCGAAGCAGCAAGATGCCCGCTTTCATGCTGGGCGATCGGCAGATCACGCAAATCATCGCTTATCTTGCAAGTCTGAAGCCGGGCAAAGAACCGGCTGAGAGGCGTTGATTTCGTGACTGCTCAGGTGAACGCTGGCGGGCGCCAAACGAGACGCCGGCGTTCATCTCACGCTGATCGTGTGAAACGGTTTGGCTTGCCCGTCATTGAAGAAAGCCGCAGACAAGGTTCCTCCGTAGCAGGCCCCGGTGTCGATATCGCATCTGCTCTCGCGCACGTCGGGCGAGGACTCCTCGCGACGCGGCGCCAGCACGGGCGTGTGCCCATGCACCACATATTTCGGGAAGGGCCCGGGATGGCCCAGGAACTCTCCTCTGATCCACATTTTGTCGTCGTCCGATTGTTTCGCCAGGGCGAGATTCGGCCTCAAGCCTGCGTGAACGAAAACGCGCAGCTCATCCTCGAAGGAAGTTGGCAAGGTTGACGCCCAACGACGGTCCGCTTCGAGCTCGTCCTCATAGCCTGCGTAGGAGATCAGCGTTTGCAAGCCGCCATTGGCGAGGAATTGCGTTTTTTCAACGAGTCCCCGCTCGCAGTTCGCCATCATCTCTTCATGGTTGCCGCGCAAGCACACGGCGCCGTCGCTCCAAAGCGCTTGCACGCGCCGCATGACGGAGCGCGAGTCCGGCCCCCGATCGACATAATCGCCGAGAAAGACAAGCTGCGGAGGCCCAAAGCTCTCTTTCGAGGCGAAGGCGTCGATCTCGCGAAGGAGGCGATCGAGCAAGGCGCTCATGCCATGCACGTCGCCGATCGCCACAGTGATCATGGGCCGCTTCCCGCTCTCATCTCCAAAACTTTAACATGGTCCGGCCTTCCATGCCGCGGCTCGCATTCCGCGGCGCGATCTGGCTTTTTTTTCATCGGCGCCGGCTAGCGCGCATTCCGATCACACCGCGTCGGCTAAACCGGGCGTCATTGCGACCGCGAGCCTGCGCCGCGGGAAGCAATCCAGGGTCGCGGGTGAAACTTCCGATGTCGATCTCGGCGGCGAAAACTCCCAATATTGGTCGTGTAGCCCTGGATTGCTTCGCTTCGGTCGCAATGATGGCTTCCAATTCGATCGGAATTTGCCTGGGCTCGCCAAGGGAAATCGCCGCCTTGGGGGGGCGCCATGCATCGGGCCGCGGGCTGTTTCCGGATATTTCCAAATTTCTACACAATCCGTAGAACATAGGCCGCGAATCGGGTCGAGCCGAGATATTCGTGGAGGTGATTTCGCTGTTGCTGTTAAGCCGGCGGCGGCAATCCATCGTCAATACGTCGTGTATGTTGCGCAAAATTTGGCGCAACGCCGAGACAAGATTGGGATAAAATATGACATGTCGGTCGGAACCATATCGTTTCCCTTATTAATCATAAAAACATTTTAAAATATTCGTGCGATCGGACGCGGGGCCGCACCAGAAAGTTGCGATAAATAACGTTATCCGGAAAGGTTGTGTAAGAAAATTGAATAAAATGTTCTTGACACTCCTTGTCAAGCAATCGCACATGCTTAGTTTTGTGTGAAAGCTGCCATAGCCATGTCAGCTTATACGTGGCCGTGGAGGCTCCAGGGGACAATGGGAACGAGGTAATGGTGTACCGAAAGTTTGCTTAAGCGTGGCTTATACTGGTGGGGGAGAAAAACCATGGAACGAGAACTACAGCGCCTCTTTGCGCAGCGAGAGGGCGCGGCGGATCGGATTTGTTCTGAGAAGACCGCCAAGCTCGACGCCGGGAGCGATTGCTGGTGGGGGGGCGACGAAGACGCTATGGAAGGCGACGCCGGCGCTCTTGGGCAAAACCCAAATCAGAAGCCTGACATTGACGGAGAGGCCTCGCGGACGCCCTTTGGCGAAGGTGAGGACCCGTCAAAAAGAGGGGGGGCGCGAACGATTTTTTTCGTCGAGCGTCGAAAGCTTTTGGGTGAGAGCCTGGCGCGTTGCATCAGCACGGAAGTGGGATGCCCGGTGAAACTGTTTTCCGATATCGACGCCCTGCTGGACGCCGAGCGGAACCCGAACGCCGCGCTGATAATCTTGACCACCGGGCAAGGCGACAGGAGCGAAATGGACTGCGGCGCCATCGATCGGCTGAAGGCGGGCGCGCCCGGCGTGCCGATAATTTTCCTGTCCGATTCCGCGGAGGTCGCCGACTTTTGCCGTAGTCTCAGCTATGGGGCGAGGGGCCATCTTTCGACGAGCGTTGCGCTCGACGTCGGCGTCGAAGCGTTGCGGCTGGTTCTGGCGGGCGGCGTTTACGTCCCGGCCGACAGTTTCGTCAACGGCCAGCATTCGGTGGCGGCCCATCCCTGCCCGGGGAAGGAGTGGCCTTTCACCGACCGGCAGAGCGCGGTCGTCGACGCGCTGCGGAGGGGCAAGCCCAACAAGCTGATCGCCCACGAGCTGAACATGAGCGAAAGCACCGTCAAGGTGCACATACACAACATCATGAAAAAGCTCGGCGCGAGGAATCGAACCGAAGTGGCGATCAAGGCCGGCGAATTGGGCGTCGGATATGAAAACTGCGTCTGAAGGCGTCCGATCGCTGTGTGGTTGATCTTCGTCGCTGGTTTGCTCCGCTGAGAGGCGCAGCGCGAAAGGCCAGTCTTGATCTCGAATTCGCGCTGCCCCCGGCGGAGAGATCCGCCGGGTCGCGGCCTTTGCCGCTCAGGCTTCGGCGCAGAAGAATCTCGGGACGCGCCAGCCGGCGCATGTGAAGCGGCGCTTCTTCGCGCCCGTCGCGCCTTTGTGGTGATTTTTTGCCACAAAGGCGCAAAGGGCGCGAAGAACGCGCCGATAGAATTTGTCGGATCGGAAGCTGGGGCCGCCGGCCGGAAACGCCGCAATTGTCTCCAGTCGAGGCCGATGAGGGCAATGCGATGTCGAACGGCCTTTGCGCCTTCCCCCGGAAGAACGGGGCTCGGCTAGGGTTGGCCCAACGCCATCCCAAGGCCGGTCGGGGCGACCTGTATCACCGCGCCGAAATTGTTGAACCCATTTTGCTGTGAGATCGCCGTGCTCGACGCTCCGAGCTGAAGCACGTCCAGGACGTTCGTGTGGCTGTTCTGGTTCGTGACGAGGATGTTGTTGGCGCTCGCCTGCACGCCGGCTATCACGTTTATGCGGGGCGTGTAGTAAACAAAAATGTAGTTCACGCCTTGAGAGGCGGCGCTGGATTGCCCCGCGCCCAGCATGAGCATGGCCGCGGCGAGGCCGGAGAGCGGAAGCGCTTGCTTCAGAAAACGCGTGAATCGAATGCGCAACATGGCGCTGCTCCCACTTTTTTCGCTACTCGAGCGCATTTGGAGACGATGGTCGTGGCGGTCTTGCGTCACGACCTTTTTCGAGGTTCGCCGGCGCGCGGCGAGCATGACTTATGGGCCGCCGATCGTCAATGTAGGAGAGGCCTGGATCATCACCGCGCTCAAGGTCACCGTCGAGCCAGCATTGGGGCCAACGATCTGAATGATGACGCCGACATTATGGCTGCCATTGGCGGAGGCGCTGTCGAAGCTGCCGTAGCTAAAAAAGGCGCCGTGGCTTTGACCGGCGAGAGCGGAGCCGGACATTGCAAGAAACGCCGGGATGATGAGAAGCTTTTTCATTGGACTCTCCCTGGTGGCGGACACCTCAAAACGCCCCATGCTGAACGCCCCGGCGCCGTTGAATCCGCATCGTCGACTTGACGATCAAATAATTTATTCGAAAACGCAGCGTGGGCCAGACGACCATTAGGCTAGTGCTGAGCACGAATTCGTATGCCCTCCAGATCAGGGTCTAGCCCTGGTTAAACCGAAAGTATTAGTTCGCGCCAATAGTTAACCATATTTTCGAAAACGGCGTGGAGCTGCGCCCGCCTGGCGACGCGCGTGGGCGCGCCAGCTTGCAGCGGCGCCGAATTCATCAATTATGGACGGAATGAAGCGCAGGACCCTCGCTCTGCTTTGACGAGAGCATCCGGCGCTGCGCGCGTTCAAGCATCTGGCCGCGTCATCGGCGGACGATCCAACGCGAGAAGAACGCGCGCTCGAAAAAAGCTCCGCCGATCAAGCCTCGGCGGAGTCCTTCGAAACCGGCGCGATACGCAGCGCCCGCCTCTTAGGAGAGTTAGTAAATGATCAGCACCGGGCTCAACGCGGTCACACTCGCGTTAGTGCTGCCGCCATTGCCGCCGCTCGCGGCGCCGCCAGTCGAGCCGCCCGTGCCGTTGGCGCCGGTCCCCGTGTTAGCCGTATTGCCAACTCCATTGCCGCCGCCGTTCTTGGTGGAGTTGTTCCCCGAGGCGTCGCCCGTCGCATTACCCGTGGTGATGCCGCCGGTCGAG
>DASPSI010000077.1:0-35971 GCA_035624015.1 Methylocystis sp.
GCCTATCAGACCAGTTGTATAAGCCTACTTCAATCGCATTGCCAATTGACGCGCGACCATAATTGGCGGTATTGCAATGCTGGTGGAAAGCGCCACGTGTAGCGCCCCCTCTTAGTAAAATGTTACGTAAACTTGGGGGGCTTCGACTTGCGACAGCTTATCATCATTGGAGAGAACTCCTATATCACGCAGAGTCTAGCGCGTGTGTTGAGCGACGAATTGTCGTGCTCCGCATCCATCTTTAAGAATGTAGATAGCTGGAAACGTTCTCCATATACGCAATGTGAGGCGTTTATTGTTGTTGACACGCCTACTAGCCTTGGCCTATTGAGTTGCAGCGAAGTAGTCTCACAACTCAGACAGCTAGACGATGATGCACCAATAATTGTCATATCGGATTCAGACGCCACCGCCAACGTTACGGAGAGCATCCGCTGTGGAGCACGTGGATATATTCCGACCAGCACAACATTGGACGAAGCTTTAGAAGCTATCCGACTTGTCCTTTCTGGCGGCGCCGTTGCCTGGGCCGATATTGTTCTGCCTGGCTATCGCCCCAACAAGGGTAATGGATAGGCGTGAACCTTAGTTGATTGGCCCGGCAGAGGCGACGTGCTTGAGACTGCGCACGACCTCATCGAGGTCGGTTATATCCGACAAAACGATTACGGTAGCGCGGCTTTCTGAAACGCGAAGCGCATGAATCGCTTCGTTATCATTCTCCCACGCGCTGACCAAAATGAACTGGACGCCTGGACTCAACGAAGCCTTTCGCCAACTGTCGATCTCAGGAAATGAAACTACCGGACAACCGAGTTCGTCGCTAAGGCGACGCGTCAGCGTTTCTCTGATCAGAGCACGCTTTTCAATGACGATGATTGGCGCTGAAAGGCGGCCTTCAGGGAAAGACGGCAAAGGATGGTATTCCATTTTGACGAGCCTCCAACGCAACGATACACGAATCCGCTTAATAGCGGCGCTCCAGGTGGCCTCCGCCGAACTGAATCATTAGATCACGTATTAGCGTGCGATACTGTCACTCGAAAGCCACAGGCTTTGAAAATCGTTAAAAATAACCATTGAGAGGTCGAGAGCTCATTGATGCAGCGCGGCCTCTCATTCGTTGCGAGGCCGGACCATTTAGCCCGACTCGTCGACTTGGCGAGAGGCTGCTCATTCGCCGCATCGCGTTTCATAAGTTGGGGTCGGAACGTTCCGCTCCGCCTGTCTTCGTGCTTCGATGATGGGGGGCAGCGTCGGAAGAATTACCCCCTCGCTTCCGGCGCTGCTTCAGCTCTTCTATGCCTTGCCAATGTTGCGGATTTACCGCAGGATCCGTTCAGTTTAACTGAGATGTGAGTTGTCCACGATTCTCTCGCGGCTTCGGCGAGAATCTGAACGATTGCGGGTCTTTCAAACACCTCATTCAGGCCCTGAGGCCTCGTCTGGAAACAGTTGCTGCCCATTTCCCGCGGCGACCCCAAGCTTCGATCCGACGAATTCTATCGCCGCCTTCTTCGTGTCCTTCGTGTCTTTGTGGCGACTTTTAACCGCAAAGACACGAAGGACACGAAGAATCGCTGCGTCACATGCGCCGACTGGGGCGTCCCAAGCTTCTTGCGCGCTAAAGCTTGATCTGCTCAGTTATTGCGCGAACTTGCCGAGGGACCGTTCACTTGTTTTTCCCTTTCACCGCGCGCGTCCCGGGCCTCCCCATCGTCGACCGCGGCAGAAGCCGCGCTAATGGCCTCGCCTCGCCGCCGCCGAAGTTGTGCGGCCCCATATCCGCGTCGGTCGGTTTTCGCGCCCGCGTCCCCGGAATGCCGCTCGACCCCTCTCGACGCGCGGCGGAAAGAAACTTCATCGGCCCGGCCTCGGCCATGAGCTCCGCCTTCTGCAGGCGCTGGATCTCGTCGCGCAGCCTCGCGGCCTCTTCAAAAGCGAGATCCGCCGCCGCCGCGCGCATCCTCTTCTCTAGCTCCGCAATCACGGCCGCGAGGTTATGCCCCGGCGTCAGATCGACGCCGGTGTCGACGGTCAGGTGATCCTGCTCCGCGACCGAGCCCAAAATATCGGCGATGGCGCGCTTGATCGACGCCGGCGTGACGCCATGCTCTAAATTCCAGGCCTGCTGCTTGGCGCGACGGCGGTTCGTCTCGTCGATCGCCCGCTGCATCGAGCCGGTCACATGGTCGGCATATAAGATCACCCGCCCGTCGATATTGCGCGCCGCGCGGCCGATGGTCTGGATCAGCGAGGTCTCGGAGCGCAGAAATCCTTCCTTGTCCGCGTCCAATATCGCCACCAGCCCACATTCGGGAATATCGAGCCCCTCGCGCAGCAGGTTGATGCCGACCAGCACGTCGAAGGCGCCGAGTCTAAGATCGCGGATGATCTCGATACGCTCGATCGTGTCGATGTCGGAATGCATGTAGCGCACGCGAACGCCGTTCTCGTGCAGATATTCGGTCAAGTCCTCGGCCATGCGTTTCGTCAGCACCGTGACCAGCGCACGATAGCCCATGTCGATCGTCACGCGCGCCTCGTGCACCAGATCGTCGACCTGAGACCGCGCCTCGCGCACCTCGACCGGCGGGTCGATGAGCCCCGTCGGACGGATCACCTGCTCGACGAACACGCCGCCCGTGCGCTCCAGCTCCCAGTTTCCGGGCGTCGCCGAGACGCAGACCGTCTGCGGCCGCATGGCGTCCCATTCCTCGAAGCGCAAGGGTCGGTTGTCCATGCAGGAGGGCAGGCGGAAGCCGTATTCGGCGAGCGTCGCCTTGCGGCGGAAGTCGCCGCGATACATGCCGCCGATCTGCGGCACCGACACATGGCTCTCGTCCGCGAAGACCAGCGCATTGTCAGGCAGATATTCAAACAATGTCGGCGGCGGCTCGCCGGGCTTGCGCCCGGTGAGATAACGCGAATAGTTCTCGATGCCAGCGCAGGCGCCCGTCGCCTCCATCATCTCCAGATCAAAGCGCGTGCGCTGCTCCAGCCGCTGCGCCTCCAGCACGCGGCCAGCACGGTTCAGCTCGTCGAGCCGGCCGCGCAGCTCGTCCTTGATACTCTTGATCGACTGCAACAGCGTCGGGCGCGGCGTCACATAGTGGGAGTTGGCGTAGACCTTCACAAATTCCAGATCGACCGTCTTCTTGCCCGTGAGCGGATCGAACTCGGAAATGGACTCCACTTCGTCGCCAAAGAAATTGATGCGCCAGGCGCGGTCCTCATAGTGGGCCGGAAAAACGTCGATCGTGTCGCCGCGCACGCGGAACGTGCCGCGGATAAAGTCGTTCGACACGCGACGATACTGAAGCGCGACGAGATCGGCGATGAGCTGGCGCTGCTCGAGCTTCTCGCCGAGCGTGACGCCGAAGGTCATGGCCGTGTAGGTCTCGACCGAGCCAATGCCGTAGATGCACGACACGGAGGCCACGATGATGACGTCGTCGCGCTCCAGCAGCGCGCGCGTCGCGGCGTGGCGCATGCGGTCGATCTGCTCGTTCACCGAGGATTCTTTCTCGATGTAGGTATCGGAGCGCGGAACGTAGGCTTCGGGCTGGTAATAGTCGTAATAGGAGACGAAATATTCGACGGCGTTGTTGGGGAAGAAGCTCTTAAACTCGCCGTAAAGCTGCGCCGCGAGCGTCTTGTTCGGCGCGAGGATCAGCGCCGGGCGCTGCGTGCGGGCGATAACCTGCGCCATGGTGAAGGTCTTGCCGGAGCCGGTGACGCCGAGCAGCACCTGGTCGCGCTCTTGCGCCTCTATGCCCTTGACGAGCTCCTCGATCGCCGCCGGCTGGTCGCCCTGCGGCTCATATTCGGAGACGAGATCGAACTTGACGCCGCCCTCGGACTTCTGCGGGCGTTCCGGCCGATGCGGGGTCCAGGCCGTCTTGTCGCGGATGTTGGGGTCGCCGAGCCGCAGGAGCTCGTCGAGCGAGTCGATGGTGGCCTGCACGCCGCCGAACCCCCGGACTTGATCTGGGGGCTCTTCCGGCGACAGCCCGGCGACCGGGCCGGCATCATAGGCGGATTGCGGCGCTTCCTCGAAGCCTTGTCCCCCCATCAAGTCCGGGGATTGATCCGGAGGCGGCCCACGCTCGACGAGCGCCGGGTTGAGCAGCGCGGCGAGATGCGGCTCGATCGGCGCCGCCTCGGGCTTCGCCGCCTTGGCGCGGGTGGCGCGGATCGCGGATTTGGGTTTCTTGGGGGGCGGAGGCATGGGGGCAATATGGAGGCGCGCGGGCGGGGTGGGAAGCGGGAAATGCGTCCTTGCGCGCCGGGGGCGCGTCATTGCGAGCAATGCGAAGATTCCATGGGGAAAGGATAGCGGCCTGGCTTACGCTCAGAATGAGGTTGCTCAACCCACCACCCTCGAGGCGACCGATATCATGCGATCACCCGTCCGTGGAACCTGCCGCTATCCACACGCAGTCTGGCGCCATTTTCGTTTCTTTGCGCGCTTCGCCTCCTTAAGGTTGCGCAGCCGACTTGCACCTCCAGAACGCCGGACGCGCCCGGCACACAGGACGACCCGAAGGGCCGCCGCCGGAGGCGATGCGTTTCGCGCAACCTTGACTTCGAACGCCTCAAGCGCGACGCTCCGCCAAGCAAATAATGACGAACGCTCAATCATGCGCCGGAATGGTCAGGCTTGACTCGTGAAACCTCATGTGAGCAACCCAGGGGCCGCAACAATGATCGAAATCGGGTCTGCGAACGGGAAGGCGCGGGAGTGGATCGTTCTCGCGACTCCTGGATTGTTTCGCTCGCAATGACGAGCCGTATCGAGCGCTTTCACCTCAGGCCACTTTTTCTCTGCACCCCCAAAGCTAAAATACACGCTTCAAGCGACAGCGTCTCCTCGCGCCGATAGAGTTCGATCTCATCCGCTACCCTCACTCCGAGCGCGGCTTCCAGCGGCGCCTTGTTTGGGTTCGCCTCCGGCTTCTCAGCTGCGTCCCCTCCGAGATTCGAGCGGAAAATGCCGGCGGCGCTCGCCGGCAAAAAGTCTTCGTACAGGATGGGCTCGATCTCCGCGTGGCCGCGGCGCAAAAGCTCGTCCACCGTTTCAGGTCTCGACTCATCCCTATGGCGCAGCCCTTCCACTGTCGGCGCATAGCGGAAGAAGGCCAGCTTCTCGCTGCGCAAAGCCGCGTAATCGTCGGGGAAGGCTGCGAAGCGGCGGGCGAGTTCGTCCCCATAAGCTTTGGCGTTCGAGCCGTCGCTCGCTGGCGTGACAGCGGAAAGCGTCTCGCCCAAAAGCCGATCGTAAAGACTGCGGCCTCTCGCGGTCAGAGCCGCTCCGCGCTGCTCGATCTCGCCGAAGCGCGCGGCGTGCCCGCCTTGAACGGCCGCCGCGTCCGCCGTCTTAAAGGCGACGGGCTCGGGCTGCGCCTTATAGCTCGTCTGTCGGAGTAGAATCGGACAGCGCCGACGTGGCGGGCCTTCGACGATCGCCTTGGGCGCCATGTCTCGCTGGGCGAGCGCTTGCTGCGCGGCGTCGATGTCGAGCGCCGTCAACGTCAAGTGATTGACATGCGGCCCATTGAAGCAGACGATGTCGGCGATCAGCGGATGCGCGGCGAACAGCCTGCGATATACGTCTTCCGGCGTTGTGGCTTGGCGATGGAAGCGGAAGGTTGCGAGCGCCTCCGCCACGAATTCGCGCGCGGTCGCCGCGTCAAAGCCGCCGATCTTGTCATGAAGGTCGAGCAGCTTTCGGCAGCGCGGCGTGAAGATGTCGCGGCGGGCCAGAATCGCGGCGGCTTCCTCCCGCAGCGCCGCGTCCCGGACGAGATCGAGCCGCAGCAGCGACGCGAACATGCGAAACGGATTCGCCTGCAGCGCGGCCTGCGTGATCGGTCGAAACGCCGTCGAATGCGCCGGAAGACCAGAGTCAGAAAGGTCGTAATAGCCGACAGGCGCCATGCCCATGACCGCGAAGAGGCGGCGCAAGGCGAAAAGCTCGCTCGCGGTTCCGACGCGAATCGCGCCGTGCCGCACCTGGGAGAGTCGATCAAGATCGCCCTTGTCGACGAGCGCCCTCTCGAGGTCTGGGTTTTCCGCGAGCGCGCGCGCATTCACGTCGGCGACAAGGTCCGACATCGCGCGATAGCGCGGCGCTTCGGATTGATACATTTCCGACAACGCGCGAGAGAACATGGTGCGGATGTCGTCTGCAGACAGGAACGCGGTCGTCATAATCCACCACCTTCGGTGATAGGCTCGTGTCTGTCCCCCCTCTCCCCGCAGCGAGGAGAGAGGACGCGCTATGCCTCCACATCGAACCGCACTCCCTGCGCGAGCGGCAGCTCGCTCGAATAGTTGATGGTGTTCGTCGCGCGTCGCATGTAGGCCTTCCAGCAATCCGATCCCGCCTCCCGTCCGCCGCCGCTGTCTTTTTCGCCGCCGAAGGCGCCGCCGATCTCCGCGCCCGAAGGGCCGATGTTCACGTTGGCGATGCCGCAGTCGGAGCCTTCGCCCGACACGAATAGCTCCGCTTCCCTAACGTCGTTGGTGAAGATCGACGACGCCAAACCGTGCGCCACGCCGTTGTGCAGACTCAGGGCCTCGTCGAAGCTGCGATAGCGCATGACATAGAGAATCGGCGCGAAGGTTTCTCGCCGCACGACCGGCGCCTGCTCGGCGATTTCGACCAGAGCCGGGCGCACGTAATAGGCGTCCGGAAATTCGCCCGCCAGCACGCGCTCTCCGCCATGCGCGACGGCGCCGCTCGCGCGGGCCTCATCGAGCGCCTGTTGCATGGCTTCGAATGCGTGGCCGTCGATCAAAGGCCCGACGAGCGTATCCTCCCCGCGAGGATCGCCGACCCTCACGCTCGCATAAGCTGCGCGCAAGCGGGCGAGCAGCCCCTCGTAAACGCTTTCATGCGCGAAGAGCCGCCGCAGCGTCGTGCAGCGCTGTCCTGCCGTTCCCATCGCCGCGAAGGCGACGGCGCGCGTCGCGAGATCGAGCGAGCCCGAGGGGCAGACTATCGCCGCGTTGTTCCCGCCGAGCTCCAAAATCGCGCGCGCAAATCGCGCCGCCAGACGCGGCGCGACGGCGCGGCCCATGGCGGTCGAGCCCGTGGCCGAGACGAGCCGAACCCGTTCGTCCTCGACGAGCGCCTCACCGAGCTCGCGCCCCCCGACGAGAAGAGCGGAAAGTCCTTCGGGCGCACCGCCGAAGCGCTTGACCGCGCGCTGCAACAGCGCTTGCGTCGCCAGCGCCGTGAGCGGCGTCTTCTCGGACGGCTTCCACACCAGCGCATCGCCGCAGACGAGCGCCAACGCGGCGTTCCAAGCCCATACAGCGACCGGAAAGTTGAAGCTCGTGATGACGCCTGCGACACCGAGCGGATGCCAAGTCTCCATCATGCGGTGGCCGGCGCGCTCGGTCGCGATCGTCAGCCCGTGAAGCTGCCGCGAGAGGCCGACGGCGAAGTCGCAGATGTCGATCATCTCCTGGACTTCGCCGAGACTTTCAGACGCGATTTTCCCCGCTTCGAGCGTCACGAGACGGGCGAGGTCAGCTTTCGCAGCGCGCAATTCCTCGCTAAACAAGCGGACGAGCTCGCCGCGGCGCGGCGCAGGAATCGATCGCCATTGGCGAAAAGCCTCCTGCGCGGCGCCGATTGCTCGCGTCGACGCGGCGGCGTCGCTCACGCGCACATGTGCAATGATCTCGCCGTCGATCGGCGAGCGGGCCGCTAGACCGCCCTCCGCGAAGCTCTCATCGGCGACGCCCAGCTTCGAGAGCAGTTCGACCGCTTCGCTGGCGATTCGCGCCAAAGACCTTTGCGCCGCCATCTCGCGCCCCTCGTCTGGCCGTAAGCTCTGCGTCGCCTATGTAGATGATTATGCGACCGCATCGGTCGTTGATCTAGGG
The DNA here is from genome assembly GCA_035624015.1 of Methylocystis sp. Taxonomy (GTDB): domain Bacteria; phylum Pseudomonadota; class Alphaproteobacteria; order Rhizobiales; family Beijerinckiaceae; genus Methylocystis. The sequence continues at coordinate 7,900 of DASPSI010000077.1, forward strand.
CGAAGGGGCGCGGAGCGAAGCGTGAGGGCGGCCGTATGACCGCATATCATCAGAATCCTTATTGCGCGCGAAACTACAATCCGCTGCCGGTCACGCTGACCCGGGGGGAGAACGCCTATCTGTGGGATGTCGAAGGCCGTCGCTACGTCGACATGATGAGCGCCTATTCGGCAGTCAGCCATGGCCACGGGCATCCGCGCATTCTCGCGAGGCTCAACGAGCAGGCCCAACGTCTTGCCGTGCCTTCGCGAGCCTTCGGCAATGATCGGCTGGCGCCTTTTCTTAAAGAGCTCTGCAGGCTGACGGGGCTGGACCAGGCCCTGCCTATGAACACCGGCGCCGAGGCGGTGGAGACGGCGATCAAGGCCGCGCGCCGCTGGGGACGGCGCGTCAAGGGAGTCGAGCAGTCAGAGATCGTCGTCGCGGAGAACAACTTCCATGGCCGCACCACCACGATCGTAGGCTTCTCCTCCGAGCCCGCCTATCGCGAGGGCTTCGGGCCCTTCGCGCCGGGCTTCCGCCCCGTTCCTTTCGGCGATCTTACGGCGACGCGGGCGGCGATCGGGGCCGACACGATAGCGATCCTCGTCGAGCCGATCCAGGGCGAAGCCGGCGTCGTCATACCGCCGCCGGGCTGGCTGCAAGGGCTCAGGCGGCTTTGCGACGAGCGCCGCCTGCTGCTGCTGCTCGACGAGGTTCAGTCGGGTCTCGGCCGCACGGGCGCGTGGTTCGCGTATCAGCACGAGAACGTCCTCCCGGACGGCGTGACGCTTGGCAAGGCGCTCGGCGGCGGCGTGCTCCCGGTTTCCGCTTTCGTGGCGCGACGCGAGGTCATGGACGTGTTCACGCCAGGATCACACGGCTCGACCTTCGGCGGCAACGCGCTCGCCGCCGCCGTTGGGCTGGAGGCGTTGCGCGTGATCGCCGATGAGAGGCTCGTCGAGCGCAGCCGCACGCTCGGCGCCCACATGCTGCGGCGCCTGCGCGCGATGCGCAGCCAGGCGCTCAAGGCTGTGCGCGGCAAGGGCCTGTGGGCTGGCGCCGATATCGACGAGGCTTACGCCAGCGGACGAAATTTCAGCGAACGGCTCATGGCGAAAGGGGTGCTGACGACCGCGACCCACGACGTCGTTATCCGCCTCGCCCCGCCGCTCACGATCTCGCGCGAAGACCTCGATTGGGCGCTCGACCGCTTTGAGGAAACGCTCGCGGAGGTCAGCGCAACGCCGCGTGCGTCGAACGGTGCTTTGATCGGAGCGGAGCGCCCGCAGCGGGTCGCGGCGGTCTAGAGACGAAGCGTCAGGCATTTGGCGGCGCCGCCCGCCTTCAGGAATTCCGTGAGCGGCGTAAGCGCCGGCGCGTATCCCATGGCGCGCAGCCTGTTCTGCAGGTCCCCGCTCGCGGCGTTCATGAACACGTGGCCTGCGATCTCGACGGCGTTGCAAGAGAAGTTCAGCGCGTCGTCCGCAGCGACCTCGAGGCGCTTCTTCGGCCCGACAATTTCCTCGATCTTCTTGCGCGACTGATCGTCGAAGGCGGGCGGGAAATACATCAGCTGGCCGCCGCTCAACGGGCAAAAGCAGGTGTCGAGGTGATAGAAGCGCGCGTCGACGAGCCGCAGCGCTACCGTCTCGCGCCCAAAAATTTCGCCGACGAGCGCGGCCGCCTTCTCGCTCGAGCGAAAGCCGAAGCCGCACCAGATGATCTCCTCGCCCTGATCGGCCAAAGCGTCCCCCGCGCCCTCGAAGCTCACGTCCTCGGGCCAAGGCGCGATCGAAAATTCATGGGCTTCGAACCATTCACGAAAGAAGCCCTCCTCGTCGCGGCGCTCGCCGAAATGGAAGCGGGAGAGGATGACCTTGCCGGTCGAGACGAGACCGGCGTTGGCTGTGAACACCATGTCCGGCAAGCCAGGATGCGGCGCGACGAACTTAAGGTCGGCAAGGGGCGCCAAAAGATCGCGCAGGTTCAGCCATTGCGAAAGCGCGCGCGCGTGGTTGATGCCGCCCACATGCGCGGCCATCCACGGATTGATGACGTAATCGACGCCGTAATGATCGGGCGCGCACATCAGGATGCGCGGACGGTCACTGCCGGTCGGTCGCATAGCCTTCGCAGCTCTCGCCGACCTCCGCGAGGCCGCCTTCGAGGAAGGAGGCGAGCAGCGGGATTCCGAGCAGATAGTCGGAGGTCTTAGCTGTGCGCTGTTCGCGGGCCTGGCGCACAGCCGCCTTCCATTCCTCGGCGGAAAAATCGCCGCGCCCGAGCCAGGCGAGCGCGACGAGTTCGCACTGCTCGTCCTCGTCCATGGCGTCGATGTAGCTCGCGAGCTCCGCCCGCACGCTGGAATAGGCGCCTTCGGTCAATATGCTCACGAACTCGTCGTCGGCCGGGTTCGAGGCGTCGGCCTCCATCCCCTCGTCCTCGCTCTCGAGCTCGCGGGCTTTGACGATCACATAGCAAACCTTCTCGGTGTTAATCTCCGGCATGGCGCCCTCCCCTGCTTGGCTGCCACAGGTCTATTTATTCGTTCCTGTCGCCGCTTTCGACGGCGGTGTCGGAAAATACCGCGCTATCGATAGGCGGCGGCGACGCCTAAAAATTCCGCGGCCAGCAGGCTCGCGCCCCCGACCAGCGCGCCATCCACGTCATCTGCGTGCAAAAGTTCCGCCGCATTGCCTGGCTTGACCGAGCCGCCATAAAGGATCCGAACTTTCGCGCCCTGCCCCACCGCGACGTCAAGCCGAGCTCGGGCGAAGCCGTGCATGCGGCCGACGTCTTTCGGCGTTGGGGTCACGCCGGCGCCGATCGCCCAAACGGGCTCATAGGCGAGGACAAGCCGCTCAGGCGGAGCGTCGGCGGGCACGCTGGCGTCGATCTGCGCGGCGACCACAGCCTCGGCCCTGCCGACCTCGCGTTCGACGCGCGTCTCGCCGACGCAGATGATTGGCGTGAGCCCTACAGCGAGCGCGGCCGCGGCCTTGGCGCGAATCATCTCATCGGTCTCGCCGTGGTCGGTGCGGCGCTCGCTGTGGCCCACAATGACGTAGCTCGCCCCGGCGTCGGCGAGCATGGCCGCGCCAATGTCGCCGGTGTGGGCGCCGCTTTTTTGTGCATGACAGTCCTGGCCGCCCAAAAGCAAGCCGGCAGGCGCGGCGATTTCTGCCGCCAGCGGCAGCAGGGTCGCGGGCGGACAGATTACGATGTCGATTTTCTCCCGCAGGACGGAGCCGAAGCCGGCGGCGACAAGCTGGATTTGCGCGAGATCGCCGCGCAAGCCGTTCATTTTCCAGTTGCCCGCGAGCAAGGGGCGACGGTGAAACTGCATCTTCTGCGCTCCGGCTGGCGATGCGATGATAGGGCCCGATTCGAGGCGAATATTGCTGATTATGAAACTATTTTCATATGGATTCGAACCGCCCGGATTCTAAAATTGTGAAAAAAAACGATATTTCACCCGATTCCGCGGAGTCGCCAGCGGAACGGCAAAAAATTAATTTTGGCGAAAGCTTCATGTGACGAATATGTGACGCGGTCGCAGGAAAATGGGGAGCGGTGGAATAGGAGACGCAAATTCGCCTTGCCGAGCTGGAGAAACCGGCATAGCCTTTGCGAGACGCCCCAAGTGAATGGGAGATTGTCCCGCTGACCTGGAAGGAGATGTGGTCATGATGAATGCGCTTCTTGTCGCGGCATTATGCAGTGTCGTCCTAGCCTTGACCCCCGCCGCGAGGGCCCTTCCCGTCTATGTGAAGCGTAAAGAACGCCGCCGCGGGCCGCGAGCCTGAGGCGAATCGCAAGGTCCTTTCCTCGCGCGCCGGCGAGCCTGAACATAAAGGGCGCGATGGACATTCTACCCCGCTTCACGGCGATCGTAGGCGAAAAGAACGTTCTCGCCGAGCCGGTTGTCACATTCCCCTACCTGCGAGAGCCGAGAGGCCTTTTTCAAGGCGCGGCTCTTGGGGTGATCAAGCCCGCCGATACCCTCCAGGTCGCGCAGACCTTGGCGCTGTGCCGCGAACAAGGCGTGGGCGTCGTGCCGCAAGGCGGCAACACCGGCCTCGTCGGCGGCCAAACGCCCGATTGCTCCGGACGACAGATCATCCTCTCGCTGCAGCGGCTTAATCGGGTGCGCGCGATCGACCCCGCGGGCGACACGCTGACCATCGAGGCCGGAGCGACCCTTGCGCAAGCGCAGCAGGCCGCCGCCGACGCGGACCGCTATTTCCCGCTTTCGCTGGCCTCGGAAGGCTCTTGCACCATTGGCGGCAATCTCGCGACCAACGCCGGCGGCGTGCATGTGCTCGCCTATGGCTCTGCGCGCGACCTCACGCTTGGGCTGGAGGCGGTTCTCGCCGACGGGCGCGTGTATAATGGCCTCTCCCGGCTGCGCAAGGACAACACCGGCTACGATCTCACGCGTCTGCTGATCGGCTCGGAAGGCACGCTCGGGATCATTACCGCCGCGACGTTGAAGCTCTTTCCGCGCCCGCGCGCGCGCGCCGCGGCGTTTCTGGGGGTTGGCGATCTGCACGCTGCGCTCGGGCTGCTGAATTTCTTGAAGGCGCAGATGGGCCCGGGGCTGGAGGCCTTCGAGCTCATATCGCGCTTAGGCTTGGAATTCTCGCTGCGCCATGTCGCCGGCGCGCGCGATCCGTTGTCGGCCGTCTGGCCCTGGTATGTGCTGGCCGAATTCGTATCGCCGCAGGAGCAGGGGTTCGATGAGACAATCGTCGATCTGCTCGCGCGCGCCGCGGACGAAGGCTTCTGCGGCGATGCGGCGCTCGCGGCCTCGCTCTCGCAGGCGCAGGATTTCTGGCGACTTCGCGAGGCCTTCCCCGACGCGCAAAAGCGCGAGGGCGCCTCGATCAAGCACGACGTATCGGTCCCGGTCGCCGACGTTCCGGCTTTCATTGAAGAGGCGAGCGGGCGCGTTCTCGCCCGTATCCCAAACGCGCGCCTCGTGCCGTTCGGCCACATGGGCGACGGCAACATCCATTTCAACGTCTCGCAGCCCGTGGGCGCAGACGGCGCCGCGTTCCTTGCACGCTGGGAAGAGGTCAACGACATCGTCCACGGCGTCGTCGCCAAATTTCGCGGCTCGATCTCCGCCGAGCATGGAATCGGACAGCTCAAGCGCGATCTTTTGCGCAAGGTGAAAGACCCGACGGCGTTGGAGATGATGCGCGCGATCAAGACTGCGCTCGATCCGACCGGGGTGCTCAATCCGGGGAAGCTGCTGTAGCACTGAGCCCGGCATGCGGGCTCGCGTCGTCAGACCCTGCAAATGCGGCCGTCCGGTCACCCCGCAAACGCCTCGTCCAACAACGCCTTCAACTGCGCGAGGTGCTTCGGCATCGTGCCTGCCGCCGTCGAAGCCGAGGCGGGGCGTCCGACGTAGCGCGCGCGCTTTGTCCTGCCGCCGGCCTGCCCCAGCGCCCATTCGAGATAGGGCTCGACATAGGTCCAGGCGCCCATGTTCCTCGGCTCCTCCTGGCACCACACCACGTCAGCCCGCTTGAACTTCGAGAGCCGCAGCACGAGCTGCTTCAAGGGCAGCGGATAGAGCTGCTCGACGCGCAAGAGGTAGACGTCGTCGGCGCCGCGCTTCTGGCGCTCTTCGGCGAGATCGTAATAGACCTTGCCCGAACACAGCACGATACGCCGGATTTCAGCTTCCGGCTTGAGCGCGAAACCGCCTTGCGAAGGCGTCGCCGCTTCGTCCGCGAGCAGCCGGTGGAAGGTCGAGGCAGGCCCGAAATCCTCTATCGCTGAGACGCAGCGCTTATGGCGCAACAGCGATTTCGGCGTCATCAGGATCAGCGGCTTGCGGATGTTGCGGTGCAGCTGCCGGCGTAGGATGTGGAAGAAATTGGCCGGCGTCGAGCAGTTCGCGATTTGCATATTGTCCTCGGCGCAGAGCTGCAGATAGCGCTCCAGCCGAGCCGAGGAGTGCTCGGGGCCTTGCCCTTCGTAGCCATGCGGCAGCATGCAGACGAGGCCCGACATGCGCAGCCACTTGCGCTCGCCCGCCGACAGGAACTGGTCGAACACCACTTGCGCGCCATTGGCGAAATCGCCGAACTGCGCCTCCCACAGCGTTAGCGTGTTGGGGTCGGCGAGCGAATAGCCATATTCGAAGCCGAGCACCGCTTCTTCCGAGAGCATCGAGTTGATGACTTCGAAACGGCCTTGCTCAGGCCGCATATGATTGAGCGGCGCATAGCGGCTCTCGTTCTCCTGGTCGATCAGCACGCTGTGGCGCTGCGAAAAGGTGCCGCGTTCGCTGTCCTGGCCAGAGAGCCGCACGCGGTGGCCCTCGAGCAGGATCGAGCCGAAAGCCAACGCCTCCGCCGTCGCCCAGTCGATCCCCGCGCCCGTCTCGATCGCGCTGCGGCGCGTATCAAGGAAGCGCTGGATCGTCTTGTGGACGTGAAAACCTTCGGGCGCGGACGTGATCTTGGCTCCGATCTCGCGCAGCGTCTCGAGCGGGACGCCGGTCTTGCCCCGGCGCTCGTCGTCGGACGACTGATAGCCGGGCTTGACGCCGGACCAATAGCCGTCGAGCCAGTCCGCCTTGTTCGGCCTGAAGGACTGCGACAGCTCGAGCTCGCTCGAAAGCCTGTCGCGCCATTCGCTCTTGAACGTCTCGACCTCGACCCGCGCGATTTGTCCTTCGGCAACGAGCTTGTCGGCGTAAAGATCCAGCGTCGTCTTATGCGCGCGGATCTTCTTGTACATCAGCGGCTGGGTGAAGGCCGGCTCGTCGCCTTCATTGTGTCCGAAGCGCCGATAGCACCACATGTCGATGACGACGGGCTTCTGAAACTGCTGGCGGAACTCGGTGGCGACGCGAGCCGCAAACACCACTGCCTCCGGGTCATCGCCGTTGACGTGGAAGATCGGCGCCTCGACCATCTTCGCCAAATCCGACGGATAGGGCGAGGAGCGCGAATAGCGCGGATAGGTCGTGAAGCCGATCTGATTGTTGATTATGAAGTGCAGCGAGCCGCCGGTGCGATGGCCCTTGAGGCCGGAGAGGCTAAAGCATTCCGCGACCACCCCCTGCCCCGCGAAGGCCGCGTCGCCATGGATGAGCAGCGGCAGCACGCATCGGCGATCGTCGTCGGCGCAATCGTGCTGGTCCTGCTTGGCGCGCACCTTGCCGAGCACGACCGGATCGACGATCTCCAGATGCGAAGGATTGGCGGTCAACGACAGATGCACCTTGTTGCCGTCGAACTCGCGGTCGGACGAGGCGCCCAAGTGATATTTGACGTCGCCCGAGCCTTCGACTTCGTCGGGCAGGAACGAGCCGCCCTTGAACTCATGGAACAGCGCGCGATGCGGCTTAGCCATAACCTGGCACAGCACGTTCAGTCGGCCGCGATGCGCCATGCCGAGCACGATCTCCTTGACGCCCAAAGCGCCGCCACGTTTGATGATCTGCTCGAGCGCCGGCACGATCGACTCGGCGCCGTCCAGGCCGAAGCGCTTGGTGCCCGTGTATTTCTGGTCGAGGAACTTCTCGAAGCCCTCGGCCTCGACGAGCTTCTTCAGAATCGCGCGCTTGCCTTCCTGGGTGAAGGCGACCTCCTGCTTGGGGGTCTCGATGCGCTTTTGCAGCCACGCCTTTTCGGCGGGGTCTAGCACATGCATGAACTCGAAGCCGATCGTGCCGCAATAGGTGCGGCGCAGGATCGTCACCATCTCGAACACGCTGGCGTATTTCAACCCCAGCACGCCGTCGATGAAGATCTTGCGGTCGTAGTCCTCGTCCTTGAAGCCGTAAGTTTCGGGATGCAGCTCGCCGTGGTCGTGCCGCTGCTCCAAACCCAGCGGATCGAGATTGGCATGCAGATGGCCGCGAGCGCGATAGGCGCGGATCATCATCAGGGCGCGCACGCTGTCGCGCGTTGCGCGCTGTAACACGTCGCTTGTCGGCGCAGGCCGCGCCTCGACGGCGGGCGCGGCCTTGGCGGGTCTCGCGGCGGCTTTCGGCGCGCCCCAGTCGCCATCGAGCGCGCTAATCAATTCGTCCCTTGGCGCCGGCGGCCAGTCGGCGCGCGCCCAGGAAGCGCCTCCATTGCCGGCGCCGTTTCCGGGGCGCGGCCCGTCCGCGATGGATGCGAAGAACTTGCGCCAGTCCTCGCCGACGGAGGACGGGTCGGCCTCATAGGCCGCGAGCAGATGCTCGAGGTAGGAGGCGTTGGCGCCGGCAAGCAAGAACGCCGCGTCCGATTGTCTCGCCGCAGACGTTGCGCTTCCGTTGCCCGGCGTCGATTCCAATCTCGCCATATTCTCCGTCCTTTCGGAACGTCGACATTCAAACTGGGCCTGCACGCTGGATCATATGGAACGAAGCAAGCCCTTCTCACCCCAATTTGGCGAGACGAGTCGTCTTTTGCAACGCAAAAAGCTGTGCAAAGAGGCAGTGGGCTTCGCGACGCCAGAGCTTCGGCTTTGTCGGCGGGCACAACCCGCATCGTGCGCGTAGCTATAGAAGTTGAAAAGCGCTTCGGACAAGCGCCCATTCGTGCTAGCTTCCGCTCATGAGCGCGCTTCCAAAATCCGCCGAGGCGGAAGCAGAGATGACAGTCGCCGAATTCTTCGCCTGGGCGGAGGAAGCCGATGGGCGCTGGCAGTCGATCGACGGCGTTCCGGTGGCGATGTCGCCGCCTGCGCCGACAGACGCCACGATACAGAGCGAGCTGTGCTATCTGATTACGCGCGCGCTCATTGAACGTGGCGCGCCTTGCTCTGTCTTTACCGGAGCGGGCGTCATTCTCGGGTCAACGCGCAGAAGAACCTTCGCATCCCCGACGTCTCTGTCGTCTGCGGCGGCTTCGAGGCCGAGAGCCAAGCGCTCACCGAGCCGGTTGTGGTCATCGAGATTCTGTCGCCTGGCAATATGCGCCAAACCTGGGCCAATGTTTGGACCTACACGACAATCCCCAGCGTCAGGGAGATCGTCGTCCTCCAATCGCTGTCGATCGGCGCCAAGCTGTCGGGTCGTCAGGCGGACGGCGGCTGACCTAGGGAGCCGGAAGCGGTTGAAGCCGGCGACCTTGCGCTGGAGAGCATCGGCGTGAGCTTCCCCCTCGCCGCGGCCTATCGCACGACGAGGTTTTGCGCCGGAGGGTGAGCTTAAGCCATCCGCAGAAAGACACCTTACGCCCCATGCTTTCTTAAGTAGTTTATGCCGGAATCTATGAAATGACATCATAGTTTCGCATCCCTGCGTTTTATAGCATCAATAACATTTTGCGGCAATGTGTCATAGAATTCGTTTATATGATTCGGCTCCGAAATCATTTTTCCACGATTAGATTTAGAAGCCCAAACAATGCTGTGGCTGTTACAATATCTTCCGCAATATCTATCTGCCCCGGATGAACCGCATTGTTTCCTATGACACGCACAGCATCTAATGCTTTTTGTATGCGCTGGTCTAACCCGACTTTTACTAGAGCCGCAATGTAATTATTAATGTTTTCTCCGGACTGACCAAGATGTTTGCGCAGCTTTTGAATACATAACCGAATAAGCGCCGCGGCTCCCCGTGGCGACAATTCGAGAATTGAACTCGCCTCCTCATAATCTTTTCGTATTTCGTCGGGCAAATCCGGATTCGGAGGCGGAGCCGTGCCATTAAGCGGATAGATTAGGCGGCAACCTATCCAATATGAGAACTGATCGCACTTATCGCATTTTGCAATATGCGCATTTCCTAAAAATAGCGTTCCGTATAAAAGACCTAAAGAATTATGAGAGGGCGCTGATGCCGCATAGGCAGGCATTCGCTCATCTATCACGGGCGCCTTCTGCGAACCAAAATCATGCGCAAGAATTTGATACCATCTCTGACGCGAGAAAGTCTTACAATTTGGGCAATCGAATGCTGTTTCAGTTATTGACGGCGGTGTGTGGTTAGGCACAATGGTCATCCTTCGACTTGCAGCCATTGTAAAGTCTTTCGTCGGCCTTGCCTACGACGGCAGAACTACATCCTCGTAAATCTCGGAGAGCGCAATGGAAACCTCGATTTCTGGCATGGCGAGCACGCCGGCTCCCGAAATGAATTGGTGCTTCCAATCCCCATCGTCGGCGCGATGGAAAACCTCCGCTGCGACAGCCGCCTGATGGAGAGCGACGTAGCGCCGGGCGGAAGGCGTCGCCTGATACTCCATGTTCTTCACGCCCAAATCCCGCCACGCCGTGCTTTCGCTCAGCACCTCGAAGATCACGACGGGATCGGTAACATAGGTGGCGGTCGGCTCGACGGGCGCGCAAACGACGAAGGCGTCGGGGTAACGGACGCTCGATTCTAGCTTGAGCTTAAGCTCACTCCCAAATGGACGGCACGGCTTGCCTTTGAGGCAGTTTCCCAAGACGCGCAAAAGATTCGCCTGAATGGCTGCGTGCGCGGCGGTCCCGCCGGTCATCGCATGGACCGTCACGCCATCGTATTCGTATCGCTCCTCCTGACGCTCTTCCCAGTCGAGGAACTCCTCGACTGTCATCAGTTTCGGCAGCGCGCTCACGGTTGAGCCTCCCCTACCCCTTCAACGCCTCCACCAGCGTCTTCCCCAGCCGCGCAGGCGAGGGCGAGATGCGAATGCCTGCCGCCTCCATCGCCGCAATCTTGCTTTCCGCGTCGCCCTTGCCGCCCGAGATGATTGCGCCCGCGTGTCCCATCCGGCGCCCAGGAGGCGCCGTCCGGCCCGCGATGAATCCGGCGATTGGCTTCTTGCGCCCGCGCTTGGCCTCGTCGATGAGGAATTGCGCCGCCTCTTCCTCTTGCGACCCGCCGATCTCGCCGATCATGATGATGGACTTAGTGGCCTCGTCGCCCAGGAAAAGCTCAAGGATGTCGATGAAGTCCGAGCCTTTGACCGGATCACCGCCGATCCCGACCGCCGTTGTCTGCCCAAGTCCCTCGCGCGTCGTCTGGAACACAGCCTCATAGGTGAGCGTGCCCGAGCGCGAGACCACCCCGACCGAGCCCGGCTTGAAGATATTTGCCGGCATGATGCCGATCTTGCTCTCGCCGGCGGTGACGACGCCGGGACAGTTCGGCCCGATCAGCCGCGACTTGGAACCCGAGAGCGCGCGCTTGACGCGGATCATGTCGTGCACCGGCACGCCCTCGGTGATGGCGACGATCAGCGGGATCTCGGCGTCGATCGCTTCGCAGATGGCGTCCGCGGCGCCGGGCGGCGGAACGTAGACGACGCTGGCGTCAGCCCCGGTCTTCTCGCGCGCTTCGGCTACGGTGTCGAAGACGGGCAGGCTCAGATGGCTCGAGCCGCCCTTGCCGGGCGAGACGCCGCCGACCATCTTCGACCCGTATGCGATCGCCTGTTCTGAATGGAATGTGCCGGTCTTGCCGGTAAACCCCTGACAAATGATTTTGGTCGCTTTGTTGATCAGCACGGACATGAACAAGGTTTCCCAGGCTTTGGGCCTTCGGCCCAGGTGAAGAGGCTTCGGCTCGGGAGGCAAGAGCGCGGCGACTTTGGCATGGCGGACGCCCTTCCGTTGCCGGCCGGGCCGCCAAACTACGTGGGGAGGGTCGGCGTTTCAAGCGGCGCTAGCTGATTAAACCACGAGCCTGCGCTTAAAAATGCGCCAAACGCCCGCACGGCGATTTTCCGACGGCTGCGCCTCAGCTCAACGGCGCATTGCTGTCGCCGGACATAAGCCGCGGAAACAATTGCTGAAACAGCCAGGGAGCGTCGGGCGCTGCACGGTCGAGACGCAAAACCACGTCGAAGCGGGAGGAATCCCAGCTGTTCGGGACGCCGGGGACGTTCTGTCCGGCGAGCAGCGCGGGCAGCAAATTTTCGACGATCGCCTTGTGCTCCCAAGCCACGAGAACCACGCCCTGCTCGGCGAGGAGCTTTTGGGCAAGGCTTTGCTCTTCTCCCTGGGCAAAATTGAGGTTTATTGCGAGGTCAAGGCGCTGCGCGAGCGGCAGGGCGGTCTCATAGGGGCGCTGGCTCGGCTCGTGGGACTTGCCGGCGTCAGCTTGCTCCGTCGGGCCAGCGCCATCGTGGTCCTTGGTGGGCTTCGCGGCGTAGATCGCTGTCGGCGCTGGGTATTCCGGACCGCCTCGACCGCAAAACAGCGCCGCCCAAGCGCCTGCACGCTGCCAACCGCGAATGACCAGCGACTTCTTGTTCTCTTCGCCACCGCTGGTCAGACCGGGACCCGGCCAATTCCCGTTCGGCTTTTCGCCGTGCCGGATGATGAGGATGGTCAGGTCGAACATGCTTCTCTCCTATTCTGTCTTATTGAATTGCAACCCTCATCGAATTGAAGCTCTCAGGCCCCTTTGTCCCGCGGCGCGACCTCGCCGTCGCCGTGGAGCAGCCGCCGCAGGAAAGCCGCGCCAGGCGCCGTCCGCTCGGGCCCGCGCGAAAGGGCTGACAGAGCCCCTCCCGCAACCACGCATACGGCGCCAAAGAGCGCCGCCGCCGCGAGCGCGTCCACCTGGCGCGCCGTTCCCGCCATAGCGAAGACTGCCGTGATGCCGAGGCAACCCGCGGCCAACGCGGCGAGCGCGTCGCGATCGGCGAAGCGCGGCCAGAGCGACAGCCCCGCGAGCGGCGTGATCAGCCCCGCAGAGAAACAGAGGGCCAAGCCCATCAGCGCAGCCGCGTCGGAAACGATGAAGCCGCTCAAGATGAAGCCGAGGGTCGCGAGCCCCGTCAGGGCGATCCGCGTCGTCGCCAGGCGCCGGCTGGTCAAATCCGTCGCGCCGCGCAGCCGAAAGAGCGCCTCATGACCGAGCGTCGTGCCGAAGGCCTGCAGCCCAGCGGCGGCAAGCGCGAGCGCGAGCGCGATGCGAGCCGCTGAAGCAAGACCAGCCGCCGCCGCGCCCATGCCTTCGAGCGTGGGCAGCCCAGTCAGCAGCGCGTCGCCGAGGACCGCGACATCCCCGTTTTTCAGCGCGCCGCTCGGGCACGCCGCGTGGCCAGCGACCGGGTTCGGCGCCAAAGCGCCGCAAAGGGTCAGCTCGCGTCGCGCGCTCACATCATAGACGGCGTCAGCCAGACGCTCCGGCGGCCGGCCGAGGGTCTGATACGCAAGCGACAGCGCAGTCCCAGCGACCGTCGCCGCCACGAGCCAGGCGAACAGCAACGTCCAGCCGAAGCCGATGAGCCCGACGCGCCGGGCGTCGCCCGGATCGTGGCTCGCGACAGCTGGCGCGAGCAGCGGTGCGAGCGTCGCCACGCCGAGCATAGCCGCGATCATGTCGATAAGCCCGGCGGCAGGGTCGTCGCGCGGCGTGAGCGCGCCGAAGCTTTCGAGGCCGGTTGCGACTTCGCCCCAGACCGAGCCGCCCGCGCCGAACGGCGCAGCGCCTTTGAGCGCCAAAGCCAGCACGGGCCACCCGAGCCCCAGGATCGCGACGGCGCCGGCGGCGCAAATGGTCCAAAGCGTCCCCAATAGGCCGCCCGGCGCGGCGATCAGCAACGCCGCAAGGCTGACAGCCAAAGCAGCGGCGATCCGGCCGCCGCCGAACACAGCGGTCAGGGCGTCGGCCGCCGCCTGCTGGCCGGCGAGAGCGATCAGCGCCGCGCAAAGGCTCGAGAGCCCCAGCACAATGAGCCGCGGCGTCATGGCGACGAAGCGCTGCGCGAACAGGCCGGAGAGGGAGAATGCGCCGCTCTTTCGCAACAGCGGGCCGATGGCGGCGCCAGCGACGGCGACCCCGGCGAAGACGCCGCCTGCGAGACCCGGAATCCAGCCGCGCCCAGCGAATTGCGGCGCGAAAAGGCAGACGATTCCCGCCACGAGCGAGCCGAGCGCAAAGCCCGCATATTCGGTCGGCATCGCGCGGCCCGCGGCGTAATAAGCGGAGACGCGCATCGAATGCAGCTGGAAGCCCAGGAGACCTAAGGCGAAGACCGTGAAGCAGGGCGCGACTGTCTCGACGAGGCGAAGCGGCGCGCCGACGCGATCGAGCAGCGCCGCGAAGCCGAACGCTAGAGCGAAGGCCGCGGCGACGAAAGCAATCCGCCCGTCGATCCGCGCCCGTTCGCGCGCGCTGTCATTCTCGAAGACCTGCGCCATTTGTGTTCCCCGTCCTGCGGCCTATAAGACGACCATAACGCAAAACGCGCCGCGCGCGAAAGCTTGAGGGAGGCTACGTTGAGCGAGCGTTTCAGCATCGTCATCACGACGACCGCGAGCGCGGCCAAAGCGCGCGAGCTCGCGAGCGCGGCGCTGGAGGCGCGGCTCGCCGCCTGCGTGCAGTGCTTTCCGATCGAAAGCCGCTACGTCTGGCGCGGCGAGATCAGGGAAGAAGCCGAGATCGGGCTGCATTTTAAGATCGCGACGGAAGACTACGCGGCGCTGTGCGCCCTGCTCCGCAGCCGCCACGACTATGAGACCCCGGAGATCCTGCGTGTGGACGTCGCCGAGGGCGATAGCGACTATCTGGCTTGGCTGGCCCAATCGACGAGGAAATAGACGCACGTTCGCAAAGGAAAGCCTCAGCGCGGTCCTATTGCGCGGACGACAATCCAACCGGCGGGCTCTCGCTGTTGACCATGATTTTCCACTTTGCGTCGCCGTCTATTATGGTGATTGTCTGCCATGCTCGGGGGCCCTGCGCGCCCAAAAATTTGGTCGCGTCGTAAGTTGCTCTATTGCTTACGCACTCGAAGCTCAGCACGACAAGCACGCCTTCATCGTTCGTCGGGTCTTCGCTTGCGCGTTCGATCTTTTTCGCGCAGGCGGCTCCGTCATTGTTTCGTACCTCTATGCGATTCGCGACGAATTTGCCGATCTCGCGCTCGAGAGCGCCTGGTTGCGACATATCCACGCCAACGCGCTCGCTGCCGCTTTTCTGAAACATCTCCTCGATGTCAGTCGCCAGGATGGTTATGTCGATATGGTAGCGGTTGTTGTTCGCCACGATTTTTGCAGCGGATATGTTGGTTTGAATATAGGCGTCCGCTTCGAGGGATCGCGCCGACAGCGTTCTCGCAAGCATCGCCGCGAGGGCGGCGGCGAAGAAGATTGCAACGCGGCGGCCGGCCATGGAATCTCCCCCGGAATCCGGAACTTTGCGGATATGCGATTTTATATTATTTATCTTACCCACTCCGCCGCTGTCAATTTGAGCGGGGGTTCGTGGAGTTCCGTCGACATCGCCAGGGCCGATGGGAATGCGAGCCAGCCCAATTCGGATGCGGTTGGGCCGGCGTCCCTATATGCTGCCGGAGACGGAGACTTATCCATGGCCGAGACTAAGGGCGAAGGCTGCGCGAAGAGTAGCGTCGAGCTCGGCTCGCCCTTCGTGCGACGGCGGGATTTCGAACGCAAATTTTTTCTGCGAATCCATCAAACAATCGGCCTTGTCGCGGGCGCCATCGTTGTCTTGGTCGGGCTCAGCGGCAGCATTCTGGCCTTTCGTGAGGACATCGACGAAGCGCTGAACGCTTCGATCATGCGCGTCCAAATACCGGCGCAGGCGTCTCGCCGCCCCCTCGATGAAATTCTCGCAGCAGCAATCGCCGCAATGCCGCCGGATGGCAAACTGGAAAGATTGACGATGCCGCGCCATGCCGGCTCGGCCGCCGCGATAACCTGCATGGTCGAGACGGACGACCTGGACAGCTACTTCTACGAGATATTCGTCGATCCCTACACAGCGAAAGTCAAAGGGCAGCGGCTTTATCTGCACGGAGACAGGATGCTTTCGCAACCTCCGATCCAGATCCTCATGGCTTTTCATTGGACGCTGCTGCTTGGAGCGAACAACGCCTATATCGTCGGCGCAATCGCCATTCTTGTTTTCTTCTCCGTCCTTGTGGGTCTTTATCTTTGGCAGCCGCGCAATGGCGATTGGCGTCTGGGACTGAAGATCAAATGGGGCGCAAGCCCCGAGAGGATCGTCTATGACGTCCATAGGAGCGTCGGAGCTTACTGCGCAGCTATTCTACTGGTGATGCTCTTCACCGGCGTTTCAATGATCTTCAAGCCGGCGACACGCTCCGTGACGTCTCTCTTTTCTCCGGTGCGCGCCGACCCGGACTACGGACGATCGAAGCCAATCCCCGGACAGTCGCCGATGAGCGTCGGCGACGCCGTAGCAATCGCGGACAAGGTCTTCCCTGACGGAGGGCTTCATTGGGTTCTCTTTCCGAGCAGCCCAACTGGCGTCTATGTGGTGGGAAAGCAGTCAATTGACGAGCCAAATCGAACCAAGACTTATAGAAATGTCGGCATCGACCAATACAGCGGCCAGGTCCTGCATGTGCAGGATCGCAAGACGTTCACTGCAGGCGAGCGGTTCTTGGAATGGCTGTTCCCACTCCATAGCGGCGAGGCCTTTGGCGAAATCGGCCGCCCGCTTGTCATGTTGTTCGGGCTGACGCCGCTTGTCCTTTATGTAACGGGCTTTCTGCGGTGGCGGCAGAAGCGCCAGGCGCGAAAACGCGCTGCGCCCCGATGAATAATTTGAAGGACATGGAATGACAGGGCTCCCGTCGGCGAAGGGATCGTCATTGCCCGACCAGGATAGGCATGTCGATGATGTCCTCCTTCTCCTTCCCTTCGCCAAACGCGACCCTGAGGACATACTTCCCCTTGTGGGCGACCGTCGCGTCCACGGACATCATTCCGCTGGGATAACGAGTCGGCGGCAGGGAATTGATCTCTTTCAGAGCCCCAGCGAGGTCCGCTTGATAGAAAGAAAGCGCGATGCGCTCCTTCCTGACCTCCTTTTCCAGGAAGGTGAGGGCGAAGATGACCTTGCCCGTTCCCGGCACCCGATCGCAATACTCGTCATATTTGCTTAGATCATCCACCGAGCCTCCAGCGCTTTCATCGGAATCGGCCAGGAAATACGTCGTGAGGTGGACCGAGTAGAAGTCGCTCACGCCGAGACAATCGGATATCATGCGGTCGCCCGCCTTGACGGCCGGCTTCAATATCGTTTTGTTCCAATAATCGTTCCAGAATACAGTGAAGGCCGGCCCCCAATCTTTATAGGAAAAGGCCGCCACGTTGCCGCCAACGAGCAGAACGGCGACGGAGAGCAGAACCAAGTTGAGGCGGGTGTTCGGACTCATTGTTCGTTTTCCTGTTCCGTAAGAGGAGCTGCTCGCTTGATTCAGCTTCCGCCCGCTCGTCGCCCTCCTCGCACGTTTGGCGAACATGCCTAGCGATGCACCTCGAAATCCCAGGCGCCGCTCACGATATGGCCGTCCGCCGACAGCGCCCTGTATCGCGCCGTGTATTTGCCTGGAGCCAACGGGTTCACGCCTACCGAAACATGGGCCGGATCGGCGCTATCGATTGCGGCGTCGCGCTTGTCGACCCGTTCGCCCGACTCGCTGACGACGGCCAGCGCGACGAAGGCGTCGCGGATGCCCGCATCGTACCACACTTCCACCTTTCCGATGTCTCCCGCAGCGGCCCCGTCCTGCGCCGGCGACGTCCGCACGACGATCGCATGGGCGTCTGCCTTCTCCCGCAACGTAAAGACCGACAAAATCGCCAGGACAAGCCACAAGACGCGCGCCTGGTGAGCGGCTGCCCCCCCTGAACGTCCCCTGCGTCGGGCATCGCCGCCCCTTAGTTCGGCCTTTGGCATTATGATCGGCTTTCCGCGCGAAATTTTCGTAGCTTGCCGGTCCCCGGCGCGCCTCCGACGCAGCTTAGCGTCATGAAGGCTCCCGAGGAAGGGAGACGCCGGAAGACTGGACCTGTCGAAAGACTGGGGCTTGTCTTTCTTTGTTTGATATGCACCTTGTTGGCAAAGTTCATACGCCGCGACCTCGCGCAGCGTCAAGGGAGTGAGTCCGAATGACACGACTTTCAACCGGCGCGCTCGCCGTCCTTGTCCTTTTGGCGGCGCTTGGTCTGGCGTCGCCGGCAAGCGCCCATTCGGCGGATATTTCCAGCAGCCGCATCGTTCCTGAGGGAGAGAGCCGGTATCGCGTCGACGTGGGCTTTCTCGGGACCGACATCGAGCGCATGTTCGCCGAGAACAAATCGGAGCTGGCCGGCGTCGATCTCACCGAGCCTGGCGTCATAGAGGGCATGATCGGCAAGTTCATCCAGAAGCGCGTCGATCTGCAAAACGAAGAGGGCCAGACCTGCCCGAGCACGGTCGCCTCGGTCGGCGAAGACCCAACAAACCCTTATGACCAGAAAGCCGTGCTGCACATGGATTGCAGCCAGGTCCAGGGGCAGATTTTCTATAACCCATTCAGGCTTCTCGAAGCGCAGGGCAAGCGCGCGAAGCATCTCGTCGCCATTGGCGAGAAAGGCGACGAGTCCAATCTGACCGAGGCGCAGCGCGCGGGCCGGGAGCCTGCGCCCGGCCAGGTGATGATTTTCCCCGGCGATGCGCCGATTGATCTCTCCAAGCCGCTGCTGACGCCCTGGCAGCTTGCGCCGAAATTCCTGGCCGCCGGCGTCGAGCACATCATGACCGGCTACGACCACATTTGCTTCCTGCTCGCCGTGATCTTGTGGGCCTCGCGGGCGTGGCCGGTCATCAAGCTCGTGACCGCCTTCACTGTCTCGCATTCGGTCACGCTGTCGCTGGCGGCGCTCCAGATCGTCAATCTGCCGAGCGCGTGGACCGAGATCGCCATTGCGCTTTCGATCATCTATGTCGCGCTCGAAAACTTCTTCACGCGCAAGGTCGACGGACGTTGGCGCGACACCTTCGCCTTCGGCTTCATCCACGGCTTCGGCTTCGCCAGCGGCCTGATCGAGCTCGGCGTGCCGCAGCGCGCCGTCGTGCCGGCGCTGGCGAGCTTCAACCTCGGCGTCGAGACCGGCCAGATCGGCGTCGTCCTCGTCGTGATCCCGCTGCTGGTCCTTGCCGACAAGCTGCTCTTCAAGGGAAAGCGCGATCCGCGTCTCGTGCAGGCGGGCTCGGGCGTCATCGCGTGCCTCGGCGCTTATTGGCTGCTCGTTCGCGTGGGCGTTTTGAGTTGAGAAGCAGAGTCTCGCGAGGCCGAGACGCCCCGCCCCGGTGACTCTGCCCGAGCTTTGTGTCTTATGGTCCCGTCGCCCGCGCCCAAAAATCGCGCGGCTCAGGATCGGCATGTCCATACTCGACCGCTACCACGCCATCAAAGACGCCATTGCGCGCGCCGCCTCGGACTGCGGGCGCGATCCGGCGAGCGTGCAGCTCGTTTGCGTCACCAAGACCTTCGACGCGGATGAGATTGCGCCGCTGCTCGAAGCCGGCCATCGCGTCTTCGGCGAGAACCGCGTGCAGGAGGCGAGAGCCAAATGGCCGCAGTTGCGCGCGCGCTTCCCCAACATCGAGCTGCATCTCATCGGGCCGCTGCAATCGAACAAGGCGAAGGAGGCGGTCGAGACCTTCGACGTGATCGAAAGCGTCGACCGCGAGAAGATCGCGCAGGCGCTCGCAGCCGAGATGGCGCGCCAGGAGAAGCGCCCGCGCCTGCTCGTTCAGGTCAACACGGGCGAGGAGCCGCAAAAGGCCGGGGTCGCGCCGCGCGACGCCGACGCCTTCGTCGCCTTTTGCCGGCAGACCCATGGGCTTGCGATCGAGGGCCTGATGTGCGTGCCGCCAAACGGCGAGCAGGCGTCCCCGCATTTCGCATTGCTCGCCGACATCGCCGCGCGCAACGGGCTTTCGACGCTGTCCATGGGCATGAGCTCGGACTTCGAGCAGGCGATCCAACTCGGGGCGACGCATGTGCGCGTCGGCTCTGCGATTATGGGCGCGCGCGACTATGCGAAAGGATAAGGGAGCGCCTCACGCCATTTCCCGCAGGCCGTGGCGGCTGATGTTCTCGCCGTCTTCGGCGCGAAGGGTCCAGAACGACAACGACGACACGGCGGTCCAGGCGCCGAGCGCCAAATACGCAACGTGCAGGGCCTTGACGATCGCTTCCCTGTTGGTTTGCGGTAGGCCGTCGAGCGCGAAAGCCGCCACGAGGGTGCCGCAAGCAAGCCCGAAGCTCATCGAGATTTGCTGGAAGGAGCTCGCGATCGTCGCCGCCATGCTGGAGTCGGCTCCCTCCACATCCGCATAGGCCATGCTGTTCATACTGGAAAATTGCAGCGAGTTGAAGAAGCCGAGCAAGAAGCCCAGGCTCACGATGGCGACGAGCGGCGTCTGCGGCGTGACCAGCGCATAGAGCGCGATTGTGGCGCCGATCATGAGCGTGTTGACGATGAGCACCGCGCGGTAGCCGAAGAGCTTCAGCACGCGGGCGGAAATGAACTTCATGCCCATCGCCGCGGCCGCGGTCGGCATCATGAGCAGGCCCGACTCCCAGGCCGGCAGGCCGAGCCCGAGCTGCAGCAGCAGTGGCGTCAAAAACGGCAGGCCGCCGACGCCGAGCCGCGTGATGAAGCCGCCGGCGACCGAGACGCGAAAGGTGCGCGCCTCGAAGAGGGAGAGGCGCAGCAGCGGGTAGGCCGCGCGTCGTGCATGGCGCCAGTAGAGCCCAAGCAGCAGCAGCGCGAAGGCGGCCCAGCCTGTCGCCGACCCGGCCCCGATCTCGTGCTCGCCGAAGATCTCCAAGAGCCACGAAATGATCGCCGTGCCAGAGCCGAACAGCAGCAAGCCGACGACATCGAGCGGGCGCGGCTCGTCTCCATAATAGTCCGGCATGTAGCGATGCGTGAGCGCCAGCGCGGCGAGGCCGACGGGAACGTTGACAAAAAAGATCTCGCGCCAGGACAGCCAGTGGACGATGAGGCCGCCGACGGTCGGGCCGAGCAGCGGCCCCATCAGCGCGGGGATGATCACGAAGTTCATCGCCCCCAAGAGCTCCGACTTGGGGAAAGTGCGCACGATCGCGAGCCGCCCGACCGGGGTCATCATCGCGGCTCCGGCGCCTTGCAGGACGCGCGCGACGACGAGTTCCGGCGCGTTTATGGCGAGGCCGCAGAAGACGGAGGAGAGCGTGAAAAGCGCAACCGCAGCAAAGAAGACGCGCCGCGCGCCATAGCGGTCGGCGGTCCAGCCGCTCACGGGAATGAACACGGCAAGACTGAGGATGTAGCTTGCGACGACCGCCTTGAGGCTTAGCGGCGCGACGTGGAGGCTCTCGGCCATCGCCGGAACGGCGGTGTTGACGATGGTCGAGTCCAGCTGCTCCATGAAGAGGGAGGACGCGACGACCCAAGGGAGAAAACGTTTGACCGAGGACTCTTGCATGGAGCTCCCTGCTTTTCGCGCTTGCAATGACGGCGCCCGTCTACCGCTCGCTAACACCCGGACCAAGCTATTGTTCCCAGCGCATCCCGCAACGCAAAAACGCAACTGTCATAAAATTGTCATCCAACTGTCAACCCCGTCCGATTTTATCGGGTCGTCCATCTGGGAGGGAATGATGACATCCGCTGCCGACATAGCCGTAAGTCATGAAGCAGGGCCGAAACCCAAGCTCGATCACGAAGCCGATATCCGGGCAATTCTGCTCTTTCTCGCCGTTCTTGCCTGCGGGCTCGGATTTGTGGCCTGGAGCGTCTGGCGCGACGTGCTGGAAACCGGCGCGCCTGTCGTCACCTATCTACCCTTCGTGCTGCTCGGCGTCGCCCTGCTGATCGCGCTTGGCTTTGAATTCGTCAACGGCTTCCACGACACGGCCAACGCGGTCGCGACCGTCATCTATACGCACTCCCTGCCCGCGAACATCGCCGTCGTCTGGTCCGGCTTCTTCAACTTCCTCGGCGTTTTGTTCTCGACGGGCGCCGTCGCTTTCAGCATCGTCTCGCTCCTCCCGGTCGAATTGATCCTGCAGGTGGGCTCTTCCGCCGGCTTCGCGATGGTCTTCGCGCTGTTGATCGCGGCGATCATCTGGAACCTCGGCACCTGGTGGCTTGGGCTGCCCGCGTCGAGCTCGCACACGCTGATCGGCTCGATCATCGGCGTCGGCATCGTCAACGCGCTCATGCGCGGTCGCGACGGCACCTCGGGCGTCGACTGGGGCAAAGCCATAGAGATCGGCTATTCGCTGCTGCTTTCGCCGCTCGTCGGCTTCGTCTGCGCGGCGCTGCTGTTGGTCGTCCTCAAATTCGTCGTGCGCAACCCGGAACTCTATTCCGAGCCGAAGGGCCAGACGCCGCCGCCGTTGTGGGTCCGCGGGCTTCTGGTCCTGACCTGCACGGGCGTCTCTTTCGCGCATGGCTCCAACGACGGCCAGAAGGGCATGGGCCTCATCATGCTGATCCTGATCGGCACTGTGCCCACCGCCTACGCCTTGAACCGCGCGCTGCCGCCCAGCCATGTCGCCGAATTCTCGAAGGTCTCGGCGGAGGCGATCAAAATCGTCGAAGCGAAGGAGGCGGGCCACCAGATGCTCGGCGATCCGCGCAAGGCCGTCTCGAGCTACATCACCTACCACGGCGACGCCGGCTTCATTCCTTCGGAAGGAACCTATGTCGCGCTCGCCAAGCTGATGAAGGAAATCTCGAGCGAGGTCGAAGGCTATGGCTCGATCTCGAAAATCCCTTTCGCCGCGGTCGGCAACACCCGCAACGACATCTATCTCGCCTCGGAGGCGCTGCGATTCCTCGCCAAGGACAAGAACAGCGAGCTCTCCGATTCCGAGAAGAAAATCCTCGCCGACTATAAGACGCAAATCGACGCCTCGACCAAATTCATCCCGACCTGGGTGAAGGTCGCAGTCGCCATCGCGCTCGGGCTCGGCACGATGATCGGCTGGAAGCGCATCGTCGTCACCGTCGGCGAGAAGATCGGCAAGCAGCACCTAACCTATGGCCAGGGCGCTTCGGCCGAGGTGGTCGCGATGTCGACAATATTCGCCGCCGACATGTTCGGCCTGCCAGTCTCGACGACCCATGTGCTTTCTTCGGGCGTCGCCGGCGCGATGGCGGCGAACGGCTCAGGCGTGCAGATGGCGACCATCCGCAACATGATAATGGCCTGGGTGCTGACGCTGCCTTGCGCGATCCTGCTCTCGGGCTCGCTCTACTTCGCGCTGAACCGCCTGCTCGGCGCCGCCGCAGGCTGAGGCAGCACGGCGTCTTATGTGGACTGCGCGCCTTTGTGACTGGAAGCCACAAATGCGCGGGTCCTAACGCTCGGAACCGGAGTGTCCGCCGGGCGCTCGAGGAGCCGGAGCAGGCGTTGCGCGATGGCGTCAAAACCATAGCGTTGGCGGTAAGCATCGACCTCCCGCGCTACGGGCGCCGCTGCCGCCTCGATACGACGCCAAAGTTCTTGTGGCGAAGCTTCCTCCCCAACGAAGGACGCCCAAGGCGGCGCGACCAGCCGATGCACCGGCAGGTCGCTGCAAAGCACGGGGCGACCGCAGGAGGCGGCCTCCGCAAGCGGCATGTTGAAGCCTTCGGCGAGCGAGAGCGTGAGGAAGCAGGAAGCGCGGCGATAAAGCCACAATAGGCCAGCGTCACCAGAAAGATCGCGCAGCCAGATGAACTTGCTGGGCCGTTCTGCGGCGAGGCGTTCGACGTCGGCGACGATCTCCCTCCAGCCGGGCCGCCCGACGAGCACGATCGGCAAAGCCTCGGGACCGCCCGCCTCTATGAGCGCGACAAGCCGCGCATAATTCTTGCGCGGTTCGACCGTCCCCACGGCGAGGACGAATTTTTCGGGGATCCCTGGCGGCTCGATCTCCTCGGCGCCGGCGCAATCGACGCACGGCGCGTTGCCGCACCATTCGATGTCAGCGCGCGGCAGATGAGTTTTGAGCTCCTCCGCGACGACCGCGGTCGTGCCGCAGAAGAGATCGTAGCGCCGCGCCATTAAGGCCTCGACGTCGCGATAGAGCAGCTGGCCCTTGAGCGGCATGGCCGCGGCGCGCGTCCAGGGAAAGGCGTCATGCGCGATGCGCGCGAGCCGATGACGCGTCGGCAGGAACAACGGGCTCGCAGGCGCAGTAGGGAAGAGCACGGCCTGAGGAGAGAGTCCGCGGCTCCGCAGCTCGAACGGCAGCGCGAGCCAGCTCGTGTAAACGTCGCCGAGAGCAATCAACCCCGATTGGTCGGAAAATAGGCTCGCATCGCGCACGAAAGCGAGCGTGTCGGGTGCGATCTTGCGCATGGCGGAAAACAGCAGCGCGCCGTAGCGTTCGACGCCAGTCATCACGGGCCGGCGCGTCGCAAGGATGAGGTCAAAGATCAGCATCGTGCGTCGCGTTCCACAGGCGGTGATGAAGCGCGCCGTCTGTCCCTTCTCCCCGCTTGCGGGGAGAGGGAGCCGGTTGCGCCTGTGACGAAAACTTCGCGCGCGAGCCGCCTTTGCTTCGTGCTAGCGAAACCAGCTCCGCGAGCAGTCTCGGCGCGGCGCGCGACTGGGCGCGGTCCGCGACGCCGCTCGCGATGGCGTTCGCACCGACATGGCCGGCTAGGATCTTCGCGCGAATGTTCATGAGCGCCTCGACGAAACCGTCCGCCTCGCGTCGCGCCACGATAAGCGCGCCGGGCGCGCCGTCATAGGCTTCGACGAGCGTCGGCAACGGCGGCAGCACGAAAGGCCGTCCGCAGGCCAAGGTCTCGACGACGATGAAGGGCGAGCCCTCGCCATAGGCCGAGCACAAAATCCCGACGTGACAAGAGCCGATCGCCATGGCGAGCGTCCCGACGTCGAGGAAGCCGCTGTTCATCACGAGATCGCCGACGCCGGCCTTCACAAACGCCGCATAGTCGGAGCCGAAGTAGCGGAACTCGAATTTCTTCGGATAGATCGTCGTCGCCTTTTGGACGATCTCGAACAGCAGCGCCGGATCCTTTTGCGCGGCGACGCGTCCGGCATAGAACACGCGCAAGGGCGTCTCATAGGCGATGGGCGGCGTCGGCGTCGGCCGAAAGCGGTCGTCGCACCAGGCGTCGATGTGGACGATGCGCGCCCCGAGCAGCTTTTGCGCGATCCGCGGCAGGCCGGAACGGTCGCGTCCGATCACCTGCACGCGATGAACCAGCAAGGGAAGCAGCAGGCAGCAAAGATGATGCACAAGGTGGTGGAGGCGCTGGCTCTTATCGGGGCCGGTGCCGTGAATCGTCACGACTTTCGCGCCCGGAAACAGCCAGCCGGCCAACATGTATTCGGGGCGGCTGAACTCCAACACGCCGACGCCGTTCTCGCGCAGGAACGAGCGAATCGCATGGCGCTGCGCAAAAAGGCCGCCGACGAACCTCAACCATTGCGGGGCGCCGTGGGGTCCGCTGTCTTCAACCGCGAAATGCCGGGCGTAAGGCCGCGCGAGCGGCGGGGAGACGAGCGCGGCGCGGCCTTGCGCGCAGTCGAGCAGCGTCGCGACATAGCGCTCTATGCCGCCCTGTCGCGAGAACACGTCGTTTTGGTGGAAGAATGCGATTGCCGTCATAGCGCCGGCGCCCCCACGCCGCGTTTGAGCCGCTGCGTCAGAAGCACGCGGCATTCTCTAAAGGCCAGAAGGATCGCCGCCGCATAGACCGCAACGCCAAATGAAACAGCGGTCGCCAGGCCGAGCGCGGTCGCCGGCTCAGGCAACGAACGCACGGCGGCGCCCATGACAGCGGTGGCGAGCAGGATGCGCAGGACTACGGAGGGCGCCGGCGCCGGCAGGCCGAGCGGCCCGAAGCAGAAGGAGAAGGCCGCGATCGACGCGAGCACCGTCCCGACCGTCATGCCGACGGCGGCGCCGTAGAGACCGCCGAGATGAAGCCCCAGCACGCAGAAGGCCGAATTCGTGAGCATCTCGACGACGGTGATCTTCATCGCGAGCTCGGTGCGCTCGGTGAGCAGCATGGTCTGGTCGCTGACGTGGAGGCGCAAGAACCGGATGGAGGCCGCGAGCATAGCGATCGGAAGAATGACGATCGTCACCTCACGAAAATTCTCGGCGATCAGCAGCGTCACCAGGGGGCGCACAAGCAACGCGGCGCCTACGAGCGCCGGCGCGAGCAGGCCGATGAGCAGCACGCCGTTGAGCGAGACCTGCGCCAGCCCGCCCTCGCGGTCGCCGGCCTCGAAGCGCCGCACCGCCAGCGGATAGGCGGCGGCGGTCAGCAGCATGGCGAGGACGCTCGATAGCCGCTGCCCGAGCCCCCAGCCCACCGAGAGCAGGCCAAGCGCGACCGCCCCGTCGCCATATTGCACGATGAGCCGGATGATGTTGCCCGCGCCCCAGCCGACGACGCCGGAGATAACGATCGGCGCGCCATAGCGGCGCAGCTCGGCCCAGATCGCGGGATCGAAGGAGCCGAGGCGGAGGCTCAAGCCCGCCTGGCGGAAGAGAACAGCGAGCGCGAGCGTCTGACCGGCGGCCTGTCCGGCGAGCGCCGCCCCAGGCGACGGCCCCAAGGCGAGGATGGCGAAGATCGAAAGCGCCGCCCCGATGAAGGAGCCGATGAGCTGGCCGCTCGTGTAGGCGCCGATGGCGTGATCGGCGCGCGCCCACTCGCCGTAGTGGGTGAGCAGCATGCGCGTGACGAGATAGGCCGCCGTCGCGGCAAAGAGCGCCGCCGAAGCCGGCGCGCCGATGATCGCGAGCAAGACAAGGGCCAGCGCGGCCTGGAGCGCGGAGGCGCAGAGCGCCATGCGGTTGTCCATGAGGCGGAAGCGCTCGTCCGCCGCGGTGTAGCGGGCGCGGTAGCGCAGCACGAACAGCGACCAGGGCGTCAGGCCGAAGACGGCGGCGATCTCCTGCGCGGCGATCACGAAGGCCGCGAGGCCGAACGCCGTGGGATCGAGCAGATGAGTCCAGAGGACCGTGGTCGCGAACTGCACGAGCGAGGGAAGAAACTGCGCCGGTGCATAAAGCACGGTGTGGCGAAGCAGCTTGCCCGAATGACCCGACATATGGCGGTCCTGTTCTCTCTCGCCCCATCGATGCGACTGTCGCGAGCTATATAGCGCAGGCTAGGCCAGCGCCCCTCGGAAAGCTTTGGCTAACCTTAACCCCTCGCCACCCCTGCCCCGCTTGCCCCGCCGGCCCCGCCGCTTTATTGACGCGTCCACGGTTTCCCCTTCACGAAGAGAGATAAATGTCCGCCTTCAAGCTCCTGCTCCTCCCCGGCGACGGCATCGGCCCCGAGATCACCGCCGAGGCGGTCAAGATTCTCGACGTGCTCAACGCCACCGGGGTTGCGCGCTTCGAAACCGAGACCGGCCTCGTCGGCGGCGCGGCCTATGACGCCTATGGCGAGGCGATCTCAGAAGAGGACATGAAGCTCGCGCATGAGGCCGACGCCGTGCTGCTCGCCGCGGTCGGCGGCCCGAAATGGGACGGCGTTCCTTACGACGTGCGCCCCGAGGCGGGCCTGTTGCGGCTGCGCAAGGATCTGCAGCTCTTCGCCAATCTCCGCCCCGCGATCTGCTATCCGGCTCTCGCCGACGCCTCCTCCTTGAAGCGAGAGCTCGTCGACGGCCTAGACATCATGATCGTGCGCGAGCTCACAGGCGGCGTCTATTTCGGCGAGCCCAAGGAGATCATCGACCTCGGCAACGGCCAGAAGCGCGCCGTCGACACCCAGGTTTACGAAACCTATGAGATCGAGCGCATCGGCCGCGTGGCCTTCGAGCTCGCGCGCAAGCGCTCCAACAAGGTCACGTCGTCCGAGAAAGCCAACGTCATGAAGTCGGGCTATTTGTGGCGCGAGGTCATCACCGTTTTGCACAAGCGCGAATATTCGGACGTGAAGCTCGAGCACATGCTCGCTGACGCGCTCGCCATGCAGCTCGTGCGCTGGCCGAAGCAGTTCGACGTGGTTGTGACCGACAATCTCTTCGGCGACATGCTGTCGGACGAGGCGGCGATGCTCACGGGCTCGCTCGGAATGCTCCCCTCCGCCTCGCTCGGCGCAGAGGTGAACGGCAAGCGCAAAGCGATGTACGAGCCCTGCCACGGCTCGGCGCCGGACATTGCGGGCAAGGGAATCGCCAATCCGATCGCGATGATCGGCTCGCTCGGCATGGCGCTGCGCTACTCCTTCGATCTGTCGAAGGCCGCGGACGCCGTCGACTCGGCGATCTCGGCGGTTCTGGCCAAGGGCCTGCGCACGGCGGACATCAAGGCCGCCAGCGAGACGGCCGTCTCGACGAAGGCGATGGGCGACGCCATCGCGGCGGAGCTGAAGGGGCTGCTAG
>DASPSI010000100.1:0-22616 GCA_035624015.1 Methylocystis sp.
TATCGCTACTACACCTGCTCGACCCAGGCCCGGCAGGGCAAGACGGGCTGCGAAGGCCGCTCGATCCCGATGGACCGGCTCGATCAACTGGTCGCGAGCCACCTGGAGGAGCGCCTGCTTCAGCCCGAACGGCTGGAAACCATCCTCGCCGGCGTCCTCGACCGCCGCCAGGAGCGCGCCGAGCGCCGCCGCGAGCACCTCGCCGAACTGCATAAACGCATCACCGAGACCGACCAGCGGCTCACCCGGCTATTTGACGCCATCGAGTCCGGCGTCGCCGACCTCGAGGCGCCCGGTTTGAAAGAGCGCATCGCTGGCCTCAAAGCGATTCGCGAACAAGCTCGCACAGACGCGGCGCGCGCCCAGGCCGCGCTCGACAACGCCGGCAATCAGGCTGTCAGCCCCGATATGGTCAAGACCTTCGCCCGAGCGGCCCGCCAGCGCATCCGGCATGAGGGCGGCGGCTATCGCCGCGACCACCTGCGGGCGCTGGCCCAGCGCGTCGAGGTCGCGGACAAGGAGGTCCGCATCATGGGATCGAAGTCCGAACTGCTGCGCACCCTGGTCGCCGCCTCAGGCGGGAAATCCGGCGTAGCCGGTGTTCAGAGTTCTGTTCTGAAATGGCGCGCCCGAGAGGATTCGAACCTCTGACCTCTGCCTTCGGAGGGCAACGCTCTATCCAGCTGAGCTACGGGCGCGGGCTTTGACGAAGCGAGGGGTTTTTAGCATCCATGAGCCGCCTTGCGCAATCCCGCCGCTTTGCTAAACACACACATGCCTGTCCAAGCTCCAGAACCTTCAGCCGCCGCCGCCGCTTCCGCGACCGTCTCGGAAGACGAGGCGGGCATGCGGCTCGACCGCTGGTTCAAGCGGCGCTATCCGGCGCTCACCCTCGCCCATCTCGCCAAGATCTGCCGCAAGGGCGAAGTGCGCGTCGACGGCAGGCGCGTCGAAACGTCGACCAGGGTGGAGCCCGGTCAGACCGTCCGCATCCCGCCCCTGCGACTCGAGGCGTCGGTGGGCCGGGCGCCGGGCGCGCCTAATCTTGACGACATTCGCGCGCTCAAAGACATGACGCTCTATGAGGACGCCGACGTGCTCGTGCTCAACAAGCCTTACGGTCTCGCCGTGCAGGGCGGCTCGGGCACGAGGCGCCACCTCGACGGCATGCTCTCTTCGCTCGCCAAAGGCGACCGCCGCCCCGCGCTCGTGCACCGGCTTGACCGCGACACCAGCGGCGTCCTGCTTGTCGCCAGGCACAGGCGCGCCGCCGCCGAGCTCGGCGAAGCCTTCCGCTCGCGGCAGGCCAGAAAGATTTACTGGGCGCTCGTCGAAGGCGTGCCGAAGCCCGCGCAAGGGCGCATCTCGCTCTATCTCGCCAAAGGCGCCGGCATGGGGGACGAGCGCGTTCCAAGGAAGCCCGCCGCTGGCGTCACGCGCGATCTTGAGAAGATGCGCATCGCGAAGCATGGCGAGGCCGAGGCGCAGCATTCGCTGACCTATTACGCCATCGTCGAGAAAGCCGCCCCGCGCTGCGCCTGGCTGTCGATGAAGCCCTTGACAGGCCGCACCCACCAGCTGCGCGCGCATGCCGAGGCGATCGGCCATCCGATCTTCGGCGACCCCAAATACGGCCATCGGCCGCAGGACGAGGTGCGCCGGCGCGACCCCCTGCGGGCGATGCCCGACGGGCTGGAGCGCAAGCTGCATCTGTTGGCGCGACGGCTCGTATTGCCGCATCCGCGAGGCGGCGTCATCGACGTGACGGCGCCGCTGCCGGAGCATATGCGCAAGACCTGGGACGCCTTCGGCTTCGACGTGGCGCAGCACGATCCGATCGAGGAGGCCCCGGAGGAGTGAGCTGGCTTGTAAACAACGCCGCAGGGAGGCTCGCGCGCGCGGCGCGTCCTGTATGCTGGCCGCAACGAATGGTTTCGCGTTTGGACGACATGAGACAAGGCGATCTCTTCGACGACCAGCCCGACCTCTTCCCCGAGGAAGAGCCGTCCTACGTCGTGCGCGTCGACCCCGAGGAGGTGCGTGCGAGGCTTCACGCAATTCTGGGGGAGCTTCGAGCTGCGTCCGTCATGCCGTGGGACGCGGGCAAGGTGCTGTACTGGCGCACGGTCGCGCCGCAGACGAGCCGGTGGCTGCCGAACGAGGAAAGAGCGCAGCTGCTGCTGGAATTTGAAACCGAAATGAGGCGGCTCGGGGCCTGGACCTGATTTTGCGCCCGGAGGGGTTGGGGGCGTCCACAAGCTCGCATTCGCCGGCATCGTCTCGTCTTTTGGGGCCGAGGCAAAAAGAAAGCTCGCGAACCCGGCGATCTCGGGAGCGCCGGAGGATCAGTTGCGCGCGCCGCTGGAGCGCCTGATCCTCGGTCTGGCCGCGCTCGACAATATGGCGCCTGGAGGCGTGAGCCTCGTTGGCGAGACCAGCCTCAAAGAGCTGCAAACAAGGCCCGATTACGCCGTGAGCGCGAACAACGCGCTCGTCGGTTTCATCGAGTTGATCTATTAGCGCGGGTCTGCGACGGCGCGCTGATCGAGCTGGCTTCGGCGGAAGGCGAGACCGACGCGGACTGCTAGGGCGCCCCCTCTTGTACCCTCCGCTCCCCGGCCTTGATCCGGGGAGGGGAGGGCTGGGGAGGGGGGCCGCGGGAGCAAACGGAATGAGCAGCACAGGCGAGGGCTTCGAGCACGACCTTTTCGTCGGAGCCAAAGAGCGCAACCCGCAGCGCGCCGCGCGTCAGGCCGGCGAGAAACCGCGCCTGCGTCGCTTCTATAAGGAGGCCGTGGCGGCGCCCGCCGCGGGTGGTTTCGCGATCTTGCTCGACGGCAAGCCCCTGCGAACGCCTGCGAAGGCCGGCTTCGTCGCCCCCAACGAGGCGCTGGCGCAGGCCGTCGCCGCCGAGTGGGAGGGTCAGGGCGAATATATCGAGCCGGCGACCATGCCGCTGACCCGCCTCGCCAACTCAGCCATCGACGGCGTCGCCGCGCGGATGGCGGAGGTCGAGGCCGACGCCGCGAAATACGCCGGCTCCGACCTCATCTGCTATCGCGCTGGCGAGCCCGAAGGATTAGCCAAAGCGGAGGCCGAAGCCTGGGACCCGCTGCTGCGTTTCGCGCGCGAAAAATGCGGCGCGAGGCTCCTGCTCGTCGAGGGCCTCATTCACCAGCCGCAGCCAGAAACCGCCGTGGCGGCGCTCGCGGCGTCGATACGCGCCTATGTCGGCGACGGCCCCGCCTCGCCCTTCCGCCTCGCCGCCCTCCACGCCATGACGGCTCTTTCGGGCTCCTGCGTCATTGCGCTCGCCGTGGCGACAGGAGAGATCGGCGCCGACGCAGGGTTCGACGCGGCGCAGGTCGATGAGGACTATCAGCTGCGGCTCTGGGGCGCCGATTCGGAGGCGCTCGCGAGGCGCGAGCGTCGCCGCGAGGAGATGCACGCCGCGGCGCAAATGTCGTGGCTCGCCGGGCGGGCCTGAAATAGGGAAAACGCCGCGTTTTTAGGCGATGTTGACGATTTTCCGCGCCGCGGCATTTCTTGTCCCTCGCGGGGCCTTGGGGTCTTGCCTTGCCGGTCCCGCTTGTTTAAGGAACGCGCCAGCCTCAAGGACGC
Source organism: Methylocystis sp. (assembly GCA_035624015.1). Classification (GTDB taxonomy): domain Bacteria; phylum Pseudomonadota; class Alphaproteobacteria; order Rhizobiales; family Beijerinckiaceae; genus Methylocystis. The sequence goes on from DASPSI010000100.1 coordinate 3,622, forward strand.
GGAGCCCCCAGCTCGTCCGCTTGGCCTTGGCCACGGCGTCGCGGGCGATCCGCTCCGCGAATCGCAAATTATCGGACTTGACACATGCCGGCGCTGCTCGAATCCTACCTGCCGCTCGTCATCTTCATGGCCGTCGCGGCGATCATCGCCGGCGCGCTTCTCGTGGCGCCCTTCCTGCTCGCCTTCAAGGCGCCCGACCCCGAGAAGCTCTCGGCCTATGAGTGCGGCTTCAATCCGTTCAACGACGCGCGCATGAAGTTCGACGTGCGCTTCTATCTGGTGACGCTGCTCTTCATCGTCTTCGATCTGGAGGTCGCATTTCTCTTTCCTTGGGCGGTGGCCTTCAAGGAGGCGGGAGCGTTCGGCTTCTGGTCGATGATGGCGTTTCTCGGCGTGCTGACCATCGGCTTCATTTACGAGTGGCGCAAAGGAGCGCTGGAATGGGATTGATTGGCGCGGACGGTTCGACGCTCATCGCCCCCAAAGCGACGGGGCTCATCGACCCGTCGACCGGGAAGCCGGTCGGCTCGACGGACCCCTATTTCGTCGAGATCAACAACGAGCTCGCCGACAAGGGCTTTCTCGTCACCGCGACGGACGACCTCATCAACTGGGCCCGCACCGGCTCGCTGATGTGGATGACGTTCGGCCTCGCCTGCTGCGCGGTCGAGATGATCCAGGCGGCCATGCCGCGCTACGATTTGGAGCGCTTCGGCTTTGCGCCGCGCGCGAGCCCGCGCCAATCGGACGTCATCATCATCGCCGGCACGCTGACCAACAAGATGGCCCCCGCTCTGCGCAAGGTTTACGACCAGATGCCGGAGCCGCGCTACGTCATCTCGATGGGCTCCTGCGCCAACGGCGGCGGCTACTACCACTATTCCTACTCGGTGGTGCGCGGCTGCGACCGGATCATTCCGGTCGACATCTATGTGCCGGGCTGCCCGCCGTCCGCGGAAGCGCTGGTCTATGGCGTGTTGCTGCTGCAAAAGAAAATCCGCCGCACCGGAACGATCGAGAGATAGGGCGAATAGTGAGTGGTGAGTAGTGAAGACAACCGCCTTTTGTCTACTCACTGCTCGCTACTCGCTACTCACTCAAGGGGACGCAAATGAGTTCGGAACTTGAGGCGCTGGGCGCGAAAGTCGCCGCCGCCGTCCCTGGCGCCGTCACGGACGTCAAGGTCGCCTTCGGCGAGCTGACTCTGACGCTCGCGCGCGACAAGTGGCTCGAGACGGCGAAGTTTCTGCGCGACGATCCAGAGCTCCAGTTCGTCAATGTCATCGACGTGACGGCGGCGGACTATCCAGAGCGCGAGGAGCGCTTCGAGGTCGTCGCGCATCTCCAGTCGCCCAAGCGCAACCTACGGGTCCGCATCAAGACTCCGACCGACGAGGCGACGCCGGTCGCCTCGCTCACCGGGCTCTATCCCGGCGCGGACTGGTACGAGCGCGAAACTTATGATCTCTTCGGCGTCGTGTTCTCGGGCCATCCGGACCTGCGCCGCATCATGACCGACTACGGCTTCGACGGACATCCGCTGCGCAAGGATTTTCCGATGACGGGCTACGTCGAGGTGCGCTACGACGACGAGCAGAAGCGGGTGGTCTATGACCCCGTCAAGCTGACACAGGAATATCGTCAGTTCGATTTCCAATCGCCTTGGGAAGGCACCATCTACGAGCTTCCGGGCGATGAGAAGGCCAAGGGGCAGTAGGCAGTCGGCGGTAGGCAGTCGGAATGGACGAGCGGTCGGATCGCGAAAGGGTGCAATCCTACCGTGACTTGCGGGTGTGGAAGGAAGCTATGGACCTTGCGGTTGAGTGCTATCGGCTGACGAAGCCCTTCCCAAAGGAGGAGACCTTTGGGTTGACATCGCAGATTCGAAGGGCGGCCTCGTCCATTCCGGCGAACATTGCGGAAGGATATGGTCGTGATAGCGCTGGCCATTATGTCAATTTTCTTCGAAACGCCCAGGGCTCGCTGAAGGAGCTGGAAACCCATGTATTGTTGGCGATACGCGTTGAGCTGCTGCGAGAGGCCGACAGCGAGTCCTTCTTCAGCAGGTCTGAGGTGGTTGGCAAGATGCTGCGGGCCTTGATCCGCTCGATCCAAAAATCCGAAAAACCGACTGCCGACTTACGACTGCCGACTGCCGAAGGGCGCGATCAATGACCGAACAGCAAGGCCTGAGAAACTTCTCCATCAACTTCGGCCCGCAGCATCCGGCGGCGCACGGCGTGCTGCGGCTGATCATGGAGCTCGATGGCGAGGTCGTCGAGCGCTGCGATCCGCATGTCGGCTTCCTGCATCGCGGCACCGAGAAGCTCATGGAGTCGCGCACCTACCTGCAGAACGTGCCCTATTTCGACCGGCTCGATTACTGCGCGCCGATGAACCAGGAGCACGCCTTCTGCCTCGCGATCGAGCGGCTGCTCGACATCGAGGTTCCGCGCCGCGGCCAGTTGATCCGCGTGCTCTATGCCGAGATCGGGCGTCTGCTGTCGCATCTCTTGAACATCACCGCGCAGGCCATGGATGTGGGCGCGCTGACGCCGCCGCTCTGGGGCTACGAAGAGCGCGAGAAGCTCATGGTGTTCTATGAGCGCGCCTGCGGCGCACGAATGCACGCCAATTACTTCCGTCCCGGCGGCGTCGCGCAGGACATTCCCGACAGGCTCGTCGAGGACATCGGCGCCTTTTGCGATCCGTTCCTCAAGGTCTGCGACGACTTCGACGTGCTCTTCGTCGAGAACCGCATCTTCAAGCAGCGCAACGTCGACATCGGCGTCGTGCCGCTCGACGAGGCCTGGCGGCGCGGTTTTTCGGGCGTCATGGTGCGCGGCTCCGGCGCGGCCTGGGACCTGCGCAAGGCGCAGCCTTACGATTGCTATGAGGAGATGGAGTTCGACATCCCTGTCGGCAAGCACGGCGACTGCTACGACCGCACGGTCGTGCGCATGGAGGAGATGCGCCAGTCGATCTCGATCATGCGCCAATGCGTGAACAAGCTGCTCGAGTCGCGCGGGCGCGGGCCGGTCGCGACGCCGAACAACAAATACACCAAGCCGTCGCGCGGCGAGATGAAGATGTCGATGGAGGCGCTGATCCATCACTTCAAGCTCTTCACCGAGGGCTTCAAGGTTCCGGCGGGCGAGGTCTACGCCGCGGTCGAAGCGCCCAAGGGCGAGTTCGGGGTCTATCTCGTGTCGGACGGCGGCGATCGGCCCTATCGCTGCAAGATCCGCGCGCCGGGCTTCGCGCATCTGCAGGCCATGGATTACCTGTGCAAGGATCATCTGCTCGCCGACGTCTCGGCGATCTTGGGGTCCATCGATATCGTGTTCGGGGAGGTCGATCGCTGATGTCCGTCCGCCGTCTCGCCGAGAAGCAGCCCGAGAGCTTCGAGTTCACGCCCGAGCGCGAGGCGTGGCTCGAGAAGCAGATCGCCAAATATCCCGACGGCCGCCAGGCCTCGGCCGTCGTACCGGCGCTGTGGGAGGCGCAGAAGCAGAACGATTACTGGCTGCCGCGCGTGGCGATCGAGAAGGTCGCCGACAAGCTCGACATGCCCTACATCCGCGTGCTGGAGGTTGCGACCTTCTACACGATGTTCAATCTCGAGCCCGTGGGCAAGTTCTACGTGCAGCTCTGCGGCACGACGCCTTGCATGCTCGCGGGCTCTGACGATCTGATCAAGGTGCTGGAGCGCAGGGTCGGCCCGCAGCGCAAGGTGAGCGCCGACGGCCTGTTTTCCTGGGCGGAGGTCGAATGCCTCGGCGCTTGCTGCAATGCGCCGATGGCGCAGATCAACGACGACTATTACGAGGACCTCACGGCCGAGAGCTTCGAGAAGCTGCTCGACGATCTCGCGGCGGGACGCCCGGTCAGGACCGGGTCGCAGACAGGCCGCGTTTCCTCGGAGCCGGCGGGCGGCCTGACGAGTCTGACTTCGCTCTATGGCGACGGCGCCAAGTAACCTAAGAGACTGGACGAACGATGCTCTCCGACGCAGACCGCGTTTTCACCAATCTCTACGGCCTCGGCGACCGCTCGCTCGCGGGCGCGAAGAAGCGCGGGCAATGGGATAATACGAAAGCGCTCCTCGCGCGCGGGCGCGAAAACATCACCAACGAGATCAAGGTCTCGGGACTGCGTGGGCGCGGGGGCGCGGGCTTCTCGACCGGGCTGAAATGGTCGTTCATGCCCAAGGAGGTCGATCCGCAGCGCCCGCACTACCTCGTCATCAACGCCGACGAATCGGAGCCCGGCACATGCAAGGATCGCGAGATCATGCGCAACGACCCGCATACGCTGGTCGAGGGCGCGCTCGTCGCCTCCTACGCCATGGGCGCCAACGCCTGCTATATCTATGTGCGTGGCGAGTTCATCGCCGAGCGCCTCGCGCTGGAGCGCGCGGTCGACGAAGCCTATGAGGCCAGGCTCATCGGCAAGGACAACATCCACGGCTATCCGTTCGATCTCTATGTGCATCATGGCGCCGGCGCCTATATCTGCGGCGAGGAGACGGCGCTGCTCGAGAGCCTCGAGGGCAAGAAGGGCATGCCGCGCCTGAAGCCGCCGTTCCCGGCCAATGTCGGGCTCTATGGCTGCCCGACGACGGTCAACAACGTCGAGTCGATCGCCGTGGCGCCAACAATCCTGCGCCGCGGCGCGGCTTGGTTCGCCGGCATCGGCAAGCCCAACAACACGGGCACCAAGCTGTTCAGCGTCTCGGGCCACGTCAACAGGCCCTGCAACGTCGAAGAGGCGATGTCGATCTCGTTCCGCGAGCTCATCGACGGCCATTGCGGCGGCGTTCGCGGCGGTTGGGACAATCTGCTCGCGGTCATTCCCGGCGGCTCGTCGGTGCGCTGCGTGCCGGCGCATCAGATCATCGACTGTCCCATGGATTTCGACAGCCTCGCCAAGCTCGGCTCCGGCCTTGGCACGGCGGCGGTCATCGTCATGGACAAGTCGACGGACATCATCCGCGCCATCGCGCGGCTCTCCTACTTTTATAAGCACGAGAGTTGCGGCCAGTGCACGCCCTGCCGCGAGGGCACGGGCTGGATGTGGCGCGTCATGGAGCGCATGGTCGAGGGCAGGGCGCACAAGCGCGAGATCGACATGCTGTTCGACGTCTCGAAGAAGATCGAGGGCCACACCATCTGCGCGCTCGGCGACGCGGCGGCCTGGCCGGTGCAGGGGCTGATTACGCATTTCCGCGACGTGATCGAGCAGCGCATCGATCAATATGCGGCCAATCCGCATCCGGAGCCCATTCGCATGGCTGCAGAGTAGGCTTAAAGAGCTTTTGGAGAAGGCGAAGTGACCAAGATACTCGTCGACGGCGTGGAAGTGGATGTCCCGCCCGAGTTCACGCTGCTCCAGGCCTGCGAGGAGGCCGGCGCGGAGGTGCCGCGCTTTTGCTATCATGAGCGTCTTTCCATCGCCGGCAACTGCCGCATGTGCTTGGTCGAGGTGAAGGGCGGACCGCCCAAGCCGCAGGCGTCCTGCGCCATGTCGGTGAAGGATTTGCGCGGCGGCCCGAACGGCGAGCCGCCGCAGGTCTTCACCAACACGCCGATGGTGAAGAAGGCGCGCGAAGGCGTCATGGAGTTCCTGCTCGTCAACCATCCGCTCGACTGCCCGATCTGCGATCAAGGCGGCGAATGCGATCTGCAGGACCAGGCGCTGGCCTTCGGCGGCGACTCGTCGCGCTATGTCGAGAACAAGCGCGCAGTCGAGAACAAATACATCGGCCCGCTCGTCAAGACCGAGATGAACCGTTGCATCCACTGCACGCGCTGCGTCCGCTTCACCGCGGAAGTCGCCGGCACCGCGGATATGGGCGCGATCGGCCGCGGCGAGGACATGGAGATCACCACCTATCTCCAGACCGCGATGACGAGCGAGCTGCAGGGCAACGTCGCCGATCTCTGCCCCGTCGGCGCGTTGCTCCCGAAGCCGCAGAATTTCCGCGCCCGTCCCTGGGAGTATCAGAAGACCGAGAGCATCGACGTGCAGGACGCGCTCGGCTCGGCGATCCGCGTCGATTCGCGCGGGCGCGAGGTCATGCGCATATTGCCGCGCGTAAATGATGCGGTGAACGAGGAGTGGATCTCCGACAAGACGCGGCAGGTCGTCGACGGCCTGAAGCGCCAGCGTCTCGACCGTCCCTTTATCCGCGAGAACGGAAGGCTGCGTCCGGCCTCCTGGCAGGAAGCCTTGAACCTCGCCGCGGCCAAGACCAGAGAGGCGCCGGCGGCGAAAATCGGCGCGCTCGTCGGCGATCTCGCGGCTGTCGAGGAGATCTTCGCGCTGAAGACCTTCCTCGATGGGATCGGCGTCATTCATCTCGATTGCCGCCAGGACGGCGCGAGGCTCGATCCGTCGCTCGGACGCGCCTCCTACCTCTTCAACGCTACGATCGCCGGCGTCGACGAGGCCGACTCGCTGCTCATCGTCGGCTCCAACCCGCGCAAGGAAGCGCCCGTGCTCAACGCGCGCATCCGCAAGCGGTGGCTCAAGGGCGGCTTCAAGGTCTCGCTCGTCGGCGAGAAGGTCGATCTGACCTATGACTATGATTATCTCGGCGCCGGACCGCAGTCGCTGCTGCATTTCATCCAAAACGACGACTCGGGCGCCAAGAAGCGCATCGTGCTCGTCGGCCAGGGCGCGCTCGCGCGCGAGGACGGTCTCGCCATCCGCTCGCTCGCCGCGCAGGCGGCGCAAAAGCTCGGCGGCCTCAGTGACGGCTGGAACGGCTTTTCGGTGCTGCATACGGGGGCCGCGCGCGTCGGCGCGCTCGATCTCGGCTTCGCGCCGGCGCCGCACGGCCTGCCGGCCTGGGATATGGTCAAGGGAGGCGCGCTCGACCTCATCTTCAATCTAGGCGCCGACGAGATCGACATCGAGGCCGGCGCCTTCGTCATTTATATCGGCTCGCACGGCGACCGCGGCGCGCATCGCGCCGACGTGATCCTGCCCGGCGCCGCCTACACCGAGAAGTCGGGCGTCTTCGTCAACACCGAGGGCAGGGCGCAGATGGCCTCGCGCGCGGTGTTCCCGCCGGGCGAGGCGCGCGAGGACTGGGCGATCGTCCGCGCTCTCTCGGGCGCTTTCGGCCAGCCGCTGCCCTTCGACACGCTCCAGCAGCTGCGCAAGGCGCTGTTCGCCAAGCTTCCGCATCTGCAAAAGCTCGATGCAATCGAAGCGTCCGACGCCGCGGCGGTCGCGACGGTCGCCGGCCTGACTGGCATCGCCATGAGCGCGCCGCTTGCGACGACCGTCGCCGACTTCCACCTCACCAATCCGATCGCTCGCGCTTCGGCTGTGATGGCGGAGTGCTCGGCGTTGGCGCAGGGCCGGCTGCGGCAAGCGGCGGAATAGGAGCAACAAAAGTGATCGACGGCTGGCTCCTCAATCTGATCATCGTGCTCTTAAAAAGCGCGGTGCTGCTCATCGTGCTGCTGGTCTATGTCGCCTATGCGATTTGGGCCGACCGCAAAATCTGGGCCGCGGTGCAGCTGCGCAAGGGGCCGAACGTCGTCGGTCCCTATGGACTCTGGCAGCTCTTCGCCGACTTCATCAAGTTCGTGCTCAAGGAGCCGGTCATTCCCGACACGGCGAGCAAGAGCGTGTTTCTCGCCGCGCCTTTCATCACCGGCTTCCTGGCGCTCGCCGCTTGGGCGGTGATTCCGGTCGCCGACGGCTGGGCGATCGCCGACATCAACGTCGGCGTGCTTTACATCTTCGCGCTGTCGTCGCTCGGCGTTTACGGGATCATCATGGGCGGCTGGGCGTCGAACTCCAAATATCCGTTCCTGTCGGCGCTGCGCTCCGCCGCGCAGATGGTGTCCTACGAGGTCTCGATCGGCTTCGTCATGATCACCGTGCTGCTTTGCGCCGGCTCGCTCAATCTCTCGGACATCGTGCGCGCGCAGGACACGGCCTATGGCGTCGCCGGCTGGTACTGGCTGCGCCTGTTTCCGATGTTCGTGATCTTCTTCATCTCGGCGCTGGCCGAGACGAACCGGCCGCCCTTCGATCTCGTCGAGGCGGAGTCGGAGCTCGTCGCGGGCTTCATGATCGAATATTCGGCGACGCCCTATCTGCTGTTCATGCTCGGCGAGTATGTGGCGATCATGACCATGTGCGCCCTGCTGACGATCCTGTTCTTCGGCGGCTGGCTGCCGCCCGTGAACGTCTTCCCATTCACGGTGGTGCCGGGCGTCGTCTGGTTCGCGCTGAAGGTCAGCTTCTTCTTCTTCTTCTTCGCGATGGTGAAGGCCTTTGTGCCCCGCTACCGATACGACCAGCTCATGCGGCTGGGCTGGAAGGTGTTCCTGCCGATCTCGCTCGCGGCGGTGATCGTCGTCGCCGCCGTCCTGCAGTTCGGCCCTGCCGCTTTGGCGCGCTAAGGAGGCGCGACAATGAGACTCGATCTCGCCGCAAAATCGCTCTTCCTCACGGACTTCGTGAGCGCCTTCTTCCTGTCGATGCGCTACTTCTTCAAGCCGAAGGCTACGATCAACTATCCGCACGAGAAGAACCCGCAGTCACCGCGCTACCGCGGCGAGCACGCCTTGCGCCGCTATCCCAATGGCGAGGAGCGCTGCATCGCCTGCAAGCTTTGCGAGGCGATCTGCCCGGCGCAGGCGATCACGATCGAGGCGGGGCCGCGCCGCAACGACGGCACGCGCCGCACGACGCGCTACGACATCGACATGGTCAAATGCATCTACTGCGGCTTTTGCCAGGAGGCCTGCCCGGTGGACGCTATCGTCGAGGGCCCGAACGCAGAGTTCGCCACCGAAACGCGCGAGGAGCTTTACTACAACAAGGAAAAGCTTCTGGAGAACGGCGCGCGCTGGGAGCGCGAGATCGCCCGCAACATCGCGCTCGACGCGCCCTATCGCTAACCGAGGACGAAGCCGTGGCCGCATTCTTCTATCTCTTCTCGATCGTTCTGATCGCCTCGGCCATAGGCGTCATCACCGTGCGCAATCCGGTGCATTCGGTGCTGCTGCTGATCCTGGCGTTCTGCAACGGCGCCGGGCTGTTCCTGCTGCAGGGCGCCGAGTTTCTGGCGATGATCCTCGTCGTCGTCTATGTCGGCGCGGTGGCGGTGCTGTTCCTTTTCGTCGTCATGATGCTCGACGTCGACTTCGCCGAGCTCAAGCAGGGCTTCAGCAAGCACATCTCCTTCGCCGTGGGCGTCGGCGGCGCGGTGCTCCTCGAGCTCGGCTTCGTCGCCGTCAACTGGAAATTCGCGGCGACGGCGCCTGAATCGCTTGCGACGCCGATTGCGGCGCAAGTGTCGAACACCGCGGCTTTAGGGCAGGTGCTCTACACCAAATATGTGATCTTCTTCCAGGCGTCGGCCCTGGTGCTGCTCACCGCGATGATCGGCGCGATCGTGCTGACGCTGCGCCACCGTCCGAACGTCAAGCGGCAGAATATCGAGGAGCAGAACGCCCGCACGGCGAAAACCGTGGTCGAGCTCAAGAAAGTGCCCTTCCGGGCCGGCATATGAGGAGCGCTTCGATGTTTGAAATCGGCCTTGCCCATTACCTGACCGTCGCGGCGATCCTGTTCACGCTCGGTGTCGCGGGCATTATTCTCAACCGCAAGAACATCATCGTGATCCTGATGTCGGTCGAGCTGATCCTGCTGTCGGTCAATCTCAATCTCGTCGCCTTTTCGGCCAAGCTCGGCGATCTCACGGGGCAGGTGTTCGCGCTGTTCGTGTTGACGGTCGCGGCGGCCGAAGCCGCCATCGGCCTCGCCATACTCGTGACCTTCTATCGCAACCGCGGCACGATCGCGGTCGACGACATCAACAATCTCAAAGGCTGATCCAAGCCATGATCGAGGCAATCGTCTTTCTCCCGCTCCTTGGGTTCCTGATCGCCGGCGGCCTCGGGCCCTGGATCGGCGGGCGTCCCTCCGAGCTCGTGACCTCGGGCCTGCTGGTGGTCTGCGCCGTGCTCTCCTGGATGCTCTTCGTGAGCTTCGGGATCGGGGACGAGCAGGCTCACGTGGAGCGGCTCGCCAACTGGTTTACCTCTGACGCGCTCACGGTGAACTGGTCCCTGAACATCGATACGCTCACGGTCGTCATGCTCGTCGTGGTGACGACAGTGTCAAGCCTCGTGCATATCTACTCGATCGGCTACATGCATGAGGATCCCTCGCGTCCGCGTTTCTTCGCCTATCTCTCGCTGTTCACCTTCGCGATGCTGATGCTCGTCACCGCGAATAATCTGGTGCAGCTTTTCTTCGGATGGGAAGGCGTCGGCCTCGCTTCCTACCTTCTTATCGGCTTCTGGTATGAGAAGCCGTCGGCCAACGCCGCGGCGATCAAAGCCTTCGTCGTCAATCGCATCGGCGACTTCGGCTTCGCGCTTGGCATCTTCCTAGTTTTCAAGCTCACGAATTCTGTGACCCTTGACGAGGTGTTCGCCGCCGTCCCGGGCCTCGCCGATCAGCGCATCCATCTTTTCGGTCTCGACGTCCATGCGCTGACGGCGGCCGCCATTCTGCTGTTCATCGGCGCGATGGGAAAATCGGCGCAGTTCCTCCTGCACACTTGGCTGCCGGACGCCATGGAAGGCCCGACCCCCGTCTCGGCGCTCATTCACGCCGCGACCATGGTCACCGCCGGCGTATTCATGGTGGCGCGGCTCTCCCCGATCTTCGAATTCGCGCCGGATGCGCGCGTCTTCGTCACCGTGATCGGCGCGACGACGGCGTTCTTCGCCGCGACCGTCGGCCTGGTGCAGAACGACATCAAGCGCGTCATCGCCTATTCGACCTGCTCGCAGCTCGGCTACATGTTCGTCGCGGAAGGCGTCGGCGGCTATTCGCTGGGGATATTCCATCTGTTCACCCACGCCTTCTTCAAGGCGCTGCTGTTCCTTGGCGCGGGCTCAGTCATCGTCGCGATGCACCATGAGCAGGACATGCGCAACATGGGGGGCCTACGCAAGAACATCCCCTTCACCTTCGCGATGATGACGATCGGCACGCTGGCGCTGACCGGCGTCGGCATCCCGCATACGCCGATCGGCTTCGCAGGCTTCTTCTCGAAGGACGCGATCATCGAGGCCGCTTATGCCGCGAGCGAGCACAGCGCGGCGGCGATGTATGGATTCATCGCCACGGTCGTCGCGGCGGGCCTGACCTCCTTCTATTCCTGGCGTCTTGTGTTCATGACCTTCTTCGGCCATCGCGCCGAAACCGGGCATGACGCGCATGGATACGCTGCGCATGCGCATGACGACCATGCTCATGGACACGACGACCGCGGTCATGGTCACGAGCCGCACGAGTCGCCGCTCGTCATGCTCGTTCCGCTTGCGGTGCTGGCGGCAGGGGCAATCGCGGCGGGCTTCGGGTTCGAAAAATATTTCGAAGGCGAAGCCTACGGCGAATTCTGGAAGGAGTCGCTCTTTACTGGCGAGGGCAACCATCTCCTGCATGAGATGCACGACATTCCGGGCTGGGTCTCCTATAGCGCGACCGTCATGATGATTGGCGGCTTCCTTGTGTCGCTCTTCGTCTACATCTTGCGTCCGGGGACGGCGCAGGCGCTCGCCAACGCCATGCCAGGGCTTTACAGGTTCCTGCTCAACAAGTGGTATTTCGACGAGCTCTACGACGTCGTGCTCGTGCGTCCGGCCTTCGCCATCGGGCGGCTGTTCTGGAAGGGCGGCGACGGACGCATCATCGACGGGCTCGGACCCGACGGAATCGCCGCCAGGGTCGTCGACGGCGCGCGCGTGGCCGTGCGGCTGCAGACCGGCTACATCTATCACTACGCCTTCGCGATGCTCGTCGGGGTCGCGGCGGTCGCAAGCTATTTCGTCGTCGGAGGGCTGCGCTGATGCTGGGATTTGGACTTCTCTCCGGCGTCACCTTTCTGCCGCTCGTCGGCGCGGCCTTCGTGCTGCTCGTCTCGCGCGGCGGCGAGGACGAGGCCAGCTTGCGCAACATCCGCTGGGCGACGCTGATCACCACGATTGCGACCTTCGCGCTCTCGCTCGTCGCTTGGCAGCGTTTCGACGCGTCGAGCGCCGACTTCCAGCTTCTGGAGGAGCACGCTTGGTTCGGCTCGGGACTCGTCTACAAGATGGGCGTCGACGGCTTCTCGATGCCCTTCGTGCTGCTGACGACCTTCCTGATGCCTTTCGCGATCTATGCCTCCTTCGAGTCGGTCACGAAGCGCGTCGCCTCCTACATGGTCGCCTTCCTCGTGCTCGAGACGCTGATGATCGGCGTGTTCTGCGCCCTCGATCTCGTGCTGTTTTATCTGTTCTTCGAGGGCGGCCTCATCCCGATGTTCCTCATCATCGGCATCTGGGGCGGAAAGCGGCGGGTCTACGCGAGCTTCAAGTTCTTCCTCTATACGCTCGCAGGCTCTCTGCTGATGCTGGTCGCCATTCTCGCGATGTATCAACAGGCCGGCACGACGGACATCACCGTGCTGCTCCGGACGCAGTTCTCCTCGCATCTGCAGACCTGGCTGTGGCTCGCCTTCTTCGCGTCCTTCGCGGTCAAGATGCCGATGTGGCCGGTGCACACTTGGCTTCCCGACGCGCATGTCGAGGCGCCGACCGCGGGCTCGGTGATCCTGGCCGCGATCCTCCTGAAGATGGGCGGCTACGGCTTCATCCGCTTCTCACTGCCGATGTTCCCGGACGCCTCCGCCCAGTTCGCGCCGCTTATCTACGCGCTGTCGATCGTCGCGATCATCTATACCTCGCTCGTCGCTCTCGTGCAGGAGGACATCAAGAAGCTCATCGCCTATTCCTCAGTCGCCCATATGGGCTTCGTGACCATGGGGCTGTTTACGTTGACGCCCCAGGGCGTGCAGGGCGCGATGTTCGTGATGATCTCGCACGGTCTTGTCTCCGGCGCGCTCTTCCTGTGCGTCGGCGTGATCTACGATCGCATGCACACGCGCGAAATCGCGGCCTACGGCGGACTCGTTCAGCGCATGCCGCTCTATGCCTTGGTGTTCATGGTGTTCACGCTGGCGAATGTCGGGCTGCCAGGCACATCGGGCTTCATCGGCGAGTTCCTGGCGCTCGTCGGCGCCTTCAAGGCGAACGACTGGGTCGCGCTGCTGGCGACGACCGGCGTGATCCTCTCGGCGGCCTATGCGCTTTACCTCTATCGACGCGTGATCTTCGGCGTGCTGGAGAAGCCGAGCCTCAAGGACATCGCCGATCTTTCCCCGCGCGAGATCGCGATCTTCACGCCCCTGCTGCTGCTGACGATCTACTACGGCGTGCATCCGCAGCCGGTGATCGACGCCTCGGCGAGCGCTGTCTCGCATCTCATCTCAACCCATTCGGCGCTCATCGACGCGGCCAAGCTCGCCAGCGCCCACTGACGGATCGACGAAGATGTCCTTCTTCCCCCTGCTTGCGCACCACTTCCTGCCGGAAGTCATCCTGACGATCGGCGTGCTGGCGCTGATCCTCGTCGGCGCCTGGCGAGGCGACAAGGCCTTTGCGCTGGTCAATGAGCTCGCGGTCGGCGTGCTTGGGCTGGCGATCCTCTCGATCGCGCTTTCGACGAAGGGCGAGACGAGCGCGTTCGACGGCGCCTATATGGACGACGCCTTCTCGCGCTTCCTCAAGATCGTGGCGCTGGCGTCGTCGCTTGGCACGCTGCTGCTGTCAACGGATTTCTTCCGCCGCGCGAAGCTCGACCGCTTCGAGTTCCCGATTCTGGTTCTGCTCGCGACGCTCGGCATGCTGCTGCTGATCTCCGCGGACAATCTGATTGCGCTCTATCTCGGACTCGAGCTCATGTCGCTCGCGCTCTATGTGATGGCGGCCTTCGCGCGCGACGACGGTCGCGCGTCGGAGGCGGGGCTCAAATATTTCGTGCTCGGCGCGCTGTCGTCCGGCATGCTGCTGTATGGCGCTTCGCTCCTTTACGGCTTTGCCGGGACAGTCTCGTTCTCGGGGATTGCGACGGCCATCGCCGGCCTGGCGCCGCTCGGCGTGATCTTCGGCCTCGTCTTCGTGCTCGCGGGCCTCGCCTTCAAAATGTCGGCGGCGCCGTTCCATATGTGGACGCCCGACGTTTACGAAGGCTCGCCGACGCCGGTCACCGCCTTCTTCGCCTCCGCTGCGAAGATCGCCGCCGTCGCCGTCACCGCCCGCATTCTCGTCACAGCTTTCCCTGGGATTTCCGGGTCCTGGCGGCAGATCATCGTCGCGCTCGCCATCATCTCGACCGTGCTTGGCGCCTTCGCTGCGATCGGCCAGCAGAACATCAAGCGGCTGATGGCTTATTCGTCCATCGGCCACATGGGCTTCGTGCTGATCGGCCTCGCCGCCGGCACGGAAGACGGGATGAAGGGCGTCGCCATCTATCTCGTCATGTATGCGGCCATGACGCTCGGCGTCTTCGCGGCGATCCTCAACATGCGCGTCAACGGCAAGCCGGTCGAGAACGTCTCTGATCTCGCAGGCCTCGCGCGCACCGACGGGGCCATGGCCTTCTTCCTGGCGATGCTGATGTTCTCGCTGACGGGCATTCCGCCGCTCGGGGGATTCTTCGCGAAATATTTCGTGCTGCTGCCCGCGGTCCAGACGGGGCTCGCCTGGCTGGCCGTCATCGGCGTGCTGGCCTCCGCGGTCTCCGCTTATTACTATCTGCGCGTGATCAAGGTCATGTATTTCGACGAGCCGGCGCCGGCCTTCGATCCTGCGCCGCTGGCGCAGCGCGGCGTGCTGGCGGTCTCGACGATCTTCCTGCTTGGCTTCTGGCTCTATCCCGCGCCGCTCATGGATGCGGCGAGCGCCGCAGCGAAATCGCTGTTTTGAGCGGCCCTTCTTGCTGGAGGCTCGGCGACGCCGCGCGAGCGCGCGGCGTGCGGCTCGTCGCCTTCGAGGAGCTGCAATCGACGAATGACGAGGCCAAACGGCTCATCGAAAGCGGCGAGCGCGGGCCTTTGTGGATCGTGGCCGATCGCCAGACCGCGGGCCGTGGCCGGCTCGGACGGCCGTGGATATCGGGAGAGGGCAATCTGCATGCGAGCCTCATCCTCTCCGGCGAATTCGGCCCCAGTCTCGCGCCGCAGCTCGGCTTCGTCGCCGGGGTCGCGACGCTTGCGGCGCTCAGAGTCGCTGCCGGGAACTTGGGCGGGCTCGCCCTCAAGTGGCCGAACGATTTGCTGCTGGAGCGCGCCAAGCTCGGCGGAATACTGCTCGAAGGCGTGAGCGGGCCGTCCGGTTTCTCCGCTGTTGTCGGCATCGGATTGAATTGCGTCAGCGCCCCTTCGGGGCTGCCCTATCCGGCGCGCGCGCTGAGCGAGATCGGCCCCGCGGCGCTGACGGCTGAAAAAATTTTGACTCCGCTCTCCGACGTTTTTGTCGTAAGTCTCGACGAATGGGCTGAGGGCGCTGGCTTCGCCAATATCCGCGCGCGCTGGCTCGAAGACGCCGCGGGACTTGGCGAAACGATACGCCTCGGCCTCGCGCAGGGCGAGGAGCTCTTGGGGCGCTTCGAGGGTCTCGACGCCGGCGGCCGCCTGATCCTTGGGACGGAAGCGGGCGAGCGCGTCCTCGACGCGGGCGACGTGTTTTTGGCGCATGGAGAGGTTGAGGTCTTGGGTCAGTCGGGCAGGGTTTCATGACGCAGGAGGCGGGCGAGCTTGTTTTTGCGCCTCTCGGCGGTCTCGGCGAAGTCGGCATGAATGCGGCGCTTTACGGCTACGGCTCCGCGCGCGCGAAAAAGTGGATTCTGGTCGATTGCGGTTTGGGGTTCCCGGGGCCCGAGCTGCCGGGCGTCGAGCTCATGTTCCCCGATCTCTCCTCTGTCGAGAAGCTCGGGCGCGATCTGCTCGCCATCGTCATCACCCATGCGCATGAGGACCACATCGGCGCGCTCGCCGCGATGTGGCCGAAGCTCCGCTGTCCGGTGTATGCGACCCCCTTCGCGGCGGGTCTCGCGGAGATGCGGCGCCTTTCCGAGCCCGGCGCGCCGAAGATCGAGATTTCGCGGGTCGGCCCCGGAGCCGTGCTTGAGCTTGGGCCCTTTCGCGTCGAATATATCGCCATGGCGCATTCGATTCCCGAAGCCTGCGCGCTGGCGATCCGCACCCCGGCGGGGCTTGCCATCCACACCGGCGACTGGAAGATCGATCCCGAGCCCGGCATCGGCTATCGCACCGACGAGGCGCGGCTGCGCGCTCTCGGCGACGAGGGCGTCGATGCGCTGATTTGCGACTCGACCAACATTCTGCGCGAGGGCGACAGCTTTTCCGAGACCGATGTGGCGCGGGCGCTGAAGCCGCTGATCGCCGAGGCCGCGGGCCGCGTGCTGGTGACGACCTTCGCTTCGAACGTCCAGCGCGTGCGCGCCGTCGCCGAGGCGGCGCAGGCGGCGGGCCGCAGCGTCGTCGTCGCTGGCCGCGCGCTCGACCGCACAATCGAGGTCGCGCGCGAGGGTGGCTATCTCGACGGCGTCGGGCCGTTTTACTCCCTCGACTATCTCGCGACGCTGCCGCGCAACCGCACCGTGATCATCGCGACGGGCAGCCAGGGCGAGCCGCGCGCCGCCATGGCTCGCGCCGCCGAGGGCGAGCATCCGGCGATCAAGCTCGCGCCTGGCGATCGCGTGATCTTCTCCTCGCGCGCCATCCCCGGCAACGCGCGCGATGTGCATCGCGTCATCAACAAGCTCTGCGACCTCGGCGTCGAGGTCGTCACCGATCACGATCATCTCGTGCACTGCTCCGGCCATCCGCGCCGCGGCGAGGTGGCGCGCATGTACGAGTGGACGCGCCCGCGCGCGGCGGTGCCTGCCCATGGCGAGGCGCAGCAGCTCACGCGCCACGCCGCCTTCGCGAAGGAGCATGGCGTCGAGCAGGTCGTCTCGGCGCGCAACGGCGACGTCGTGCGGCTCGCGCCCGGCGCGCCGGCGGTGGTCGGCAAGATTGCCGCGGGCCGCATCTATAAGGACGGCGAGGTGATCGTCAGCGACAGGGAGAACGCCGTGCGCGAGCGGGCCAAGCTCGGCTTCGCGGGCGTCGTGTCGATCGCGCTCGCGGTCGACCGCCACGGGGAGCTGGCGGGCGACCCGGACGTGGTGTTCGCCGGCCTGCCCAAGCGCGGCAAGAACGGCGAGGAGATGGGAGCGGTGGTGGACGACGCGGTGTTCACGACGTTCGACGGACTTTCACGGCCGCGCCGGCGCGATTTCGATTCGCTCGCGACGGCGATCGAGCGCGCGGTGCGCGGCGCGGTGTTCAACGTCTGGGGCAAGAAGCCGATCGTGCATGTGCTGGTGGTTGGGGGGTAGCTTGGCGAGCGCAGCGGTTCTGGCGTCAATTCGACTTCGAATGGTGCCGCTGCCGCAAGCGCCGCCGGGAGCTCGCGAGTTTTTTCTGGATTGTCGAGCATGATTGTCCTCTAAGCTAAGAACTCGTTTTAAAAACGCAAGCGTCGCCCCGATTGTCAGCCCGTGGAAGTCCGATCGTGACGGTGCGGCTGGAGTTCCTGCGATAGAGATCGTCGAGAAAGACCTCCGCGTTCGATCCATTTGCGGGTGCTATCGGCGGCGCGCTCGATCAAATATCGGGAAGCCGAAAAATCAAATGGCGACACCTCAAGGGGGCACAACGCCGGCACGAGATGCGCATCGATCCAATCCGGAAGCTGTTCGATATCGCGCATGAGCCCCCACGCGATAAGCAGCGTGATTGCATGTAAGGCCTTGGCGACCGCGCCCTTCGGCGGTTCTTTCAGGGCGCAGGCGTAGCCCGTGGGGAGCACAATGATTCGCGACGCTCCCAACTCCGCGGCCAATCGGATCGGACTCTTGGCTGCGACCGCGCCGTCCATTAGCGTGCGCCCTTCGATTTCCACAGTGGGAAAGACGCCCGGAATCGCGGTGCTCGCGAGAATAGCCTCGATCGCGTTCCCGCGCGAAAGAGGAACCGCCAGCCCTTGCAAATCAGCGGCTACAACATGCAAGGGAATCGTCGCCTCCTCCAAACGGCCAAAGGGAAGGTGAGTTTCGATCAAGTGTCGCAGACGCCCAGGATCGACGATGTTGTCCGGATGTCGAAGCAAGCCGAATGCGCTCGCGAGGGTGATCGGAAATACCTCGGCGCGGCGCAGTCGGCACCAAATCTGCTCAAGCTTCACCACATCTTCGGCGCTCGGCGCGCCGGCGTAGTAAGCAGCATTGATTGCTCCGACCGATGCGCCAACGACGAAATTGGGCCTCGCCCCTGCGGACAGAAGCGCGCGCAACATACCGACCTGCACCGCCCCAAGGCTACCGCCGCCGGCAAACACGAATGCAGTTCTGCGCGCGCCTTGGCTCATGGAGAAACCTAATTCGGAACTCACGCCATTCACGGACTTTAGCAAGTAATTGCTCGAACGGGCGAATTTGATCGCCCGCGGTGCCCATCGAGTCGAGTCAAAGTAGCGATCAAGCCTTTCCAATGAAGGGGCATTTTTGGCGCAAAGCGCACGTTGAAGTCCTGGATCGCGCGCAGCGTTCTCTCAGAACACACCCCACGCGACCTGTTGCCTCATGACGCAAATCGAACTAAACTAACACAACTTAGTTCATCCGAACCGAGGCGTCGAAAATGCGCATGGTGAACATTCATGAAGCCAAGACGCAGCTCTCTCGGCTCGTCGACGCGGCGGCCAAGGGCGAGCCCTTTATCATCGCCAAGGCCGGGAAGCCGCTCGTCAAGGTTGTGGCTGTCGAGGCGCCGGAGGGCGCGGGGATTCGCCGGCTCGGCTTCTTGCGCGGCGAGATCGAGGTTCCGGCCGATTTCGATGAGATGGGGCGCAAGGAAATCGAACAGCTGTTTACGGACCGGGCATGAAGCTCTTGCTCGACACCCAGCTGCTGCTGTGGGCGGCTGGCCGACCCGAGCTTTTGTCTGCCGAAGCTTGCGCGGCGATCAACAATATGCAGAACGAGCTGCTGTTCAGCGCGGC
>DASPSI010000117.1:0-2643 GCA_035624015.1 Methylocystis sp.
GGCAGTCGACCGGCGCCTCCCGACGGCCTACTGCCTACCGCCTCCCCTCTCCTCCTTCCACCAGCTATCGAGCGTCGGCCCGAAAATTGGCGTGGCGTAGCGCGGCAAATGCTCCGGCCGCCTCAAGCTCGCGCTGTGAGCGATCCAGGAGTTGGGCGCATGAAAGAATGGCACGATGTAGAAGCCGGAGATCAGCGTGCGGTCGAGAGCCCGCGCAGCCGTGACAAGCTCGTCGCGCGTGCGCGCCGCGAGCAGCGCGTCGATGATCGCGTCGACCGCGGGGGAGGATACGCCGCAGAGGTTGTATGAGCCTTCCTGCATCGCGCCGAGCGAACCCCAGCGCGTGCGCTGCTCGGTGCCGGGCGAGGCCGAGGCGACCCATTGTCCCGGCATCATGTCGAAGTCGAACTTCTGCCGCCGGCGCTGATACTGCACCTCGTCGACAAGCCGCACGCGTGCGCCGACGCCGACACGCTTGAGCGAGGCCGCGTAGATCGTCGCCAGTCGCTCCTCGGCGCGGTCCTTGACCGTAATCTCGAATTCGACCGGCTCCTCGTCCTTCAACAGCGTCCCATCCTCGAGCCTGTAGCCCGCGCTCGTCAACAGATCGAGCGCTCGCCGGGCCATCGCGCGGTCGCGCCCGCCGCCGTCGCTCGTCGGCGGCGTCCAGCGCCCTTCCATCACGTCCTCGCGCACAGCGCCCGGAAAGGGGGCGAGCAGCGCGCGCTCTTCCTTGCTCGCAGGCCGCCCCGTCGAAGCCAGCTCGGAAGCGTCGAAGAAGCTCTTCGTGCGCGCATAGAGCCCGGCGTACAGGTTGGCGTTGATCCATTCGAAGTCGAACATCATGCCGAGCGCCTCGCGCAGGCGCGCGTCCTGAAACAGCTTTCGCCGCAAATTAAAGGCGAATCCCTCCATCCCTTTGGGGCTGTCGTTGTGGATCTCCTCCTTGACGATGCGCCCGTCGCGCACGGCCGGGAAGTCGTAGCCGTTCGCCCAGCGCGTCGAGCTCGTCTCCTCGCGATAGTCGACGAGCCCGGACTTGAACGCCTCGAACAGCGTGTTGCCGTCGCGGAAATACTCGATGTCGATCTCGTCGAAGTTGAACAATCCGCGCTGGCTCGGCAGGTCTCGGCCCCAATAGTTCGGATCGCGCTTGAGGAGGACCCGTGCGCCAGGATCGATCTCGGCGACGACATAGGGGCCGGACGCCACGGGAAGCGCGAGGCTCGCGTCCTGGAAGCGCTCGGTGTCGGTCGCGTGCTTCGGCAGCACTGGCATCAGCGCGAGGAGGAGGGGCAGCTCGCGATTGCCGGCGCCGGTGAGATCGTACCGCACCGTGTGGGCGTCCGGCGCGTCGATGGACCTCACGAGGCCGTAGGCGACGCGATGCTGCGGACGTCCTTTTGTTTTCAGCAGGTCGAAGGAGAATAGCACGTCGGCCGAGGTGATCGGCGCGCCGTCGGAAAAGTGCGCCCGCGGATCGAGGTGGAAGGTCAGATGCTCGCGCTCGGGATCGAGATCGACCGACTGCGCGACGAGGCCGTAGAACGCGAAGGCCTCGTCCTGCGAGCGCACCATCAGCGTCTGGAACACGTTGCCAATGAGGCCCTGCGACGTCGAGCCGGACTTGACGTTGAAGGGATTGAGGCTGTCGAAAGTTCCCGGCAGGCCGACGCGCAGCCGCCCGCCTTTCTTAGCGGCCGGATCGGCATAGGGGAAATGGTCGAACTTTGCGGGAAGCTGCGGCGGGCCGTGCATGGCGAGGCCCGTCGCGGGCTCAGGCGCGCCTTGGGCGAGCGCCGCCCAAGGAAAAAGCAGCGCTGCGGAAAGGAGCAGCGTCGAAACCCGGCGCCGCAGCGTCCAGGCAGGGCGAATCATGCGTATCCTCATGCAGCCACCATAAGCCAGGTGGGGTCTCGTAAACCACGCCGCGCGGCGCCTTTTACGAGCATCGACGGAAAAACGAGCGCTTTTGCGACTGGAATTTGCCGATTGGAGCATGTAAGAGCGTCGCAGGCGTCCTTAACTTCGCCGCAAGGCGGAGGTAGCCAGCGGCGCGCGCGTAAGGATTTCCTCAAAGCTGGCGAGGGGTTTCGCGGCGCGAGCTTTCGTCCCAAGGGCGAAAGTCGCGCGGCTTTGAAAGCGTTGCGGCCTTGCGCGAGGGGTATAACATCATGCGCCTCCGGCGATGGGCGGAGGGCGGCAGAGTCTTGGAAGACGGTCGAAAGGACTAAGGATGTCATTACATTTGAAGCGCTTCGCCGGCGCCGCGGTTGCGGCCCTTCTGGCGAGCGGCGCGGCCAATGCTCAACAGGCCGGAGCGCCTGCCGCCGGGGCGCCCGCTCCGGCCACGCCGCCGGCGCAGGGCGCGCCGTCGAAGGTCGACGCCGTGCCGGTGCAGCCGGAATGGAACAAGATCTGCGAGGACGATCCGCAAACCAAGAAGCAGACTTGCCTCACCACCCGGGACTTCGGCGTGCAGGCCGACCAGCCCATGTTCGCCGTCGCGGTTTATGACCAAAAGGGCGCGCCGGAGCCGAACCTTATTCGTCTGCTGATGCCGCTCGGCACGCCGCTTCGCGCGGGCTTCCGCCTCGTCGTGGACAAGAACCCGCCGGAAAGCGGCTCGTTCGAGGTGTGCTT
>DASPSI010000125.1:0-6927 GCA_035624015.1 Methylocystis sp.
TCGGCAACATCGCCTTCAACTCGGTGATGGCGACGGCCTGGCCCTGGCCCTATCCGGAGAGCTACGCGCAGGCGGAGAGCCATCTGCCGGTCCTGACTGTGCCGATGAACCGCGGCGATCCCTTCTTCGAGCGCGACGCCACCGGCTGGAAACTCATCAACGTGCATTCGGGCCGAATCGCGGCGCGTTACCAGCTCTGGGACAATCCGGAGCGCACGGTGGCCTTCGACCCGGCGCAGGGAAGACCGGTCGATCTCGCCTATCGGGACGCGTCGCATCGCACCGCGCCGCAAAGCCATTACTAAGCATCACAGAGGAGCTGACGATGCGTCCCATATCCGCCGCCCTGACGCTGGGCCTTCTCCTCGTGGCGCCGTGCGCCCGCGCCGATGAGTTCATCAAGGACGACATTGGACGTTACGAGAAGGAGTTCGACAATGTGCGCGCCGACGGCCGCAAGCTGTGGACCGACGGCGCCCTAGGCGCGAACGGCGTCGCCTGCGCGCAATGCCATCCCAACGCCGCCAACACGCATCCCGAAACCTATCCGAAATTCCAAAAGCAGCTGGGCAAGGTCGCGCAGCTTTGGGAGATGGTGAACTGGTGCATCCAGAATCCGCTCGAGGGCAAGGCGCTCAGCCCCGAGGATCCCAAGATGACGGCGCTTCTCGCTTACATCGCCTATGAGCGCCGAGGCGTGAAGCTGCGTCCGGGCGAGCACTGAGCGATCACGCGCGCAATGCGGACTGCGGGCGGAAGGCTTCTGTCGGCAGTCCGCGTCGAAGGATCGCGCAGAAAAGCAGCGCAACGCACAGTACGCCAAGCGGCAGCCCGATCCCCATCGCCACGGGGCGCGCGAGGAGAGGCGCGACGAAGGCTATGGCGAGAACGGTCTTCTCGAACGGCGCATAGCCTTTTTCCTCGCCCTGGCTGACAAGGAGCGCCAGCGCCGGAGCGAGCGCCATCATGTCGTAATCGAGGCAATAAGGCGTCGTGAGCTGCGTCGCGACGAGCGTCGCGGCGATCTTGGCGCGCCGGTCGGCTTTCGAGAGCCACAGCCACGCCAAGGCGCCAAGCGTCGCCGCTGTGACGGCGCTCTGGACGAAGTAAGCGAGCGATGCGGAGCCGCCGAGCAGACGCACGGCGGCGAAGGCGGACTGAATCTTGCCGAAGCCCGGACCGCCCTGCTCAACGACGACGCGCGTGACGGCGAGACTCTCGAAAAAGGCGCCCCAGCTCGACAGGCCGAAAGCCGCGACGCTCAGAACCGTCAGGACAGCGAGCGCTGCGCTAGCCCCAACGAGCGCGCGCCAGCGCCGGTCGAGAATCAGCGCGAGCGGCAAGACGAGAGCGAACTGCGGCTTATAGGCGAGCAGCGCGAAAATGAGGCCCGCGGCGAGCGGCCGCCGCTCGAGCGCGAGGAAGCCGGCGCCGAGCAGCGTCGCGGTCAAAAAGCCGTTCTGGCCATTGCCGAGATTGACCATGACCGCGGGAAAAGCCAGCGAGCCCAAGAGAGCCGCGCCGAGATCGAGACGTTGCGCGCGCGCGAGCCAGGCGATCATCGCAAGATAAGCGGCGAGCGTCGTCCCCTCCCACAACGCCAGCGCCGCATAATAGGGCAAAGACGCAAGCAACGCCGCGGGCCCCAGAAAATAGGGCGGATAGAGCCAGCCGAAGCCGGCCGCCTGCGGACCGAATTCCTCGCGCTGCCGGGCCACGTGCTTTGCGATGTCGAAAGCGTCCTGCGGCTTCCCCTCCAGCACTTCCTTGCCAGCGACCCAGACTTGCGCGAAGTCAGCGCCGAGCTGGAGCTCGACGGGCGAAGTCTGGTAGCGCGCCGAGACGATCAGGACGCCGAGGTAGAGAAGTGCGGCCGCGATCAGCATGAGGCTGTATACGCGCCGTCGTTCAGGCGTGAGCCAGGCGCCGTCTCTGACATTGGCTAAAATTTGAAGCATGCGCGTCCCGGCCTCCGCCCCTTAAGCAGAGGCGGAGCTTACACGGCCCGGATTAAGACGTTGAGAACGAGGCTGCGCCGGCGGCGCCCGAAGTCGCCTTATCGAAGAATTTGACGCAAAGTTCGGCATATGCGACTTTTTTGAGACTCCGGGGCTTCTTGGCGCCCCTTGCAACCGGATGCTTTCGATGCCCGCGCTCTCTCGCGCCGCCTTCTTTTGCGCGCTTGCGCTTTCCGCGACCGCGGCCTTTGCGACGCCCGCGGGCAAGGCGACGCGCGTCGCGTTCAAGAACGACGCCCCCGAGGCCACTGTCAAAGGCCGCGTGAAAGGCGCGACGGCCGTCGATTTCGTGTTTCCGGCCAAGAGCGGCGAGACCCTGACCGTGAGCTTGAAGTCGGAGCAGTCGGGGCTTTGCTTCTCGGTCCTCTCGCCACAGGGCGCCCAGCTGACGTTTAGGGCCACCGAATATCGAGGCGTCGCGCCCCTGGACGGCGATTACAAGGTCAGCGTGGAGCAACCGCGCGTCGAGGGTGCGCCGCCGCCGCCCGGGGGCGCCTTCACGCTGACGGTCGGCCATGAGGCGAGAACGGTCGAGGAGCCTGCCGAGGTCCCGCAGCGTTAGCTCAGACCATCCGCCCGGACAGCCGCCGATGCTCCTGAAGCGCATAACGGTCCGTCATGCCGGCGATATAGTCGGCGACGATGCGGGCGCGCTCCCGTTCCGGCGCGTCCGCGGAAAGCCTCGACCATTCCGGCGGCAGGAGCGCCAGATCTTCCATGAAGGCGGGGAAAAGATAAGAGATCGCCGCGCGGGCCCGGTCCCAGACCTCGAGCGCGCGCGGATGACGATACATGCGCTTGAACAGGAAGTCTTTGAGCGCGCGCTTGGCCCCATCCATCGGTTTCGACAGCGCGACGACCGCGTCCGGCGCGCGGCGGACGTCCGCGGCGCTCTGCGGACTAAGGAGCGCGAGACGCGCCGTCGACTCGTCGATCGCGTCCTCGACGAAGCGCGTGATCACGCGTCGCGTGAGCTCGTGGCTCGCGCGCGCAAGCTCGAGCGAAGGATGCAGCGCGGCGATCTCGGTGAGAAGGCCGGCGATGAACGGAATTTCGCCAATGGCCCGCAGATCGAACAGGGTCGCGCGCAACCCGTCGTCCACGTCATGGGCGAGATAGGCGATATCGTCGGCGAGCGCCGCGCATTGCGCCTCCGGGCCGGCATGCGAGTCAAGCTCCAGCGGGAAAGCGGCGTCGAAGGCCGCGACATAGTCTGGAACTCGTCCGCGCAAGGGCCCATTGTGCTTGACGACGCCCTCCAGGGTCTCCCAGGTGAGGTCGAGGCCGTCATAGCGCGCATAGCGGCGTTCCAGGACCGTCACGACGCGCAGCGCCTGCTCATTGTGGTCGAAGCCGCCATAGGCCGCCATGCATTCGGTCAGCGCGCTCTCGCCTGCGTGACCGAAGGGCGCATGGCCGAGATCATGCGCGAGAGCGACCGTTTCGGCCAGGTCCTCGTCGAGCCTGAGCGCGCGGGCGAGCGAACGCGCGATCTGCCCGACCTCGATTGAGTGGGTCAGGCGCGTGCGGAAATGGTCGCCGTCGAGCGGCACGAAGACCTGTGTCTTGTGGGCGAGGCGGCGGAAGGCGGTCGAATGGAGGATGCGGTCGCGGTCGCGCTGGAACTCGCTGCGCGTGCGCGAAGGCTCTTCTGTAATGAGCCGTCCGCGCGAGCGCAGGGCGTCGCAGGCATAAGGCGCGAGAGGGAGGCGAAGCGCCAAGCCGCTGTCTCCGATGATTGAAAGGCCGCTGGCGCGGACTTATGATTATCCCAGCAGGCTTATAGCGCGGAAAGATCCAAAATGAACGGCGAAGCAGCCAAGGTTCAAGTCACGGATGCGGCGGCGAAGCGCATCGCGGCGATCCTTTCGGGCGAGGCCCCAGGGGCTGCCTTTCGCATTGGCGTCGACGGCGGAGGCTGCTCGGGTTTTAAATACACGTTCGCGGTGGACGGCGCGCCCGCGGCGTCGGACCTTTTGATCGAAAAGGACGGCGCGAGGATCGTCGTCGACGGCTCCTCTCTCGCCTTTCTCGCGGGCGCCAGCGTCGATTTCGTCGACGATCTCACGGGCCAGGCCTTTAAAATCGACAACCCGAACGCGGCGTCCTCCTGCGGCTGCGGGGTGAGCTTCTCGGTGTGATACGATCTCCGAATGATCGCTTGCTGCGAGGCAGAGGCTCGCGGTCCAAATGCGCCAGGACCGCGAGCCTCCGGCTCGCATCCTTCGCGACCCCTTCAAGCGGAAATCATATGACCGGCGGCCTTCATTCTCCGTTCGCGTCCAGAAACGCCGCGATTGCGGGATTTTCTCGCAGGACCGCGAGCTGTTCTTCCGTCGGCAGTTGCGGCTTGTCGCGCAGGCTGTTGACGAGGCACAAAAACCCGAGCGCCTCGCCACGGCGCGCCCGGAACTGATGCCAGGTCCAGGGCGCGATTGAGACGAGGTCCTGCGTGTCGATCTCGCGCACTTCGTCGCCGACGAGACACGAGCCGCGCCCGCGCAAGATCACCACCGCATGCGCATGCTCGTGGCGTTCGAGCGTCGAATAGCCGCCGGGCTCGATCTCGAAATAGCGCAGCTCGCCGGCAAGATGCGGGCTCGAGAAGAGCGTCTGGCGCGAGATGGCCTTGAAGGGCGCGCTGCCTTCCTCCTTGTAGTTCAGGCGCTCGACGCCCTCCCAGGCGCAGCCCTCGCCCTGCGCCTTGCGGAAAGTAACGGGCTCGGGCGTGGACATGTCAGCTCTCGCTCAACGAAAAGGTCTCGACCGCGCGAACAAAGGCTGCGGTCTCTCCCGCAAGCTCATGACGTTCGGCGAGCAGCAGATCGCCGCCGATGAGCAGCATCGCGTCGGGGCCATAGAAGTCAAGCGTCTCGGCGACGCGCTTCAACGTCAGCCCACCGGCGGGCGCGGGCGCGGCGGGACGCAAGCGCCCAAGCGGGCCGCGGGCGGCGTCGGCGACCCTCCGGCAGGTGTCCTTGCTATAGCCAAAACGGCCGCCAAAGGTCGGGAAGATCACGGCGTCGGCGCCGAAGATGCGATAGAGCTTGTTATAGAGTTGCGGCGAGATGCGCGCGCCGCCGGTGAAGCTCGGGTGCGCGAAGAAGGCGAAGTGGGGGTGCTTGCGCTTGAGCGCCACGAGGTTGGACGCGCCGATCAACGCCGGCGCGAGCATCGCCGCGCTCAAGCCTTCGCGGGCGGCGAGCTCCAAGCGCCGGTCGATCTCGTCAAAGCTCCCCCAAAGGCTGGGGATGTAATGGGTGAGCCGTCCCGTCTCGCGCTCGGCCTCGCGCATCGCCGCGGCGCAAGCGGGGACGCGGTCGGCGAAGGGGCTGTATTCCTGGTCGGCGAGGCCGTGGTCGTCCTTGATGAAATCGACGCCGCCGCGGGCGAACTCGCGCGCGAGCGCGGCGAGCTCCTGGGCCGACATGCCCTGAGGCTTGAGCGCCGAGCAGGTCATGGCGCGCCGCGCCGCGCCGGCGAGCGACCGCACGCCGGCGAGCCCGTGGTTAGGGCCGCCGAAGACGTCGAGGAGACGCTCGGGAATCTCGGCGTCCTCCAACGAAACGTCGGCGTGCATGGAGGTGTTGCCGAACAGCATGTTGACGAGCTGCCCGGCGTCGCGCCCGACAGTTTTTGCGCAAAGCTCGACGGCGACGTCGAAGAGGCCGCCCGGCGCCGGCCGGATCTCCAAGACCTTGCCGACGACTTCGTCGCGGATGCGGGAATCGCGGACGGCGCCGAGCGGACATTCGACGCTTTGCTCGACGGCGATTTTTTGAGCGCGATCGGCGGCTTCCTTGGCGTCACCGGCGCGCAGGCGGTAGTGAGCGATGATGTTGTCCATGAAGGGTCCCGGGCCCGAGCGGCGGCGGCGCCGCTTGTGGCGCCTTTGCGGGCGTTCGGCAACTAGGACCGGCTTGAAAATCGTCCAAAACCCCGATAAGAGGACCGCCATCGCCGCAATAGCTCAGTCGGTAGAGCACCTCATTCGTAATGAGGGGGTCGGGGGTTCGAATCCCTCTTGCGGCACCAGGGATCAAAGATTGTCCGGTTCGGACTCCCAAAAACTCGGCGCGTCCGGCCCGAGCGCGCCGGCCGATCGATATCTCGACGGTCCTCCCGCGCTCACCCCTCCAGCAGCCGCCGAGCGATCACCTGCGCCTGAATCTCCGCCGCGCCCTCGAAGATGTTGAGGATGCGCGCATCGCACAGCACGCGCGAGACAGGGTATTCCAGCGCAAATCCGTTGCCGCCGTGGATTTGCAGGGCGTTGTCGGCCGCGGCCCAGGCCACGCGCGCCCCCAGGAGCTTCGCCATGCCGGCCTCGAGGTCGCAGCGCTTGCCGCCGTCCTTCTGGCGTGCGGCGAAATAGGTGATCTGGCGGGCGATGTGAATCTCGACCGCCATGCTCACGATCTTGTCGAACACGCGCGGGAAGGAGAACAGAGGCTTCCCGAACTGGATGCGCTCCTTGGCGTAGCGCAGGCCCAGATCCAACGCGCATTGCGCGACGCCAAGCGCGCGCGCCGCAGTCTGGATGCGCGCCGATTCGAACGTCTCCATGAGCTGCTTGAAGCCGGCGCCCTCGTCGCCGCCCAAAAGGTTCTCCGCCGGCACCTCGAAATTGTCGAAGCCGATCTCGAACTCCTTCATGCCGCGGTAGCCCAAAACCTCGATCTCGCCGCCAGTCATGCCCTTGGCCGGGAAGGGATTCTCGTCCGTGCCGCGCGGCTTCTCGGCGAGCAGCATCGAGAGGCCCTTGTAGCCCTTCTCGTTCGGGTTCGTGCGCACGAGCAGCGTCATGACATCGGCGCGCACCGGATGGGTGATCCAGGTCTTGGCGCCGGTCACCTTATAGACATCGCCCTCCCGCACCGCGCGCGTGCGCAGGCCCGCGAGATCGGAG